>JAFSSE010000025.1 GCA_017445755.1 Bacteroidales bacterium | reverse complement strand
GCCTTGCCAAGGTCATAATGTACCTCGGAGGTAAGTTCACCAATGGATGTCGCTCTCGGTCAAACGGGTGTAGGTACGCATGGCGTTGAGTGTGGCGGGGAGAAGCGGATTGGACTGGCCGCATACCAGAAAAGACTCTCCAACAATGACGACTTGCCACAGTTGTTCTTCCCAAAGAAAAGATTCACCTGCGTCAGGCCTTCAATCTTGCAACGATGAATGCCCCTGAAATTATCTATCTTGATGCTCTCTATCATTCTAATAACAATATTATTCCAAGTTGCAAAAAATACTGCTTTTTAAGCAATCTAACGACAAATTAACGTCATTTAACGTTGTTTATTGTGTATTACTACAGAATTCTCACTTCTTACATATGCCTTCAGCCCTCTTACATCCTACATCTTCCCCCTTACATCTTCCCTCTTCTCTTCTATCTCTCTTCTATCTCTCTTCGACATCTCCTCCATCTCTCAAGTAACCCAGAACCCTTAACCATGCGCTCGATTTTGAAGGACAGGGGTACAGGTTACTGTCTGACGGGCGAGGGGTCACGCCTCTATTGCTTCAACAAATCTCAATGCACCAATCACACGTTCCGTATGAAACGACAACTGGTCGTAAGTCTTGTAGGCCTTGAGCTGCAGGATAGCGGCCTCGGCACTCAGTACTCCGCTCTCGAACAGGTTGACAGTGGTGAAGACTTTATCATTGGCCACGGGACCCTGCACCAGGTCGTAGTTGTGTCCGCGGGATTTGCGGCAGTCGGTTACAAAATATAGCCAGGGTTCATCGGCTCCGGTGAACTTGCGGATATTCAACTCAGGATTGTCAAGCAGAGTTTCATCGAACTCATAAACACTGACCACCGCCTTGCTAGCTTCTTCCCGCTCCTGTTTGATGTGGGCCCAGCGCACAGCCTGTTCATAATTACTGGTCGTGTAGAACCCCTTACCGAAGTCGGCATTCGGGCGACCCGGGCGGAGTGAAGGTTTCCTGACCGCCACTGTTGAGCCATGATATAGTTTAATCATCTTTTTCTCCTGTTAAGAAACCGCTGGATATCATCAAGCACATATTCAATTCCCTGCGTATGAAGCAGATCATAGTTATCGATGATATACTCATCTGCACCCGACTCTTTGAAAATCACCCAAGCGCGCATTCCGCTTATCCCCTTACGGGTAGCGTAGCTTTCAAGGCAATAGGTGTAGAATTCAAACACTTCTTTGGGTACATCCATCTGCTGACGGCCGCGCCGGAGTTCAAACTCCTCGTAAAGAGCCTCGGTGCTCAGGTACCACCACTTGGCATTCTCATCGTAGAGCCGCTCGTACATCGGATTGACATAGATGTAAACCAAGGCATCGTCCAGCGAAATACGCTTGCGCCTGGAAACATACTCCGCCAAATGCGCTATCTTAATCGGTATGATATTTTCTTCGTATACACCCATAAGTTTTATGTCAACATTTATTCTCGCTTCGCCCTTCGGCAAGCTCAGGGCAAGCTTCAGAATGACAATTATTCGCTCAGAATGACAATTATCCGTAATACTCCTTATACCACTGCGCGAACTTCCTCAAGCCCTCCCGGAGGGTGATCTTGGGGGTAAACCCGAAGTCGCGCTCCAGAGCAGTCGAATCGGCGTACGTAGTCGGGACGTCGCCGGGCTGCATGGGGACGAGCTCCTTGTGGGCATCGAAGTCGTAGTCCTGCGGCAGGACACCGGCTCTCAGGAGCTCCTCCTGCAGGATGTTCACGAAGTCCAGCAGGTTCTCGGGCTGACCGCCTCCGATGTTGTACACCGCATACGGCGGAATGGGCAGGCCATCCTCCCCTTTCTTGCGAGCGGGGGCTCCCGCCATTACGCGCACGATGCCTTCGACGATATCGTCCACGTAGGTGAAGTCCCTGCGGCAGTTGCCGTAGTTGTAAATCTGGATGGTCTTCCCGGCCAGAAGCTTATTCGTGAAGCCGAAGTAGGCCATGTCAGGACGGCCGGCAGGGCCATAGACGGTGAAAAAGCGCAGGCCCGTCGAAGGGATGTCGTATAACTTGCTGTAGCAGTGGGCAAAGAGTTCATTGCTCTTCTTGGTGGCGGCATAGAGCGACACCGGATTATCCACCCGGTCCTCAACAGCAAACGGCACCTTCTTGTTTCCACCGTAAACGCTCGAAGACGAAGCGTACACCAGATGCTCCACCGGATTGTGCCGGCAGGCCTCGAGGATATTGTAAAAGCCAATTATATTGCTCTCAATATAAACATCCGGATTCTCAATCGAGTACCGCACCCCGGCCTGAGCCGCGAGGTTAACCACAATGTCGAATTTCTCCTCTTCGAAAAGACCGCTTACAAGTTCGCGGTCAGCGATGGAGCCCTTAACGAAGCGGTACTCGGACTTAGATTCTTCGCTCTCGCTCAGAATGACAGAAAGCCGGTACTCCTTCAAGCTCACATCGTAGTAACTATTCAAATTATCCAGCCCTACAATCCGGCACGGACTCCCCTGGAATCCCTCCTTCAAGAGCCGCATCACCAGATTCGCCCCGATAAACCCGGCACTGCCGGTAACCAGTATCTTTTTCATCTCAGTCAAACTGTTAATCTCGCAATCATCTCGTCGCCCAGTTTCGTCTTTCTTTCAATATGGGCAAGGGTTTCCTTTACGAAAGGATTGTCGTCGAAGTCTCCGCGGACCTGCTGGAAGTCCCGCTCCTTATCAAATCGCTCGCCGTCGGCGCCGAATCCGGTCATAGCCGAAAGGGAGAACTCCTTTCTGGCATCCTCATAAACCTGACGGTCCAGGGAAACAACCGCTTCCATCCAGTCGCGGATAATTTCTATGGCCTGCTCCCGGGTCATTACGGCAGGATCCACTCCATAATACTCTTTAATCTTGTCAAAGGCCCATGTCCATTCGTAAGTATAGTATTTCGAATGCATCTGAATGAACCGCTCATTCACCTCCGAGATGTCCGTCACAACTCCTCCCTCGATATCATCCATTAGGCGGGTCACCTCGCTTCGAGGGGCGATTAGCCCGGCAACATCCACCCAGGGTCCCTGCCCGATTTCGGTATCGGGGCGAAGTAGCGCCTGCATATCGGCGTCTGATGCCCCCTCGGAGAGGTTTTCCAACCTCTTAATCAGGGAATTCCCAAGGAATTTCTTGATTCCAATATTATAGAAAGCTATCCCCTTTTTCAGGGCGCTGTTACTGATCTTCGTGCTGTGGAAAGAGTAAACATCCGACAGTTCACCGGAAGCGTAACGAAGGTTCTCCAGAGTCTTGATACCCTTGAACATCTTCTGGATGGTGAAGGGGCTGAGGAGATTGTAATTTATGCAATCCAGTTTCACCGGATCCTTACGCGCATCCCTGCGGGGCCATTTCTGGGCATCGCGGATGGTACCGACGCTTCGAAGGTTAACCCCGGGAGCCAGGAAAGTGGTATTATTCTTCTCAATCAGATAGGAGAAGGGCAGGTTCGTGGTATCCGAATGCGTCACATGCCGTCCCATGACAAGGGAGAACGGTCCTACGCGGGAAGGCCAGAGAATGTAGGAATCGGAAGCCGTGCGGGCGCCGCGTTCCAGGACGCCCTGGTGAATGGGCCCGAGCTTGTACATATGGTTGCTCTGGTTGGACCCGCTGCCGGCGTTCATGAAAGAGAAGAGTCCGGCAATAAGAAGAGTGGACTTATGATGAGTCACAGTAAAGGGTCCTGCGAAAATGGAACAGGCCTCGCCGTTCTCTCCCTGGCAGTTGCTGAAAAAGAGCGAATCGGAAGCCGAATAACCGTGGCCAAGCTTGCAGGCCTGTCCGACAAAGCAGCGGGAGAGCATGGCGTTGCTCTCAATGCGGCTGCCGGAAGAGAAAATAAAATGTTCCGCCCTTACTCCGCTTCCAACCGTTACCGGATCCGCCTCGTTGGAATTGATGCTGCCGTCGTGCAAGCTCATCGCCCCGCTAAGGCGTGCGCAATCCCCTATCATCACATCCGTAATGACTCCGCAGTTACATATCTGTACGTTCCTTCCTACGCGGCCCATATCCGAACGCTTCGACTCCGCATATGCTTTCGCAAGGGCCGACATCTTTCCATGAAGGTTCCCGCGATGGCGGTACATGGCCATTATATAGGCGGCGTGTGCACTCAGATTGTCGGTAATCACCACCTCCCGGCCTCCTGTCTCATTGAGCACCGACACTTCTACTCCGTTACCAAAGCAGGTCTCTCCCTCAACCGCCAGCACATCCACGTTATCCACCAGGGAGTCATCTCCGATTTCGTAATTGGCAATGTATTCTCCCGTCTTTCGGATGAGTACGCGGTCTCCAACCGTAACATTGTGAAGGAAGGCGTTACGGACACCGTTCCGAAGGGAGATTCCTCCCGGAAAACTGTGATTCCCGTCAAAGGATCCAAGCCGGATGCGTCCCGAGAAAGTCACGTTCACAATCCGGTCGGTATAAGTATCTTCACCCCACGACACGAGTACGTCATTCCAATCCTCGCAGAGGCATCCGTTGCCTTCGAGGATGGAAATCTCGCTACCGGTAAGATTACGATATTCCTTCATCAGCTAATCCCTCTTGAAAATATCCCTAGTATAAACCTTGTCCCCGACATCATCCAGGGCGGGGTCGTAGCGGTTGGCGATGATGGCGTCGCTCTGCGCCTTGAACGAGGCGAGGTCATTGACCACCCTGGAACCGAAGAACGTGGTGCCGTCCTCCAGCGTTGGCTCGTAGATGATCACCCTTGCGCCCTTGGCCTTGATGCGTTTCATGATGCCCTGGATGGCGCTCTGGCGGAAGTTGTCGGAATTCGACTTCATAGTCAGACGATAGACCCCGACCACCACTTCCTTCTCCTTCACGGCATCGTAAGCGCTTGATGCAGTATAATATCCGGCCTTATCCAGAACACGGTCGGCAATATAATCCTTGCGGGTGCGGTTGGAATCCACGATGGCCTTGATAAGGTTCTCAGGGACGTCATTGAAGTTCGCGAGAAGCTGCTTGGTATCCTTCGGAAGGCAGTATCCGCCGTAGCCGAAGGACGGGTTGTTATAATGCGTCCCGATTCTGGGATCCAGCCCTACGCCCTCGATAATTGCCTGGGTATCAAGACCCTTCATCTCGGCATAGGTATCCAGCTCATTGAAGAAGCTCACCCGCAGCGCAAGGTACGTATTGGCAAAGAGCTTCACCGCCTCCGCCTCCGTCGTGCCCATGAACAGCACCGGCACATCCTCCTTGATGGCCCCCTCCTTGATAATCGCGGCAAAAGTATGCGCCGCAGCAGCAAGCGTGGAGGCAGGGACGGCAGAAGCAGGGGATGCTGCCTCAGAGGCCTGTGGCCGCCCGTGGCCACATGAACGGGAGGGGCCCGCGCCGTCAGGCGTGGGAGGGATGGAGCGAAGCGGAAGGCCACCTGAGGCAGCATCCCCTGCTTCATCTTCATACCCTACAATTATCCTGCTGGGATAAAGGTTATCATACAGCGCCTTTGACTCCCGGAGGAATTCCGGGGCGAAGATAATCTTCGGGACGACCACCCTGAAGGTCCCATCCGCCTGCCTCTCCCTGTAGGAGAACTTCTCCCGGACATGCTTCGTATATCCCACCGGGACCGTAGACTTAATCACCATCACGGCGTCCGGATTCACCTCCAGCACCAGTTCGATCACCTCCTCGACGTGGGAGGTGTCGAAGAAATTCTTCTTCGGGTCATAGTTCGTCGGGGCGGCTATCACGACAAAGTCGGCATCCCTGTAAGCGGACCGCCCGTCCAGGGTTGCGATAAGGTTAAGCGGCTTTTCAGAGAGATACTTCTCAATGTATTCGTCCTGGATAGGACTCTCCTTGCGGTTAATCTTCTCAACTTTTTCAGGAATGACGTCCACAGCCACCACCTCGTGGTGCTGGGCGAGAAGCGTGGCTATTGAAAGCCCCACATATCCTGTTCCTGCTACTGCAATTTTCATTATGCAAATATCTTTTTTACTTCTTCATAACTCTCGAGATTCCCGATATCGTATCGGGGGCCCGGCATCTCAAAGGCGTGTACCGGAACGTGTGCACTCAGCCAGGCGATGAAACTCCCTGGGGCGTCAACCCCGCAGCCGGAGGCGATGGCCTCTGCGACCTTTGGAACATCGGCCGCGGCGATATAGTAAAACGGAGGGCAGCACCAGTTGCTCTTTGGCTCGGCGGGCTTTTCTTCCATCGAAAGGATAAGCCCGTTTTTGTCCACCTCGGCAACGCCAGTCTTATGGAGGCGCGCCTCGTTCTCTTCCCAGTATCGCATAACGCAGGAAGTGCCCGCTCCTCTTGAGTAATCCACGAAATCCTTCAAGCTGAAACTTAGGAGATTGTCCCCCGCCATAACGAAGAGGTCTTCATCTACGGCTGCGGTCTCGATCCCAAGCTGGATGTCTCGGACGGCCCCGAGGCGGGTTTCGTTCGACGAAGTCCCGTCATCCACCACCCGGATTCTGGCAGTTCCCTTCCGGGAGGCGGCCCACTCTTCGAAAATCAGGGCAAACTTATGGTTCGAAACGACTATGTACTCATCCACCGTCTCTCCCAAATCCTCAATCAGGTGGTCGAGAATCGGCTTTCCGCCAACTTCGAGAAGTGGTTTCGGGAAATTTTCCGTAAGGGGATACAACCTCGTTGCATAGCCCGCAGCCAAAATCAGGCATTTCATAGATTCTTCACTTCGTTCAGAATGACACCCCGTCAGCGCTTTCGCAGATATAAACTCCGTATTTTCCTTTCATCGCGGGGAAGGCCTCAAGGTACTCCCTGGAAACCTTTTCCCGGATGGATTCCTCGTATGAGGGATCGATAAGGGCCATGCAGCAGCCCTTGAAGCCGGCTCCGCTGAACCTTCCGCCGTAGATTCCCTCGGTCCTTGTCATAATCTCATAGAGCCGGATCTGCTCCGGAGCCCCGCTTTCCCAGTTATGGATGCTGCTCCAGCCGGATTCGAAGGAGAGGCGGCCGTATTCCTCGATATCGCCCCTTCTCCAGGCCTCAGCCCCCTTTTCCACCCGCTCGAACTCGGTGTACCAGTGCTCGCAGCGGCGGGCCCACTGGACAGGAAGACGGTCCTTAAATTCTTCATAAACCTCGCTCGGAACGTCCCTGGCCATGGCCTCCCTGAACTTGCCGTATTCCATGCCGGAGAAGGCCTGGAGGGCATAGACCCCGGAGCGGAGCTCATCGACCCTCATGTTGTATTTCGAGCCGGCGAGACTGTGCTCGAGTCCGGAGAAGAAAATCGCAATCTTATAGGGCTTCATAAGGGGATTCTCCGGTATAAGCTCGTATTTTCCGTCCTTTGTGTCGAGATAGAGGAGGTGGTTCTTCTCGCTCAGCACTTCGCAGCTCTGGTCGAGCTTTCCCACGCTGACGCCGACGTAGTTATGCTCGGCGTCATAGGCGATATCTATCATCTCCTGCTTTGAAAGCGTTATTCCGTTTACATGGCAGAGGGCCGAGAGAAAGGAAATTATCACGGCGGCGGATGAGGAGAGCCCTCCGATCGGCAGGGTCCCTTCGATGACGCCGCAGATTCCTACCTTCAACCTGTGGTCCTTCTCAAGGGAGAGGGTCGCACCCCGGAGGTAGTCAGCCCAGTCGGCCTGCTTCTCTGGCGTAGAGGCGATATGCCACTGGGCCCTCTTCTGGAACTGGAGCGAGGACATTTCGACTACGCCGTTCTGTTTCGGGGCATAGCAGATATGGATTCCCTTGTCGATTGCAAGTCCGGTGATTTTCCCGAGATTGTGGTCCGAGTGGGCCCCTATCGGGCAGATACGGTACGGACAGAATGAGATTCCCTCCGGGTCGCGGCCATAGATGGAATAAAAACGTTCTTCGCAAAGCATGGTAAAGGATAAAGACAAAATCTCCCACTCCCCGCCAGAAGGAACGGTTAGCCATAGGTAAAGGCCGCTCAGTACACTTCGCGGGGTTAGTAAAATCCACATTCAGTGGCGGGTCCGGGCCTCCCGTCCGAGAGGATGCCATCCCCCTTTCGCTTCTTGCATTCTAAAAGCGAACAAATATACTTCTAATATATGAGAAATCCAAATAAAAAGATCCTTACAGCGCCATACTGAACCCGATGCTCACTGTAGGGAAAAGGACGAAGGGGTCCGCACTCGCTGTTTCTACCGGGGCCTTCGTGGCAGGAAGACCTGCGGACAGGAAAAGGTCGAACAAGGGATTGATGTAATACTCAAGCATCATACCCAGCTTTGCCGCAGGGTAAAGCTTCTCCCGTCCGACAAGATCGAAGCTCCCGGGGGCAGTTGACGGCGATACTTCCTTGACTGCAACGCTGGAAACGCCTCCCTGAAGGGAAAGGGCCACCTTGAAGCGGTCCGAAACCATAAACCTCCATCCCGGCCCAAGGAGAATGTCCGTGTATGCGGCATCTCCTGAAGCAGCATTTCCGAGGACAATCCCTCCGTCCGAATACGGATGGGTACGGGTATCCAGTTCCCCGGTTATGAAAAGCCCTTCGAGAAGATTGAACCGGTACTCGAGGCATGCCCTCATATAGAAGGCGCCGCCGATGCCGGGGCGGCTTGACAAGGAAACTCCCGCGTCGACAGGAAGGAACATGCGGGATTCGGCCCCCTGTTTGTCCTGGGCCTGGGCAAAGATTGAGATCAGCCCGACGAAAAGGGCCACGAACGTTTTTTTCATATGATCAACTGTTTTTTACTGCAGAATCAACCGTCCCCCTGTAAACGACATACCTCTGGTAAAGGAATTCGGTCACAAGGTTCAGGAGCATGTTGAGTATGGTCACCACATATTCATTCCACCCCAGATCCTCTGCCAGATGGTCGCCTCCCCAGGTGGTCAGCGGAGTGAAAACGGCATAGTACAGGCACACGAGCAGCATGGCCCTCGGGACGTTGGCGGTGGAACGGAATGTGAACTTCCGGTTCAGGGTAAAGTTCCACAGCACGCTTAGTACCAGGGCTATAAGATAGCACGGCCAGTAACGCAGCGACGTAAATTCATTGAGCAGCGTAAAGCTGCCAAACTCTATGAGCCCGGCGCTGGCTGACAGCAGCACGAACCTGAGGACTCTTCCGGTTTCAGTCATAGTACTCTGATTACAAATTGTTTACTCCTCGTCCTCCACCTCAATTTTTTCCAAATCTTCGAACGGAATAAAGCAGGTTGCGACCGCGATGAAGCCCCTGACGGAAACCAGGAGCCGGCGGTCTTTCTTAATCCGTTTGATATATCCTTCCGCCCCCTTGAGCGGTCCGCGAAGCACCCTGACCCTGTCCCCTTCGGCGTAGTTCACTATCTTCTCCTCGCTGAAAAAATCGAGTCCGGTGACGCCCGAGTTGACAACCATCATGAAAATGTCCATCTGCCTGTCGGGAATGACCTGGGGCTCCTTCCGTCCGGTCTTCGGATTGATACGGGTATAGACAAAACCCGAAACGGGTAGCGTCTTATTCCAGAATTCCTCGCCGAGGCGGCGGATATTCTCCTCCCCCATCCGGACAAAGAGGAGCGAGGAAACGATTGTCCTCCGGCGGAATATCTTCGGCCCTTCGACAATGAAGCGGTTGTCTCCCCTTCGATCCTCGTCGGCAAGGGCGAGGCGCCGCCTGGCCTTGAAAAAGTCCTCCCCCTTCAGCTCGACCCGAACGGTCGGAACGAAGCACTCAAAGCCCTTCGAGTGGAGGTATTCCTCCATCTCGAAAACCTTGTTATAGAATATCTTAAGGGCGTACCACCGGCTTGCCATAGCTACTTCACATTTCGGGCCCTCGCCCACGGAATAATCGCTGCGGGCGGCTTCTTTTCGTTGAGGAGATCCTTCATGAAATCCATGTACGGGGCGACATGGGAATAGAACAGCTTATACCCCGCGCAGAGGGCGTTAAGCCCGGTCTCTCCGGCTTCGGTAGCGGCGAAACGGTGCTTCGGGCACTCCCCGTTGCAGGCGAAGAGCCACTCGCAGCGGCGGCACTTCGAGGGGAGGGTGTTCCGCTTGTCGATTCCGAAGGAAACCATCTCCTCCCTGGCCATCATCTCCGCAATGGTCGAAGACTTTATGTTCCCGAGGAGATACTTCGGATAGACGAAGTGGTCGCAGGGGTACAGGTCCCCGTTATGCTCTATCACCGAATTGCCTCCGCAGGTCTCGGCATAGACGCAGGTCCCCGGCATCTCGCCGTACCAGTTGGCAAGGGTGGCGTCGAACTGGTTCACATAATACCGTCCGACGTCGTTCCGGACCCAGTAGTCGAAAATATCGCAGAGGAAGCGCCCGAAGCCGATGTCGCTGACCGACCAGGGGGCAATCTGGGCCCCGGTCTCATGGGGATCTACGATGAAGGGCCGGGAGCCCTTGACCGGCTTTCCGTCGGGACGGAGGGGATATTTCACATGTTCCACAACCGGCATGAACTGCATGTAGCGGCTGCCGATGGATTTGAGGAACTGGTAAACCTCCAGACCCCTTCCCTCGGAGCACTTGTTGACGGTGGACATGGTATTGAACTCGACTCCTCCGCTGTAGAGGAGCCCCACTCCCCGGATTACGCGGTCGAAGGTACCTTCGCGGCCCTTGTCACGGCGGTAGCGGTCATGGATGTCCTTCGGCCCGTCGAGGGAGATTCCGACGAGGAAACGGTGCTTTCTGAAAAGCTCCGTCCACTCCCTGTTCAGCAGGGTTCCGTTGGTCTGGATGGTGTTGTGGATTATCTTTCCTCCGGCGTATTTCTCCTCGAATTCGAGGGCTTTCCGGTAGAAATCCACCCCGAGCACAAGGGGCTCGCCCCCGTGCCAGTTGAAGGTCACTTCGGGGACGTCATTGGCGGCAATGTATTCCCGGACTACGTCCTCCAGCATATCGAGGGTCATCCGGGGCTCCTTTCCGCCGTAGATTTCGGCCTTGTCGAGGTAATAACAGTAGCTGCAGTCGAGGTTGCAAAGCGACCCCGCGGGCTTCAGCATAATGTTGAAGGCCCGCGGACCGCCAAGACGGATCGCATCCTGGAGCGAGAGGGTTTTTGCAAACTCGTCCTGTGCCATATTCTACTTTTCGAGGCGCTCGCGAATGGCTTTTGACTGCTCCTCGTAGCCCGGCTTGTTGAGGAGGGCGAACATGTTCTTCTTGTACGCCTCCACGCCCGGCTGGTTGAAAGGATTGACTCCGAGGATATAGGCGCTGATTCCGCAGGAGTACTCAAAGAAATAGAAGAGGGCTCCGAGGTTCTTCTCATCGAGCCGGTCGATGGAAAGCTCTATCTGGGGAACACCGCCGTCGATATGGGCGAGCTTGGTTCCGAGCTGGGCCATGGCGTTGCAGTGCTCGACATGCTCCCCGGCAAGGTAGTTCAGCTGGTCGAGGTTCTCCTTGTCGGAGCCGATAATGACGCTGCGGTTCGCGTTTTCAACGCTTACAACCGTCTCGAACATTACCCTGTCACCGTCCTGGATGAACTGGCCCATCGAGTGAAGATCGGTCGTACAGATAACCGAAGCAGGGAAAATGCCCTTCCCGTCCTTGCCTTCGGACTCGCCGTAGAGCTGCTTCCACCACTCTCCGAGATACTGGAACTTCGGGTTGTAGCTTACGAGGACCTCGACCTTCTTTCCATAGACGCTGTAGAGGAGATTCCTCGTAGCGGCGTACTGGACGGCGGGGTTTTCTTCGCCACGGACGGCGAGGGCCTTTTCCATCTCCGCTGCCCCTTCAAGCATCTCCCGGACATCGAAACCGGCGAGGAGAATCGGAAGGAGCCCGACGGGGGTCAGGACCGAGAACCGGCCGCCGACATTGTCCGGTACGACAAAGGTCTTGTATCCTTCCTGGTTCGAGAGGGTCTTCAGCGCACCCTTTTTCGCGTCGGTTATTGCGACGATCCTCTCGGATGCGTCCTTATAATTCTTTTCGAGGTGCTCCTTGACGATGCGGAAGGCAACGGCCGGCTCGGTCGTAGTGCCGGACTTTGAGATGACCACGCAGGCGGCGTTCCGCTCTGCGACAAGGTCCATAAGTTCCGCAAGGTACTCTTCGGAGAGGTTGTTCCCTGCAAAAACGACCTCGGGGGCATCTCCCTTCGAGGAAAGCTGCTTTGAAAAACTGTGGCTGAGGGCCTCAATCGCGCAGCGGGCGCCGAGGTATGAACCCCCGATTCCGATTACAACAACGAGATCCACCTTCTTTTCCTTCCAGCAGTCCCTGACAGCTTCCATCTCCTTAAGTAGCGACTCGGGGGTCCCGGAAGGGAGAGTCTTCCATCCGAGAAAATCATTTCCCGCACCCGTTTCACTGTCAAGGATATCATATGCCACGAGGGCCTTGTCCACATACTGCTGATATTCAGCTTCCTTTACGAAGGATTCGCATCCTCCAAGATTTATTCTGACCATAAGCGATAACAATAACATTAGAAATTTCATGATGCAAATGTACTTTATTTTTGTGGAATTAGCGCTATATTTGTGGAAATAACACTTGACTTCATGAAACGTTTCATCCTATTTCTTGCCGCCGTTCTGTCGGCAGTTTCCGCCCTCGGAGAGAACCGTATAGCCATCGGAGCCCACCGCGGCTTCTGGAAATGCGAAGCCGCCCAAAATGCTGAAAACACAATCGCTTCCCTCCGTGAGGCCCAGGTCCATAACTTCTGGGGCAGCGAATTCGACGTCCACATTACCGCCGACGACGTCGTAATCGTAAACCACAACAAGGATATCGACGGGATGGTGATCTGGGACCACAATTACTCGGACTTCAAGGATGTCCGCCTGAAAAACGGGGAGAAGGTCCCTACCCTCGACGAGTATCTCACCCAGGCGGAGGGCTGCCCGGGAACGGTCCTTGTCTTCGAACTGAAAAAGCAGAAGAACGCGGAAAGGGAGGATGCGCTCCTTGAAAAATCCATCGAAGCCCTGAAAGCCCACGGGCTCTACAGCCCCGACAGGGTTATCTTCATTTCCTTCTCCCTCCACCTCTGCAAGGAGATTGCAAGGATAGCTCCGGAGTTCACGAACCAGTATCTCAACGGAGAGCTCTCCCCCGCTGAGCTTCAGGCGCTTGGAATCAATGGTCTCGACTATCACTTCAATAAAATCCAAAAGCATCCGGAGTGGGTCAGGGAGGCCCATGACCTCGGGATGAGCGTGAATATCTGGACCGTCAACAAGAGGGAGGACATAGAGGAGATGATAGGACTCGGAGTCGACTGCATAACGACGAACGAACCCCTACTCGTAAGGGAACTCCTGGGAAAGAGGGAACTCCGGAACGCTCCCGCCCCCGAGGAGGATCCGAAGGCGGACCCGAAGGCGGAAGTAGTCTTCGGAAAAGCCCGCTTTACCGTCCTTACCCCGCGGCTTATCCGTATGGAATGGGCCGAAGACGGGGTCTTCGAGGACAGGGCGACCCTCGGCATTGTAAACCGCCGCCTGGACGTTCCCCAGTTTAAGGTAAGTAAAAGCGGGAAGAAGCTTACCATAAAGACCTCGGACCTTGTTCTCACCTACCGCGGAGAGGAGAAGTTCAGCGCTGAAAACCTTTCTGTAGTGTTCTCCATGGCCGATCCTTCGGCGAAAAAAGGAGTCCGGAAGGTTACCTGGAAGCCCGGCATGGACGAGAGCGGGAACCTTCTCGGAACAACCCGTACCCTTGACGGCTGCGACGGAGAGAGGGTCAAAGAACCCTATGACAAGGGCGTAATCTCCAGGGACGGCTGGGCGGTTATAGATGAATCGTCCCGCCACGTCTTTGTCCCGGTCAGCTCAGACTGGAAAAACTGGGTCGCCTGCCGCCCCGAGGGGGATCGGGAGGACCTCTATCTATTTGCCTATGGCCATGATTACACGGCCGCGGTCAGCGACTTTACAAAGGTTGCCGGCCGGATTCCCCTGCCTCCGAAATACGCATTCGGATACTGGTGGTGCCGCTACTGGCAGTACTCAGACTTCGAATTCGTGGACCTCGCAAAGCATATCCGCTCCTTCGGGATCCCCATCGACGTGATGGTCCTCGACATGGACTGGCACGAGACATGGACGCTCGGGCAGAAGGATGCCCCGAAGGATGAGTTCGGGCAGAGGGTCGGGTGGACCGGATACACATGGAAAAAGGAACTTTTCCCTAACCCGGCGAACCACCTGAGGGACCTCCACAACCTCGGTCTCAAGACCACCCTGAACCTCCATCCCGCCTCCGGAATCCAGCCCTACGAAGAGCCCTACGCACGCTTTACGGCGGATTACGCCTCGAGGGGAGGAAGTTTCGAAAAGGGCCGTGCGGTGCCCTTCCACATCGATGAGGAAATCTGGGCCGACGCCTATTTCAACTCGGTGATCCGGCCCCTCGAAAGGCAGGGGGTCGATTTCTGGTGGCTCGACTGGCAGCAGTGGCGCCTCAGCAAGTACACTCCGGAGCTCAGCAACACCTTCTGGCTGAACTACACCTTCTTCAATGATATCCGCCGCCAGAGCGTCCATGACGGAATCTACGCCCGCAGGCCCATGATTTACCACCGCTGGGGCGGAATCGGATCCCACCGCTACCAGATCGGCTTCTCCGGAGATACCTACGCGACCTGGAAGGTCCTCGGCTTCCTTCCGGAGTTCACCTCGAGGGCATCCAACGTCGGCTACGGTTACTGGGGCCATGACATCGGAGGCCACATGCAGCCGAAGGGGGTCACCGAGACCGACCCCGAGCTCTACACCCGCTGGCTCCAGGGAGGTGTCTTCACCCCCATCTTCAAGACCCACAGCACGAAGGACATGACCATGGAAAAGCGCTTCTGGGTCTTCCCCGACCATTTCGACGCCATGAGGGCGGCGATCCGGCTCCGCTACGACCTCTCCCCTTATATCTATAACGCGGCGAGGGAGACCTATGACACCGGTCTCTCCATGTGCCGGCCCCTCTACTGGTACTACCCGGAGGATGAGCGCGCATACAACGCCAAGGAGGAATTCTTCTTCGGAAACGACATCCTTGCGACCGTTGTCTGCAAGCCCGTGGATTCCGCAACAGGACTCGCTGAAAGGACAATGTGGTTCCCCGAGGGAAGCTGGTTCGACGTTTCCACGGGAGCCATTTACGAGGGAGACAGGGAGCTGACCCTTCTCTACACCATCGATGAAAATCCCTGGTTCGTAAAGGCCGGGGCGGTCATTCCGCTCGCCGGAGAGGATATCTCCTCCCTCCAGGAAAAGAGTGATGCCTTCCGCCTTCTCGTCGCTCCCGGCGAGGGTTCATTTAAGACGACCCTTTATGAAGACGACGGCTCTACCCAGGCCTACATGACGGAATTTGCGACTACGGAAATCTCCAAGGACTCCGACGCTTCTTCACTCCGGTTTACCGTCGCTGGACGCAAAGGGACCTTCTCAGGAATTTCCTCAAGCAGAACCGTTTCCCTCCTTCTTCCCGGAATCTATGCCCCGGAGCGCATCCTTGTTAACGGTGCTGAGATTCCCTACAGTCGCTTTGCCGAAGGCGAGTGCTTCTGGACCTACAGCGGGGCCGACCTTACCGCCACCGTTTTCCTCGGGGCCCGTCCGGCAGAGGAAAGCGTAAATGTCGAGGTAATCTACTCCAAGGGAGATACGGCCCTTCTAAACGGACGTAAGGGACTCATCAGAAGGTTCATGGCCCTCACTCCCGATGCGAAGCTGGAATCCGCCCAGTCAACCCACAAGAGCGTCCAGCTCTCCGGGACCTTCCTCGACTGCGCCCAGTGCGGCAGCTACATTACCGAGGATCCCGCCGGGGCGGAGAAATACCTCAAGGCCTTCGATACCAAGGAAAGGTCCGAAAGCTTGGACACCCTCCCCTGGAGGGCGGAATTCAAGGAAAAGCTTAAAGCTCAGCTTCACCTTTCCCGGTAACTTCCTCAACTACGGGGGCTATTTCGTCATAGGAGTAGCCCCTGGAAAGGAGGTACTTAAGGAGTTTCAGACGACTCTGGGGATCTCCGCTTAAAAGCCGGTATTTAGACACTGCAAGGTTACGCAGTTTCGCTTCCGAGGACGAAGAGTCCACCTCGGAAAGGGCCTCCCTTATCGCCTCGTCCGAAATCCCCTTTCCGCGAAGCTGGAAAGTAATCTTCAGAGGGCCCCAGCCCTGGATCAAGGCCTTTTCGCGGGCGAAGGCCGAGGCATAGCGCTTCTCCGAAAGATACCCTTCCGAAATAAGTGAATCAACCACCCTCCCGGCCGCTTCAGCGTCGGAGTCAAGGGCCTTCAGGGCCTTTCGGCGAATATCCGAAGGACAGCACTCCATCCTGGCGCACTGCCTCTGCAGCCGTGAAAGGACTGCCTTTTCCTTATCCGTTCCCTTAGAAGTCATATCCGAATGAGAGATAAAGTCCGACTTTCCCGGTAAGGGAAGACCAGTGGAGATCGGCCCTCAGGGGGCCTGCGACCGTATTGTAGGCGTACTCCACTCCGACCCCGGAAAAGACCGTATTTACCGTCGGGGAGATGAACTCCCGGAAGGTCGAGGCGTCGTGGCCGAGGTTCACGATGGCGGAGAAATAGTGGTCCGGCATAGGGCTGTAACGAAGGTTCAGCCCCGCGACGGCGAGAATCGGGGACATGGCGACCGCATTGACTACACCGATGAAAGGAATCTGCTGGTCGAGGTAACGGCCCTCGAGCCGTCCGCCGATAATATTGATATACGGGAGCGGTTTTTCATCTCCGAGGACCACCCTGGCGTTGAAGGACGGGACCAGGGTCAGGCGGGAGGAGAGCGGGAAGGCCTGCGTGTAATTGATCGCCCCCTCGCTGATAAGTCCGATAGACTGGTCGAGCCCTCCGATAATAAGCGAACCGTTAATATCCAGCTTGTAACCCTTTGTCGGGAAATATCCGTCGTTGAACGTATTACCCTCGGCACGGATGAAGCCGCTGAGGTAATTGTCCGGCATGCTGTTGACGTTATACTCCTCTATCGTCCTGTTGGTCAGGATATTGCTGAGGTGGTAATAGTCCGAGCGGATTCCGAGCCGCATGTCCAGCCCCTTCCAGCCGAAGCCGGAAAGGAAGAACTCGTTACGGAAATTGAGGTAGTTGACCTTGAAACGGTTGTCTCCCAAGCTGAACTGGTTGCGGTCAACATAACGGAGCTTCGAACGGACGTTGAAATCCGGGCCGGAAAGCGGCCGGTACCTGTACAGCGCCTCCGCATAGGGGTTCGTGCCGATTTTCGCAGTCAGGTCAAGGGCGTGTCCGGCGATATTGTGGACGTTGAAGCCGACGTTTAGAAGGATTGACACAAGTTCCTCTGTATCAGCCCTTACGCCAACGCCAAGCTGATTGATCGGTCCGGGGCGGCAGATGATGCGGAGGCGGAAGGGTTCCTCCGTCCCGAGAAGCTCGTAGCGGACGGAATCGAAAAAGCCCGTCCCGAAAAGGGTGGAAACCGCCCTTTCAAGGGTTTCCCGGTCCACCCGGGTGTTTATGAGTTCCCGGAAATAGTCAAAGACATAGCCCGCCTCGCCTTCCACCAGCCCATCTACTTCGACTCCGCCGATCAGGACCGCCTTATGGTTTATATCCGTCGAGCGCGGCGCCTGGTACACCAGGGTATCGGCTCCGGTCCACGCCTTTATGATCCTTAGGTCAGAATCCTTTCCGAGGGCCGCCTTGTATCCTCTAACGATAATGGTATCAATTGCTTCAGGAGTGAAGCTCATCATATTGTACCCCTCGAGGTCCGGCTTGATTTTAAGGTCATTTATCTCCAGGTTCCGCCGGAAGGAGTCGCTGCTCATAAGGTCCACCCCCTGCCAGATTATATCGACGATATTGCGTATTCCGTCATAGCCGCCGTCCAGTTGGGAGAGTTCCACGCCTATGATAAGGTCCGCTCCCATGTCCCTCGCAAGGTCGCAGGGGAAGTTATTCCTCATCCCGCCGTCCACAAGGACCATGTTCCCGGTCCGGACAGGATTGAAGAGCCCCGGAATGGACATCGTCGATCGAAGGGCCGTGTTCAGGTTGCCGCTGTGCCATACCTTAGCGCGGCCGGAAACAAGGTCCGTGGCAACGCAGGCAAAGGGTATCGGGAGCTTGAAAAAGTCCAGCGAATCGGAATAGCCGACGGTCAAGCTGGAAATCTCATAATTCACATTCAGCCCCTCCACCATCCCGGAAGGAAGACACCGAAGGATGTTCTGCCGGATAAGGGACGACCCTTCCCCGGAAGCGGCCCCGAGGTGGAGGACGCCGTCCTTCGAGGATGAGAGCATCGCCTGGTAGTCCGAAGAGCGGTAGAAAAACGGCACTGAAAGGGCATAGGTATCGTTATAGCGGTTGACTTCGTCCGGAATCAGTTCCCTCTCGACCCGGTCGCTGAGGCAGAGGTTCCAGTCTAAGCTCCTTATCAGGGAATCGAGGTATTCCCCGTCATATCCGAGGGCATAAAGTCCCCCTACAAGGCCTCCCATGCTCGTTCCGAGGACCATGTCCACCGGAATCCCGAGGGATTCGATATGGCGGATCGCCCCGACATGGGCCGCTCCCTTCGCCCCGCCGCCGCTCAGAACCAGGGCGACCGTCGGGCGGTGCTTCCGGATGGAGTCCATCCTGGCGTTTATCTCCTTCAGCGCCGCTTCGTCCGAAGGGTCCAGGCCGAAGCCGGAGGCCCATCTCTCCTGGGCGGAAATGCCGTCGAGAGCCACCAGAAGCGCGGTTAATATGCTCAATATCTTTTTCATACCCTGCCCTTGTGTTTACCTGCGAGAAGGCCGCAGGCGGCCAGAATATCCTCTCCCCTGGATGCGCGGACAGTAGCGGTCACGCCCCGGCGGCTGAGCCGCTCACGGAACTCTTCCATCTTCTCGTCCGAGCAGGTCCCATAGGGGAAATCCGGGATTCTGTGGAAGCGGATAAGGTTTACCCTGCACTCCAGTCCATCCACCATCCGGGCCAGCTCGTCGGCATGGCGCAAGCTGTCGTTGAACCCTTCGAAAAGGGTATATTCGAAGCTCACCCGCCTCTGGCCCGTAAAATCGTACTGCTTCAAAAGGGCGACCACTTCCCGTATCGGATAGCCCTTTTCGACCGGCATCACCGAGGCCCTCTCCGCGGGGAAAGGATCATGGAGGGACACCGCGAGATGGCACCTCGACTCATCAAGATAACGTTTCAGATTCGGAAGGACCCCGATTGTCGAAAGGGTTATGCGCTTTGGGCTCCATGCAAAGCCCCAGGGGGCCGTCAGGACCTCAATTGCGCGCATGACCTCGTCGTAATTGTCGAGGGGCTCTCCCATCCCCATGAAAACCGCATTGGTCAGTTCCCCCGCCTCTTCAATGGCGAGGAACTGGGATAGGATCATGGCGGCGGAAAGGTTCCCGTGGAAGCCACCCCTTCCGGTCATGCAGAAATGGCAGCCCATCTTGCACCCCGCCTGGGATGAGACGCAAAGGGTCTTTCGGGGCTCGTCGGGAATCATGACCGCCTCGACGGCCTCCCCGTCCCCTACCGGGAAAAGATACTTTTTCGTCCCGTCCTTCGACACGGCGACATCTATCGGATCCTCAATCCCGACCTCATACTCTTCCTCGAGGCGCTCCCTACCCTGCTTTGAGATATTCGTCATCTCGCCGATTGTCCTTACCCTCGATACATAGAGCCAGCGGGCGATCTGAGCCCCGGTAAATGCGGGGAGCCCGGCGCCCACGGCAATTTCCTTCAGCTCAGAAGGAGTTTTTCCGAGTAAAACCGTTTTCATAAGCAGCATCCAACTCTCTTGCAAAAATAGTACAAAAAAACGATGTTTTGTCGGACTATTTTCATAACTTTGCCAATGACGGGATATTATCAGTCCCATAATGAACTATAAATCTTAAACAAACCTACATTTATGGCTAAAGAAGCAGAAAAAACCGTACCCGAGCTCAATGCCGCCAAACTGAAGGCATTGCAGGCCACCATCGACAAGATCGAGAAAGACTATGGAAAGGGGACGATCATGAAGCTGGGAGATCAGCCAGAATGGGATGCGAGCCAGGTCATTCCGAGCGGTTCCGTTTCGCTCGACCACGCTCTGGGCATCGGGGGTTACCCGAGAGGAAGGATTATCGAGATCTATGGTCCCGAGTCCTCCGGTAAGACGACCCTTGCTATCCATGCAATCGCCCAGGCCCAGAAGCTCGGCGGTATCGCCGCCATTATCGACGCTGAGCACGCATTCGACAGAAGCTATGCAAAAGCTCTCGGAGTGGACCTTGAAACCCTCCTCATCTCCCAACCGGACAACGGCGAGCAGGCCCTTGAAATCGCCGACAACCTTATCCGCAGCGGCGCAGTTGACATCGTTGTGATTGACTCTGTCGCCGCCCTTACCCCGAAGGCCGAAATCGAAGGGGAAATGGGAGACAACAAGGTCGGCCTCCAGGCGCGGCTCATGTCCCAGGCCCTTCGTAAACTGACGGCGAATATCGCCAAGACGAACACCTGCTGCATCTTCATCAACCAGCTTCGCGAGAAAATCGGCATCATGTTCGGTAATCCCGAGACCACAACCGGCGGCAACGCCCTTAAGTTCTACGCCTCGGTCCGCCTCGACATCCGCCGTGCCGCGACCATCAAGGACGGCGACGAAGCCCTCGGTAACCACGTGAAAGTCAAGGTTGTAAAGAACAAGATGGCCCCGCCGTTCAAGAAGGCGGAATTCGACATCGTCTATGGCGAGGGAATCTCCCGTAGCGGCGAAATCGTCGATCTCGGCGTGGAGCTCGGAATCATCAAAAAAAGCGGTTCCTGGTTCAGCTACAACGAGACTAAACTCGCCCAGGGCCGTGAGGCGGTTAAACAGCTGATGCTGGATAACCCCGAGCTCGCAGAAGAAATCGAGCAGAAGATCCGGGAAGCCCTGAAATCCGTCAAGGACGAATAAAGTCCTTTTCGAGAATCCTCTAATCCCTACCCCGTGCTGCCAAGGCATGGGGTATTTGTAAAAAATCAGTATTGTATTTGCCTTATTTTCCCAATGCGAAGATTCATTTTACTTCTGTCCCTTGCCGTCCTTTCCGCTTCCTGCGGAGACAGGGATGGTGATTTCACCGCCCGGGAGCGGCGGATTATCCATGAAAGCGACTCCGTAATGTACGTAACGGTGATCGACAATCCCCTCGACAGCGTTATCCTCAGAACTCCCAGTACGATGATGTCGGACCGTGCGCTGAAATCCGAAGAATTCCGGACTCTCTGCGAAAAAATGCTATCTACCGTCCAGTCGCCGGAGCAGGACGGGGTCGGAATCTCCGCCCCGCAGGTCGGCATCAACAGGCGACTTGTATGCGTCCTCCGCTACGATAAGCCGGGACAGCCCTTCGAAGCTTATCCCAATATCCTGATTGAAGAGCTTTTCGGGGAGGTTTCATCCGGTCCCGAGGGCTGCCTCTCCATCCCTTCGAAAAGAGGGCTCGTTCCGAGATATTCCGGTGTAATAATCTCTTGGACCGACCCGGAAACACTTGTCCAAAAGAGAGATACCGTCCGCGGATACACAGCGGTCATTTTCCAGCATGAACATGACCACCTCGACGGCATCCTCTATACCGACCGGGCGGACACCGTCTTTACCAGCGCTGAAATGGCCGCCGAACGCGCCGCCTTCGAAGCAGCCGGGGCCTACCGCCGCCCTTCGTACCTTGACTGAACATAGATATGACGCCAATTACTCTTTCCACCGCCCTGATCCGCATGGCCGTCAGTCTCGGCCTCGGCGCTGCTATCGGCATCGAACGCCAGATTCATCACCACCCGGCAGGATTCCGGACCTCCACCCTGATCTGCCTCTCCTCCACCCTTGCGATGCTGGTCTCCATCTATATCTGCCAGACAAACACAGACCTTCTTAACGGTGACCCCGGACGCATTGCAGCACAAGTACTTACAGGCATCGGCTTCATCGGCGCCGGACTCATCTTAAAGGGCTCTGACGGGGTCTCCGGCCTGACAACCGCCGCCTGCATCTTCGTTTCCGCGGTCATCGGCCTCGCAGTCGGCGCCGGTATGCTTCTCCTTTCGACCATTATAACCGCCGTCGTCCTCCTCGTCCTCCTCTCCTCCTACTTCAAAAAGAAAGAAAAGAAGGAAGGGCAGCAATAGCCGCCGCGAGGTGGGCCATTTATTCTGAATGTCGTGGCGCGGAATTTCGCGCCACGACAACTTGCGTCACGGACGAGATTCAGGGGGCGGCGAGACGGCAGCGGGAAAGGCGGGAGGCGGAAAGGGAGTCCAGAATGCCGGCCTTAAAGAGGGCCTCGACGCTCCATTCGGAGGAAGGGGTGTTTTCCCGGAAAAGTACAATTGAACGGGCTGCATGGCGGCCGATATATGGATGGGTGCGAAGCTCTTCCTCGGGAAGGGCCCAGAGGGGGTAGGGCTCCGGCGGGGAGAGCGTTATGAGGTCGGAAAGGCCGTCAAAGCGCTCCCTGTCAAAATGGTAAATGTCCATCAGCTGCTCCGGATATGAATACCCCCGGAGCGAAGTGCGGTAGGAAACCATCTTCGAGGCGAAGTAGGGGCCGATTCCGGGGAGGGCGTCGAAGGCGGCGCTGTCGGAGAGGTTGATATCGACCTTCGGTATGGAGATGTAGGGCTCCAGGCGTTCGAAAACGGAATCAGCTACTACATAGGACTTTGCGAAGTCGGAAGGGCGGCGGAAACGACCGCCCTTATTGCGGTAGTTGTCAATCGATGCCGCCTGCTTTTCGGAAAAGCCGAGCCGCTGAAGGTCGGAAACCGAAACCGTATTGGGGTCGAAACGGAAACTCTCTATGCGGCGTTTGTCTTTCGGCAGAATCGATGCAACCGCAGAATGGTCGGCGTTCCGGCGGATGGTGATGACGGAGGCCGCGCCGCCGGAGGAGAATGCAGCGCCGCCGGAGGAAGACGCAGCGCCGCTGAAGGAAGAGGCCGCGGGAGGAAATCCTTCCTCCTGTAGCAGGGATGCGGCAAGGGAGGAGTCGACCACATAGACGGTATCCGGACGGTCCCGGAGGGAGGCAATACGCGTGGCGGCCGCCTTATGGATGAAGACAGCGCTCTGATAACCAATCAGGAGGAAGACCAGAGCGATTGCCCCGGTTGTGAATGAAGTTTTTCTTTCCATAGTTTAAAGACACTTTAATCAGCTTTTTTTATGTGGGGAGCCCCCTCGACAATTATTACGATTTCACCCTTTGGCTCATGCTCCCTGAAGTGGGCCTCAACCTCGGCGAGGGTGCCCCGGACATGCTCTTCATGGACCTTGGAAATCTCCCTCGCGACGGAGCAGCGGCGCTCGGCCCCGAAGAATTCCGCCAGCTGGGAGAGGGTCTTTACAAGGCGGTAGGGAGATTCATAGAAGATCATAGTTCGGGCTTCCGCAGAAAGCTGCCTTAGAAGGGTCTGCCGGCCTTTTTTCTGCGGCAGGAAACCCTCGAAGCAGAAGCGGTCGCAGGGCAGTCCGGAGGAGACCACGGCGGGGATACAGGCGGTCGCGCCCGGAAGGGTCTGAACCTCAATCCCTTCCTCGGCGCAGGTTCTGACAAGGAGGAAGCCCGGGTCTGAAATCCCGGGGGTACCGGCGTCGCTGATAAGGGCGACGTTCAGCCCCGCGAGAATCTTCTCCTTTATAATCTCCACGGTGCCGTGCTCATTATATTTATGGTGGGATTTAAGGGGGACATGGATATCATAGCGGCTCAGAAGGAGGGAACTCGTCCTGGTATCCTCGGCGAGGATAAGGTCCGCCTCCTTCAGCACCCGGACGGCCCTGAAGGTCATGTCTTCGAGGTTCCCGACGGGGGTCGGGACGATGTAAAGGATTCCCGCCATCAGCCGAGTTTCTTCCTGAGGGCCATCATGAAACTGTACACCACATCGGAGGAGAGGTTCCAGTCAGGGAAATGGCGAAGGACATAGTCCACGGCCTCCGGGAAGGTCGAGACCGCGTTAAGGTCGGAGATGCTCTTGTCATAGAGGACATAATCCTCCTTGAAGAGAGTATTGATAAAGAGGGCTCTGTCAAATAGGGAAATCCCGCTCCGGAGGTTCTTGACGGGCAGCCCGGGCTTTGCCGTCTGCCACGGATACGACCCGGTAGGGGCCAAGAGCTCCGCCGGGGACGGCTCATCCTCCGGCAGGTCGTCAACCGGCTCGGCGACAGGTTCAGGGGCGGGTTCTACGGCCGGCTCGACAACAAGTTCTTCGACCGGCTCCTCAGCCGGTGCAGGTTCCGGGACGGGAAGGTCGACTATATCGATATCGACTACGCCGGTATCGCCGTCCACCTCCTCAACCTCAGGCACTTCCGGCGCCTCCGGCAAGTCTGCCACTTCCGGCACCGTCACCACCTCCTCTTCCTCCTCTTCGGGGAGGGAGGAAGACAGTTCCTCGAAACGGGCTTCCAGGGAAGCAAGACGGGTTTTCAGTTCTTCGATTTCGGCCGCAAAAATCGCGAGCGTTTCCTTATTGTTTTTCTCCATAGATTGACTTATATTTGCAAGAGCCAATCACAAATATAAGGAAATGTTTTCAGAAAGCAACAAAAAATCCGGCTGCATCGAGGTAATCTGCGGCTCGATGTTCTCGGGAAAGACCGAGGAGCTGATTCGCCGCCTCAAGAGGGCACAGTTCGCAAAACAGAAGATAGCGACATTCAAACCGACGATCGACAAACGCTACTCCGAACTCGACGTCGTTTCCCATGATTCCCACAGCATTTCCTGCACCCCGATAAAGAGTCCCTCCAGGATGCTCCAGATTGATCCGGACGTCGAAGTCGTCGGTATCGACGAGGCACAGTTCTTCGATGAAACGCTGATAGAGGTGGCCCAGGAACTCGCCAACCGCGGAGTGAGGGTTATCGTGGCCGGACTTGACACCGACTATCTCGGCAAGCCATTCGGCCCGATTCCGGGCCTTCTCGCAATTGCGGAGGATGTCCAGAAGGTCCATGCCATCTGCGTCCGCTGCGGCGCCCTGGCGAACCATTCCCACCGCCTTTCGGACAGCCGGAAACTGGTCGTCCTCGGTGAAAAGGACACCTATGAGCCCCTCTGCCGGGACTGCTACAACAAGGCGATGAAAGAAGACCGGGAGGCCTAGCGGACAAGTTCCGTAGCGCTGTTCCAGCCGACCTCGGACATATAGTAGTTTTTGAGGTAGGTGAAGTTCTTCGTGGTATATGTCGTCATAATTGACGGCAGGAACATGCTGAGTCCGGAATAGGTCCGGAAATAGATGGAGATAAAGACCTGGGTCGAATTCTTATAGACGATACATTCTGAAAGGGCATTCTCAAGAGTGCTCTTTTCTGTTTCTGTAATTCCGGCCTGGAGGAGGATGTCCTCAAGGTCGAAGAAATAGTAGCGGGAAAAACGGTAATACCCCTGGACAGAGCTGGGTGTGAGAGCGATAATGGCGCTGCGGTACTTCTCGAAAAGATTTTTGCACACCGACACCAGGGAATCCATCTTCCGGGTATCCACAAGGGTTATCGTCGCTCCCCCGGTCGTATCGTTTTCATACTGGGAGAAAAAGTCGATGCAGACCGCCTTCGGATCGGGTTCGCTCCCTCCGAGAAGGCGGCTGGCGATCTTAGTGTAATCGAAGCCCTCGGCAAGTACCTCGGTCGGCGAGAAGGCGACAAGGTCCGCTACGCCCCTGAGCTCATATGCGACTTCCACGCATCCCATCAGGCAGGCGTCGAAGAGAAGGTAATCCAGGTGCATCGGAATCGCTTCCGCGAACTCTTTCATGGTCATCTCGTAGGAAACGGTCGCAGTGCCCTCGACGGCAACGTCCTGGCCGACACTCTTAACGGCCCTCATGCCGGGTTCCTCCGGAAGGGGCACATAGGGCAGAGGACGGGAGCGATAAAAGGCCCTGGAGTAGGTCATTGTGCCGGATTCAAAGCGCTCAGGACTGTTATAATAGCCCTTCGGAAGCCAGCCGGAGGCATGGGAGGAGAAGATCATCCCGTAGCTCTCCGCCGGGAAACGGTCCCGGATATAGGTAAGCACCTCGTTCATGGTTTCCGCCTTCGACGACTTCTGGTCATCCGGGTAGGTCACAAGGGTGTCGCAGACGGTTTCCCCCTCGGGGTTTTTCTTAATCCGGAAAAGAACGGAGGGAGTTTCGGTAGTGTACTTGAGATATCCCGGCGTTTTCCTCGAATATACGAGCATTACGTCGTGGGAAGTCTTTGGGACAAAGCCCTCTATGAGCTCGTCAATATCGTCCTGGAGATACTGCGAAAGGGAATTGAAGCCCGCCGAATAAAGGATCATGACCTTCCCGTACTTTCCGGAGGCGGTAAAATCGGTATGGCCCGAGGACTCGGTCCTGGAGGATGAGGTCTGGAAATCTTCGGGAATTGAACATGAGAATAGAAGCAGGGCCGTTATGAGCCACACTCCCGGAATAAAACCCGCGATGGGGCTCTTTCTCACTTTTTCCCGCAACATAGAATGCAAAGTTAGTTATTTTTCTTAATTTTGCGAATATGAAAAAGATATTAAGTATGATAATCCTGCTTGGAACTGCAGCGGGACTTTCTTCCTGCACGGGAAACGGGACTCCTGAAAATAAAGAAGAGGGGTTCAAATATACTGTAGACAGCTTTGCCGACATCAAGGTAATGCGCTACCGGATTCCCGGATGGGAGGACCTTACCCTTAAACAGAAAGAATACGCCTACCACCTCGCCGAGGCGGCAAAATACGGCCGGGACATCCTCTGGGACCAGAACTGCAAGGACAACCTCCGGGTCCGCCACGCCGTGGAAACAATCCTCGACAACTATGACGGCGACCGTGAATCACAGGAATTCAAGGACTTTACCGTCTATGCCAAGCGGCTCTTCTTCTCGAACGGAATCCACCACCACTACGCCGAGGACAAATTCTTCCCGGACTGCCCGAGGGAGTATTTCGCTTCGCTTTTAAAGTCGGCGGACATCGAGGATGACGGCCTTCTGGATATTATCTACAATCCGGAAATCTGGCCTCAGCGCCGCTCGACCTCGACAGAGGGAGATATAGTGAAGCTCTCCGCCGTGAACTTCTACGAGGGAGTGACCCGCGAGGAAGTTGAGAAGTATTACGCCGGAATCATGGACCCGAAAGACCCTGAACCGATTTCCTACGGGCTCAACACCAAGCTCGTAAAGGGCGAGGACGGGGTCATCCGCGAACTGCCCTGGAAAATCGGAGGCATCTACTCCCCCGCCATCGAAAAGATCACCGAGGAGCTCGCAAAGGCCCAGGCGGTCGCCGAGAACGATATCCAGTCCAGGGCCCTTGGCATCCTTATCGACTACTACCGCACCGGCGACCTGCGGAAGTGGGATGAATTCAATATCGAATGGGTCAAGGACACCCTCGGAACCGTGGATTTCATCAACGGCTTCATCGAGGATTACAATGACCCGCTCGGAAGGAAGGCCTCGTGGGAGGGCTATGTAAACATCAAGGACGCCGCGGCCTCGGCAAGGACCGAAATCCTCAGCGCCAACGCCCAGTGGTTCGAGGACAACTCCCCCGTCGATCCGAGGTTCCGGAAAAAGACCGTAAAGGGCATCTCCGCGAAGGTTATCAACGCAGTCTGCCTCGCGGGAGACAGCTATCCTGCGACCCCCATCGGAATCAACCTCCCGAATGCCGACTGGATCCGTAAGGAACATGGGTCCAAATCAGTGACAATCAGCAATATAACCCATACTTACGATTACTCCGCCGAGGAGTACCCCACAAGCACCCTCAGCGAGTTCGCCTACTCCCGCAAGGAAATCGAGCTGGAAAAGAAGTACGGGACCATCGCGGATGAAATCCACACGGACCTCCACGAGTGCCTCGGCCATGGCTCCGGACAGCTCCTCCCGGGCGTTTCCACAACCGCCATGGGCGAATACGCTTCGGCCCTTGAAGAGGCCAGGGCAGATCTTTTCGGGCTGTATTACTGCGCCGACCCGAAGATGGTCGAGCTCGGGATCATGCCGGACATGGAGGCCTATAAGGCACAGTATTCCAATTACATCCGTAACGGTCTCATGGTCCAGTTCACAAGGGTCGAACTCGGCCGGCCGAATACCGAAGCCCATATGCAGAACCGGAAGCTGATTTCCGAGTGGTGCTACGAAAAGGGAGCGGCGAAGAAGGTTATCGAAAAGAAGGTCCGGAAGGGAAAGACCTATTTTGTGGTCAACGATTATGAAGCCCTCCGGGGCCTTTTCGCCGAACTCCTCGCAGAGATCCAGAGAATCAAGTCGGAGGGAGATTTCCAGGCCGGAAAGCAGCTTATTGAGACCTACGCTGTAAATATCGACCCCAAGCTCCACAAGGAGGTCCTCGAGCGCTACGAAGCCCTCCAGCTGAAGCCCTACGGCGGCTTTATCAACCCGGACATCCGGCCGGTGCTGGAAAACGGAGAAGTAGTTGACTACAAGGTAGTTTACACCGACGATTACCTCGGCCAGATGCTCTTCTACGGGAAGAAATACGCAACCCTTTAGATATGGATACCGCCCGCCTGATCAAGGACTACCGGTACTACCTGGGATACGAACGCGGGATGTCACCTTCTACGGTGGCATCCTATTCTTCTGATTTGGAACGTTTCCTTCAGAGCGTTGAGGATAAAGCCATCGCGGAAGTAACTGTCGATGACATAGTGGACTATCTCGGGAAGCGCTCGGACGAAGGGATTTCGGAGCGGAGCCAGGCGCGTCTTGTCAGCTCCCTGAAGTCTTTTTTCAAATGGGCCGTCATGGAGGGGGAAAGGAAGGACAATCCCTGCGACAAGCTGGACGCCCCGAAAATCGGAAGATACCTTCCCTCAGTACTTTCGATCGAGGAAATCGGGGCGATCATGGACTCTGTGGACCTCAAGTCCCGTTGCGGGCTCCGGGACAGGGCCCTTCTCGAAACCCTCTACGGCTGCGGGCTCCGGGTCTCCGAGGCGGCTTCCCTGAAAATCTCCGACATCTATTTCAACGACGGCTTCCTGACCGTAATCGGAAAGGGGAACAAACAGCGGCTGGTCCCCCTCGGAGACGTCGCTTCGGAAGCCATAAAGAACTATCTGGAAAACGGCCTGAGGATACCTGCGGGGCCGGAATATGAGGATTTTCTGTTTCTCAGCAAGGACGGAAAGCCGCTTTCCAGGGTCTCGGTTTTCAACCTTGTTAAAAAGCAGGCGATGGCCGCCGGTATCCACAAGGAGATTTCCCCTCACACCTTCCGGCATTCCTTCGCGACCCACCTCGTTGAAAACGGCGCCGACCTTCGCGTAGTCCAGGAAATGCTTGGCCACAAGAGCATCCTGACCACCGAAATCTACACTCACATCGATTCCTCCGTCTGGCAGAAATCCATTCTGGACCATCACCCCCGGAAACAGCTAAAAAAATTACCAGCATAACTTTCCCTGCCGTCGCCCTGTGGGCGGCCCCTCCCTAAAGGGCCCCTCCCTCTTATGATGCCGAGGGTGGCACAGGCGATGAAAGTTATGCTGGTAATTTTTTAAGGCGCCACAGGGGGTAAAATTTTCATTTTCAGAAAAATATTCCTATATTTGCCGCCGCTTTAAAAGCGGCAGACGCTTTTGGTGCAATGGGGTCCGGTGAATTTCCGGACTGAGTAACACATTTAAATTAAGTACAATGAAACATTTTCAGCTCAGCGGAGAGATCCGCGAGAAAGGCAACAAGGCCGTTATCAAGGCCTTCCGCCGTCAGGGCCTTGTTCCGTGCAACCTCTACGGACTCGGCATGGACAACGTCCTATTTACAGTCAGCGCAAGGGACCTCAAGGGTGTAACTGACACCCCCGCTTCCTACATTATCGACCTCAACCTCGGAGGGAAGACCTATTATGCCATCCTTCACGAGCTTCAGTTCCACCCGGTAAGCGACGAGTGCCTCCACGTGGACTTCCTCGCAGTAGACGAGAAGAAGCCGATTGCAATCAATGTTCCCCTCAATATCTTCGGTCATCCGAAGGGAGTTCAGGCCGGTGGTAAATTCACTGCCAACCTCCGCAAGGTCCGCGTCAGCGCCCTCATGGAGAACCTTCCCGACAAGCTTGACGTTGATGTGACCCCGCTCGGCCTCGACAAGCGGCTGACCGTTGGCGACCTCGCATACGAGAACATCACCATCCTCTCGCCGAAGACGTCTATCATCTGCTCCGTCAAGTCCACCCGTGCCTCGCAGGCGAACGCTGCAGAGGCCTCGGAAGCTGCTGAGTAATAACCTTTTTGCGACGGGCTTATGGACTATCTTGTCGTCGGGCTCGGGAATATCGGAGCCGAATACGCCTCCACCCGTCACAATATGGGATTTATGGTATTGGATGCCTGGGCAAAGGCATCCGATACCTTTTTTCTTACCGGAAGGTACGGCGACATGGCTGAGGTCTCCTTCAAGGGAAGGAAGTTCCATCTGCTGAAACCCTCGACCTACATGAACCTCAGCGGCAACGCCGTCCGGTACTGGTTGGATAAGCTGCACATGGGCGTAGAAAACCTCATTGTCGTGTGCGACGACCTGAATCTCCCGTTCGGAATGATCCGTATGCGCCTCGGGGGAAGCGACGGCGGGCACAACGGACTGAGGAACATCATCGATCTTCTCGGGACTGACCGGTACACCCGGATCCGGATAGGCATCGGTAACGATTTTTCAAGGGGAGGTCAGATTGATTTTGTGCTGGGCGATCTTTCGGAGGATGAACTTAAACAAATGCCTGAAATCTGCGACAGGGTCATCGAAGGAATCCGCATCTACGCCACTGCAGGGCCGGAAAAGGCAATGAACGGACTGAACACCCGTAAAAAGGAAGAAAAAAACGCTGATATATAAATAGTTAATTTTTTGGCGTTTTTTTTGTTTTTTTTTGGTTTTTTCCATAAATTGCAGCCGCAAAATGAATTAACAACGTTACTAACAACAACTTTAAAAAACCCAAAATCATGAAAAAGCTCGTAGAGAAAATCGCAGCTGAATTTGCTGTTTACGCTGAGAATGCTGAAAAGCAGCTCGTCAAAGGAAACAAGGCCGCCGGTGCCCGTGCCCGTAAGGCCGCCCTCGAACTCATGAAGGATTTCAAGGAGTTCCGCAAGGTTTCCGTCGAAGCATCGAAGTAATTCCAGTTTCAAAGAAAAAATCTCGCGGCTACAGAAAATGTGGCCGCTTTTTATTTTTTTTCGAAAAAAGTTAATTTTTTTTCATTTTTTCTGCAACGTTTCGGTTTTTGGGTGCATCTATAAGACAGGTTTAGGTTTTAGTACACGTCTATAAGTCGGTCTGGAGTTCTTTCGGGCCGGCTTATTGCTTTATTGAGTTTTTCTTCCTACTTTTGTTTTCAATAGAGCAATTAAACCAAACCTTCATGAGAACAAGACTCATCATCATACTTTCATTCCTCTCCCTCTCTCTCTTTGCTATTCAGCCAAAGAGGGAATACCAGGTTTTTACCCAGCCGGACGGGACGACCTTCATGGCCCAGGTAAGGGGCAACGCCTTCATGAAACTGGTTACTACCCTCGACGGATGCGCCATTGTCAAGGGCGAGGACGGATACTGGAGATACGGCGCCTTCGACGCCCAGGGCTTCCGCTATGGGACGTCCTACCGCGTTGGGGATGAGGATGTTCCCGCTGAAATCCTTTCCGGGAGCAGGAACATTCCCCTTGAGCTCATTGCGCGAAATTCCCGCAAGGCGCGCCAGCCCATCAATTTCGACGGGAGGGAGAACCTTGAGCGGAGGATCCATGCGGCCCATCCTGTAATGACAAAGGCGGAAGGTTCCATGGAACGTCACGGAATTGTCATCCTGGCCCAGTTCGCAGACGTAAAATTCTCCTCCGAGACCCCCCAGGCGGACTTTGACAAACTCCTCAACGAAAAATCCTCCAAAAGCGCCATCGCCTATTTCAACGACCAGTTCAACGGGCGCTATGACTTCAAGTTCACCGTCGCCGGTCCGGTTACAGTCTCGAAGAACATGGCCTATTACGGGAAGAACGGCAGCGACGACATGGACATGCATCCGGAGGAAATGGTGAAAGAGGCCTGCGAACTCGCAGACAGCGAGGTGGATTTCTCGCTCTATGACGACGACGGGGACGGTGAGGTCGACAACGTATTCATCTTCTTCGCCGGAAAGGACGAGGCGGACGACGCCGACAACAACGCCGACTGCATCTGGTCCCACGCGTACTATATATATACGGGCACCGCGCAGATCAAGCTCATCCTGGACGGCAAGAGGATTGACCGCTACGCCTGCTCTTCAGAGCTTATGGGGCGCTATGAAGGGAGTTTGAAATACACCATGGCTTCCATCGGCACCTTCTGTCATGAATACACCCATACCTTCGATCTTCCCGATTTTTACGACACGGACTATGCCCTCAGCGGAGGAACCGCGGAAGCTCTCTGGTACTCGCTTGACCTGATGGACGGCGGAAACATGAACAACGACGGCTATACCCCGCCCTACTATTCCGCCCTCGAGCGTGTGGAACTGGATATTGCCGACGTTACAGAACTGACCCCGGGAACCCATACCCTGGAGCCCGTCCACCTCGGCGGAAAGTGTTTCAAGGTAAGCGGGGACTACGACGGGGAATACTACCTGCTCGAGTGCCGGTACAATACCGGCTGGGACACGTATATCGGCGGCAGCGGCCTCCTGATTTACCATATTGACAAATCTGACCGGAGAACCGGAATGTCAGAAAGTTACCAGAAAAACCTTACCGCTTACGACAGGTGGTTCACCTACAACGAGGCCAATGCCCGGCCGGACCACCAGTGCGCGGACCTCGTGGAGGCGGATCCGAGTGCAGGCCATGACACCGCCCAGCAGACCTACAACAACCGGAGCAAGGTCTTCTGGCCTCAGAAGGGACATACCCAGTTTACCGCGACCAGCAATCCTCCCTTCGTGTTCTGGAGCGGGAAGGAAGCCCCCCTGTCAATCGTTTCCATCACAAAAGACGGCAACAGTGTCGTACTCGTAGTGGAAGGGGCTACCGGAGAGAAAGCGCCGGATGTGATCTATGGGACCCAGGTCACCTTCCAGGATGCCGCAATCATCACCTGGTCCTCATCCGACGAAACCTACGATGGTGAAGGATTCATCTCCTTCACAATCGACGGGAAGACCACGGAATACACGGTTTCTCCCTATGAGCCAGGGAAATACGCCTTTGTAATGGAGGGACTTACCCCCCGGACCGCCTATAGCGCAGAAATCTATTTCAAGGCCGGTTCTGTAAAGGGAAATGTCGATACCAGCTGCAAGTTCACGACAAGATCCGCTTACTCCGATACCTACCCGTACATAATTCTTTCGACCGCAAAGAAATCCGGAACCGCCTTCGTCGCCAATACGACCATCCCCCTCAGGGTATGCAATGCAACCGAGGCTGAGGGCATTGTATGGCGCTTTGACGGGGAAAAGATTACCGTAGGGAAAGACGGGTACTGGCACCCTGAAAAAAGCGGCGTCCTAAAGGCGGAAATCTCCTATAAGGACGGTTCAAAGGACATTATCATCCGTAAGCTTACTGTAAAATGAAAAGAATCATAAAACTTATACTCGGAGTGGCCATCCTCGGCGGACTGACTTCCTGCGCCCATGTCGCAGAGATGGATTCAGCCCTTCTTCAAAGCGAAACGCTCTGCCTTAAAATAAAGGACCGGCTCGTCTTCACCTTCGACGAGGACTTCCACCAGGCGGGCTACAACGCCACCCTCCACCAGTTCCGGATGGGGAATGACGACATGAGCGAATATGTCATCCTGAACCTGTCCGATGCCATTGTATCGGGAAAAACGGTAAATGCCAGCATGGAATGGACGGAGAACAACTCCATCCAGAAGCATGACGGAATCACCTTCAAGGCGGAAAAGATTTCGGAAGACGGGACGGTGTGGCTCTGGTCCTCCTCGGACCGTATCGCCGCCGTCGTCAAAATGCTGAACTAATCCGGCCAGACCAGCTCGTCTGCAATCTCGGGGAGGGTACTCTTGTGAAAGACAGGGTCCTTCCCCTGTTTTTTCTGCTTCTCGTAGTCCTTCAGGAGCTTTACCGGGTACTTCCATAGCCCGATAAGCCCGATAAGGTTGCATATGGTAAGGAGGGCCATAAAAAAGTCTATGAGCGTCCATACAAGATTCAGCCCCGCGAGAGCCCCAAAGACCACAAAAACGCCGCCGGAGAGCACTCTGAGGAGGGCTATCCCCTTCTTCCCGGACTTCAGATAAATCATATTCGCTTCGCCGTAGTAATAGTTGGCGATAATCGTACTGTAGGCGAAAAGGAAGATGGCGATGGCGATGAAGATCGGGCCGGTGGGGCCGATTTCCGCCTGGAGGGCGACCTGGGTAAGGGCTATTCCGTTCGATCCGGAAGTGTAGAGTCCGCTTATAAGGATGATGAAGGCCGTACAGGAGCAGACGAGAAGGGTATCGGTGAAGACGCCGAGGGCCTGGATAAGACCCTGCTTCACCGGGTGGGAGACATTCGCGGTAGCGGCCGCGTTCGGGGTCGAACCCTCACCCGCCTCGTTGCTGAAAAGGCCGCGCCTTACTCCGAGCATGATCACTCCCCCGATGCCGCCGCCGGCAACCTGGCGGATACCGAAAGCGTCCTCGAAAATAATCCGGAATACGTCCGGAATGAGGGCGTAGTTCTTGACGACGATGAAAATGGCGAGGATCATGTATCCTATGGCCATAAGGGGAACAATGACGCTGGAAAAACGCGCAATCCTGTGGATGCCGCCGAAGATGATAAGAAGGGTAAGGGCCGCCATGAGCGCGCCGCTGATCCATGGCCGGACACCGAAGGCCTCGTCCAGGGCCCCTGAAATCGTATTCGCCTGGACCGCATTGTTCATGAGGGCGAAGGTAATCGTAATCAGGACCGCAAAGGTCGCGGCCAGTCCCTTGCTGTGGAGGCCCTTCCGGATATAATATGCGGGGCCGCCCACGAAGGCACCCTCGCTGCGCTCCTTGAAGAGCTGGGCGAGGGTCGATTCGATAAAGGCGGTGGCGGCGCCGAGAAGGGCGGTCACCCACATCCAGAATACGGAGCCGGGGCCTCCGATTGCAATCGCCGTGGCAACGCCGGCAAGGTTTCCGGAGCCGACCCGGCTGGCAAGGGAGACAGCGAAGGCCTGGAAGGAGGAAACGTGTTTCTCGCCTTTTTCAGTCCGGGCACCGGAGTCCGTCAGAAGACGGAACATGTGAGGAATCATGCGGAACTGCACAAAGCGGGTCTTCCATGTAAAGAAAAAACCGCAGAGGAGCAGGGCCGCAATCAGGAGATAGGTCCACAGGCCGTCTGTGACCGAGGCGAGAAAGGTTTCCATAAAGCGTTATTCTTCAGGGAGGAACATCGGATCCCAGGCCGGGAGGAGGGTCGGTTCCTGATTGAGGAGGGAGAGAAGGTCAGCGGGAACGTATTTCTTCTCCACTACAAGGCGGAACATGTACTCGTTGAACCACTCGTCGGTCATAATGAGATTTCCGTTGTAGCCGCTCGAAGCGCCCCAGCTGTTCTCGACCATCCACTTGACGGGTTTTCCGTCCTTCAGGTCAACGGCGATAAGGGTCATGGCGTGGGAGGAGCCGCTGGCGTGGGTTTGGACGCGCTCCTGCTTGTTCATGCCGAAGTTTACGCCCATAAGGTCGCCGTAGTTGAAGTTCGCAAGGTCGAGGACCCCTTTCTGGCGGTCGAAGAACTTTCCGACGTCGCAGGAGAAGTACATCGCGGTGTTGTCCTTGATCGAAGCGATGGCCATCTCCTTGATCCTCTCTATCGGGAGGTTGAGATAGACCCAGTTGTCCCCGTCATAAACGTGGCGGTCATATTGGATCTCATAGGTCTTGAAGTACTCGCGGCAGGGGTCGTTCATGACCATGACATAGCCGCCCTCGAGATCCTTTCCGACAAATTCCTCATAGAAGGACTTCGGAGTATAGGTCTTCGTGGATACGAATTCACCCTTGTCATTGTAACGGGTCCATTCGAACTCCGTCGGAGGAACTCCGAGGCAGAGGGCGAGGATATGGTAGATTTCCTTAAGCTGCTCCACCTTCATCTGCTGGAGCTTCGAAACGGCGAGTTCATCCTTCTGGGCATTCTTTTTCGAGCCGTTGCGGTACTGCTTGCCCTTGTCGGCGGTCATCATGGACCGGTAGGCCTCCCGGAGGCGGAGTCCGTCTTCCCGGAGTTTGGTCGAAATCTGGGCCCTCATCTGGGATGTGTTGTTGGAGCAGAAGGTTTCAGGCATGACCTCGGAGGGCACGAGCCCGTACTTCATCACAAGGTTGGAAACGCCCGTAAACTGGCCTCCGTCACCGATGGGGTTGGAGAAGAGCCAGTCAACTTCGCGGTCACCGTCCTCCTTGGCCCTGGTATCGATGATCCCCTGGAGGAAGAGATTGGCCTTCTCGAGCTGGTCATAGAAGAAGACATAGTTCTGGGAGAAGGTGAAAGTCCCGAGGTTATGCTCGGATATCGCCTTGGCCCTCAGCACATTGAGACCGGTAAACAGCCAGCATCGGCCGGAGGATTTCTGGTCCGTGTGGCCCTTGATCTTGACCTCATTGGAGAAGTGGGTGTCGATCATGGCCTGGTTCCCGGCGTTCTGGGCGAGGGTGTTGATCGGGGTGACATTGAGGGCGTTCCGGAGAGCCCTGTCGGCAGCGGTCCCGGCGTAGCCCTTGCTGATTTCGGAAAGAAGGTCGGCGGAAAGGCCGCCCGCATTCTGCGCGGCAAGGGAAAGGGTCATCGCCGCCGCAAGGAGGGTAAGTACAGTCCTTTTCATATGTTACGGTTTTTATTAATTGTCGGTAAAATGGCCATCAGATAGCCCGCAAGGGCAACTCCGAAAGCAGTCCAGAGAAGGTCCGTGACCTTGAGTTCAACGGGATATGAGCTGACTAGGAAATTGCCCGGCATCCTGACAAAACCCGTCTTCTGCTGCAGAAGCACTATGGCAACGCCGGCGGCAAGCCCGATTGCAAGTCCTGTCAAAGAGGTAAGCCAGCCCTCCAGGACGAATATTCTCCGGATAAGGGGGGCCGGAGCTCCGAGCCCTCCGAGGGTTCGGATATCGCCCTCCTTTTCGATAAGTAGCATCGTCAGGGCGCTGAAAATATTGAATCCAATGATGATTACAACGAAAATCAGGATAAGGTAAATCGCAAGCTTTTCGTACCGCATCATCTTGTAGAGAGTCAAATTCTGGTGGTACCGGTCCTCAACCCTGAAATCGCTCCCGAGGGCCTCGGAAAGCCCTTTAATAAGATCTTTGACATCCTTCTGGGTAGAGCCCTCTACAAGGCGTATCTCAACGGCCGAAACCTCGCTTTCGCAGCCAAGAAGATCCCTCATGCTTTCAAGGGGCAGCACCACAAGATCGCCGTCGTAATTGGCATTGAGGGAAACGATTCCGGAGGGGCTTACGCGAATGCTCCGCAGGGAAGCAGCCGGATTCGACAGGGATATCTTCCCACCCCTGTCCGGATAATAAATCTCGAGAGGGGTCGAAAAGCGGGTAGAAACCCCGAGACCCCTCGCAAGGACAGTCCCGAGGACCGCCTTTTTGACTTCCCCGAAACGAAGGGTGAAAGTCCCGTCAACAATATGATCCCGAAGCGGGGACTCTTCCTCATAAACTTCATCGACTCCCCGCGCCTTCGCAATGGCCTCCTTCCCGTCGTAGGAAAGGAAGACATTTTCCTCGAGGACCGAAGTCATGTTAAGGACCCTGTCGTCCCTGTACGCAAGGTCGAAGGCGACGCTGTCCGGCTCGAAAAATTTCCCGTAACGGGCTGAAACGCGGATATCCGGCTCGATATCCCCGAGGGTATCCGCTACGAGGCGGTTGAATCCGTTGAATACGGAGAGGATGACCACCAGGGCTGCCGTTCCGATTGCCATGCCGACGACGCCGACTCCCGAAATGATGTTGATGACACCATGGGATTTCCGGGCGAAGAGGTAGCGGCGGGCAAAGAAGAACGGAAGATTCATAGGTCAGCCCCCCCTTATTTTTTCAAGAGCTCATCGATATGCTCTGCGTAATCAAGGGAAGTGTCGAGGGCAAAAACGAGCTCCGGGACGATTCTGAGCTGGGAACGGACTTCCCGGCCGAGCTCTCCGCGGATTACCCGGATGTTTTCTTCGAGGATGGCCATGACCGCCTGCTGACGGTCGGAGGGGAAAACGCTGACATAAACCCGGGCGACGGAGAGGTCGGGGCTGACCCGCACCTCGCTGACAGTCACCATGGCACCGCCGAAGAAGGCCATACCCTTCCTCCGCAAAATCTCGGCGAGATCCTTCTGGAGTTCCCGCCCCACTTTCAGCATTCTTGTACTGGCTGGTTTATCCATTATATCACGTTGATTATAAAGTAGTTCTTCTTTCCTTTCTGGGCGAGGATATACTTTCCGTCAATGATGTCATCCGTGGAAATCTCCCGCTCTAGGCCGGTCACCTTATCCTTGTTGATGCTGACTCCCCCGCCCTGGAGCATTTTGCGTGCCTCTCCCTTCGAAGGGAAGACCGCGGTCTTGACGGCAAGGAAATCGAGGATATTGCAGGGCAGATCCTCCTTCGGGACATTGAAGGTAGGAACCCCGCTGAAAACGGCGAGGAAGGTCTTCTCATCGAGTTTCCGGAGGGCTTCGGAGGTAGAATTCCCGAAGAGCATCTTCGAGGCCTCGAGGGCGTTTTCATACTCCTTTTCGCCATGGCACATGAGCGTAACTTCCCGGGCAAGAACCTTCTGGAGCTTCCTCTGGCCGGGGTCCTCGCGGTGCTCGGCAATCAGGGACTCGACTTCCTCGCGGGAAAGCATGGTAAAGATCCGGATATAGCGTTCGGCATCGTCATCCGCCACATTCAGCCAGAACTGGTAGAACTCATACGGCGAAGTCCGCTCCGGATCGAGCCAGATGTTACCCTTCTCGGTCTTTCCGAACTTCGTACCGTCGGATTTCTTGATCAGAGGGCAGGTCAGGGCATAGGCCTCTCCACCGTCCATCCTCCGGATCAGCTCGGTTCCAGTCGTTATGTTCCCCCACTGGTCGCTTCCGCCGAGCTGAAGGATGCATCCGCGGTTCTTCCATAACCAGTAGAAATCATATCCCTGCATCAGCTGATAGCTGAATTCCGTAAAGGACATTCCCTCGGATGAATCGCGGGAAAGGCGCTTTTTGACGGAGTCCTTTGCCATCATATAGTTCACGGTGATGTGCTTTCCGATATCGCGGATGAAATTGATGAATGAATAATCCTTCATCCAGTCGTAGTTGTTGACCAGTTCGGCCTTGTTCGGGGCGTTGCTGTCGAAATCCAGGAAACGGCCGAGCTGGGCCTTGATTCCGGCAATATTGTGGGCGAGGGTTTCCTCGTCGAGGAGGTTCCGCTCGGCGGACTTCATCGAGGGGTCACCAACCATGCCGGTAGCTCCGCCGACAAGGGCGAACGGCTTGTGGCCGCAGCTCTGGAAGTGCTTGAGAATCATAACACTTACCAAGTGACCTATATGCAGTGAATCAGCTGTCGGGTCAATGCCGACATAGGCGGCCTGGGGGCCTTCCATGAGTTTTTCTTCCGTTCCGGGCATGATATCCTGGATCATGCCTCTCCACCTTAACTCTTCTACAAAATTCTTCATCAATTGAAACCGTTATGTAAAAATAAGTAACTGCTTAAATAATTGCTTTATTTTTCAATAAATACAAATTTAGGAATAATTTATGTATAATTGCACAGTTAAAACAACGGATTATGAGAAAAACACTCCTTGCGGCAGCACTTTTCGCCGCAGTTTCCGCTTCGGCCCAGGATTATTCCGACCGGTACGCCGGTCTTGAAGGCACCATGGAACAACCCGCTCCCGTAAATATTCCAGGGAAAACGGTATCCCTGCTCGACTATGGCGGGAACGGGGATGGAATAACCCTCAATACGGAACCCTTCCGTAAGGCGATTTCCGCCCTTACAAAAGCCGGAGGCGGAACGCTCATCGTCCCCCAGGGCGTCTACATGACCGGCCCAGTAACCCTCAAAAGCAATATCGCAATCCGACTCGAACGGAACGCGCTTGTAATCGGGACTGAAGACAAAAACTCCCACTACAAGGAAAAGGATACAGAACGCTCCGGCCGCGTCCAGCCGCTCTTCAACGCCTCGAAGGCCCACGACGTAGCAATTGTCGGCGAAGGCACCATCGACGGTAACGGAGCCCAGTGGAGGCCCGTAAAACGGGGCAAGGTCAGCGATGTGGAGTGGAAGGCGTTCCTGTCCATGGGCGGGACCGTCAGCGAAGACGGCTCCCTCTGGTTCCCCTTTGGCCTCAACGGACGCGCCGACATAGCAGAAACTCCTGAAAAACAGGAGGCCACGCGTGCGGACCTAATCCGTTTCACCGACTGCGAGAGAGTCCTCATCGAAGGCATCACAGCCCAGAATTCACCCCGTTTCCATGTCCATCCCACACGCTGCACCGACGTAGTCATCGAAGGGGTGACGGTACGCTGCCCCTGGAACGCCCAGAACGGAGACGCAATTGATATCAGCAATTGCCGGCGGGTGCTGATCTCTAAGTGCATTGTGGATGCCGGGGACGACGGAATCTGCATGAAGGGCGGGTCCGGGGCCTCCGGAGTCAGCCAGGGTCCCTGCGAAGACATTCTTATCCAGGACAATACTGTCTTCCATGCCCATGGCGGATTCGTCATCGGGTCCGACGTCAGCGGCGGCATGAAGAATATCGTGGTACGCCGCTGCACCTTCTCCGGAACCGATACCGGACTCCGGTTCAAAAGCGGAATCGGCAGGGGCGGCAGGACGGAGAATATCCGGATCAGCGACATCGTGATGAACGATATCAAGGATGAAGCGGTCATCTTCGAGTGTACCTATGTCGACAGGGGTTACACCGGAAAGGTCGGGGACGGTCCGAAGAAGATGGAATACGCCCCTGATTTCCAGGACATCCGGATTTCAAACGTCATCTGCCACGGGACCAGGACCGGGGTGAGGAGCGTCGGAATCGAAGGACTCTCCTGTGTAAAGGACGTTACCATTACCGGCAGCCGCTTCTACTATACCGGAAAGGCGACAGACATCGATGCCTTCAGCTCGATTTCCATAGAAAATTCTTTCTTCGGAACTTTTTAATCCGTATCTTTGCCTTCCGAAAATTTAAACCTCTACTGATAAAATGAGAAAGAAAATCGTTGCCGGAAACTGGAAGATGAATACCACCGTTTCCGAAGGTGTCGCCCTCGCAAAGGCGGTTGCCGCAAAATCCGTTGAAGTTCCCGCTGGAGTTGGCCTCGTGGTCGCCCCTCCCTTTACCCACCTCGTTCCCGTCGCCGAGGCGCTCGCCGGCTCGAAGGTCGGACTTTCCGCCCAGAACTGCGCCGATCATGAGAAGGGTGCATACACCGGAGAGGTCGCTGTGAACATGCTGACCGATGCCGGCTGCCAGTATACAATCCTCGGCCACTCCGAGCGCCGCCAGTACTACGGAGAGACCGACGAGAAGCTCGTCGTAAAGACGAAACTCGCCCTCGAGGCAGGGCTCAAGGTTATCCTCTGCGTAGGCGAGAACCTTGACGAGCGCGAAGCGGGAAAGCACTTCGAGGTCGTTACCAACCAGACCAAGGCGGTCCTCTATACCCTTTCCGCCGAGGAAATGAAGAGTATAATCATCGCTTATGAACCCGTCTGGGCTATCGGTACCGGAAAGACCGCGACCGCTGAGCAGGCCGAGGAAATCCACGCCTGCATCCGCAAGGTCCTCGCCGACAAGTTCGGTGCGGAGGTCGCAGAAGACACCACTATCCTTTACGGAGGAAGCTGCAAGCCCTCCAACGCAAAGGAACTCTTCGCCCAGAAGGATATTGACGGAGGTCTGATCGGCGGCGCCGCCCTCAAGGCGGACGACTTCATCCAGATCGCCCTCAGCTTCTAGGAAAAGGCACAAAAATTACCAGCATCACTTTCACTGCCGTCGCCCTGCGGGCGACCCCTCCCTAAAGGGCCCCTCCCTCTTATGATGCCGAGGGTGGCACAGGCGATGAAAGTGATGCTGGTAATTTTTTAACTCTTGTTAAGAAAGCCTCCTACTCTATTGACAATAGCAGTTTGCCGTCGTAGTATGGATCCGAAAGCCAGCTTGAAAGGGGCCATGTAGAAACAGAACCCTTATTCAGGCGGTACCGGGCCATCAAGGCGGCAATCTCTTCGTTTATATCCCCGCCTTTAAGATAAAGGATTGCCTTAGAGTAGGTCCCCTTGACCCATGGATAGAAGTCGGTAAGGGAGGCGACGGCGCGTGAGACCACAAAATCGAAACGCCTGCCGAGGGACTCTGCCCGGGCGTTGACAACCTCGACATTATCGAGTCCGAGCGCCGAGGCGACTTCCGAGGCGACAAGGGTCTTCTTTCCGACTGAGTCACAGAGGGTAAAACGGGTCTCCGGGAAGAGTATAGCGAGCGGTATTCCAGGGAAACCTCCACCCGTACCAAGATCGAGGACAGTCCCCTTCGAGAATGAATCCATAAGGTCCTCCCGGAGCGAAAGCCACCTTGCGATAGATAGGCAGTGGAGGACATGGTGGTCATAGAGGAAATCTATGTCCTTCCTCGAAATAACGTTGATTCTCGCATTCCAGCTGCGATAGAGCCCGTCCAGGGCGGCAAAACGCTCCTCCTGGAGAGGAGAAAGCGGGAAATATTCCCGCAGAAAAGCGATGAAAGCGGCTGCGTCCATTATTCAATCTCCCCCCTTTGCATCATTTCCGCCAGCTTTTCCTTCCCGCGGCGGATACGGGTCCGGACGGTGTTGAGCTCGAGTCCGAGCTCCTCCGCAATCTTTTCATACTCAAGCTCTTCGACCATGTACTTCTGCATTACCTCCCCGTAAATTGGCGGAAGTTCCTTCAAGAAGGCCATAAGGCGGTCATGGGCCTCGTTGCTGATAATCTCATCCTCCGGATTGATATCGGTGATTATATCCCTCCCCTCGTCTCCCATTTCCGTATCCTTGCTCTTGAGACCCTCCTTTTTTTCATCCTCGCGGCGCATTACGTCAAGGTGGTCCAGGGCTGTCCGGCTCGCGATTTTCATGAGCCAGGGAAGGACTTCGCGGGAGGAATCGAAGGAATCCAGCTTGGCAAAGAACTTCTGGAAGGTCACGGATACCACGTCATCCACGTCCGCAACCCAGACAAAATAGCCGGAAACCCGGGACCGGACCTGGGCGGAAAAACGTTCATAGATTGCCCGGAAGGCGGTCTGGTCGCCCTTCTTCGCCAGTTCCACGAGGGTCCGCGACGTCATGTTCCGATAGTCGTATTGCATGGGTCAATGTGCTTCTAACCAATTCTTTCCAACGTTGCACTCCACCGTCATCGGGACGGAGAGGTCAACTACATGTTCCATCTCCCGGACAACGGCTTCCCTGAGGGCCGCCTCTTCGCCCGGAACGACGTCAAAGAGGAGTTCGTCATGGATCTGGAGGACCATGCGGCTCCTGAGTCCCGCCTCCGCCATGGCATCATGGACCCGGATCATTGCGAGCTTTATGATATCCGCCGCGGTGCCCTGGATCGGGGCGTTTACGGCATTTCGCTCGGACAGGGCCCGGACGGTCGCATTGGATGCGTTTATATCCGGAAGGTAGCGCCTCCGGCCGAAAACCGTCTCGACATAGCCGTTCTCGCGCGCGAAGGCAATCGTTCCGTCTATGAAAGAGCGAATCGAAGGGAAACTCTCAAAATAGTCCTCAATCAGCTTGGAGGCCTCTTTCCGCGAAATGCGGAGCCGCTGCGAAAGGCCGAAGGCGGAGATTCCGTACATGATGCCGAAATTCGCGGTCTTGGCAATCCGGCGCTCGTCGGCGGTCACGTCGGCGTGGTCCTTACGGAAGATTTTTGCGGCGGTCGCAGCATGGACATCCACCCCTTCCCGGAAGGCCTTTATAAGATGGGCATCGCAGCTAAGATGGGCCATGATCCGGAGTTCAATCTGGGAATAGTCGGCGGACATGACCATCCCGTCAGCACGGCCCGGAACGAAGGCCTTCCGAATCTCGCGGCCGCGGTCTGTTCGAATCGGGATATTCTGGAGGTTGGGATTGGAGCTGGAGAGCCGGCCGGTCGAGGTAAGCGCCTGATTGAACGTTGTATGGACCCTTCCGTCACGGGGAGAGACAAAGCCCGGGAAGGGCTCGATATAGGTTGAAAGAAGCTTCTTGACGGCCCGGAATTCGAGGATTTCATCGACAACCGGATGGGCCGATGCAATCTCCAGAAGGGTCGTCTCGTCGGTGGAGTACTGGCCCCGGGCGTTCTTTTTCGCCTTCGGATCCAGTTTCATCTTGTCGAAAAGGACCTCTCCGACCTGTTTAGGGGAGGAGATGTTAAGCCCAGGTTCCCCTGTCATCTGACGGATTCTTTCCTGACGCTCCTCCATTTCGCGGCGAAGGCCCCCGGCATACTCCGAAAGGGCTCCGAGGTCCACCTTCACGCCGGTCCGCTCCATCTCGCCGAGAATCTTGGTAAGGGGCTCCTCCATAGTGTCATAGAGGGAAGCGAGGTCCCCGAGATCGGCGCGGAGTTTCTCTCCGAGAAGGAGAATGGCCGCGGCCTCCCGGAACCTCCCTGTGGAGGGCTCCTCTGAGGGTTCGTCAAAAAGGGAACCGGTTGTAGCGCTTCCGGTATCCTCTTCTATGTCGATATTGAAAAAGCTCTTTGCAAGAACCTCGACCTTGTGGCTTTTTTCCGGATCAATAAGGTAGTGCATCAGGGTGATATCCCAGAACTTTCCATTCAAGGTAAGCCCTGCGGCGGAAAGAAGATTCGCCTGAAGCTTAAGGTTCGAGCCATATTTTTCAATGGCCGGGTCTTCGGCAAGGGGACGGAACTCCTCAACCGTAAAGGATGCGACCCTTCCGCCCGAAACGGCGACCGTAAGGGACCTTATTCCGGCGAAGATTCCCTCTTCCGCCGCCGCTGCGACAAGGGCGCAGCGGCCCTCTTTCCTCGCGGAGTCAATTATCTCTCTTACAGGAACTTCCGTAACCTCGAAGGAGGTACTTTCCTTCGGCTCACCCCGGTGGACATTACCCAGAAAACGCCTCAGGGAATTGAACTCGTATTTTTCGAAGAGGTCCGCAACCTCCGGACTGAATTCCATGTCGAGGACCATGTCGCTCTCCGAAACGGGAATGTCCATATCGGTTTTTATAGTTACGAGCTCCTTGCTCAGGGCGATATGTCCCCTCGCCTCCTCAAACATCGCGCGCTGCTTTTCGGAGAGCTCTCCTAGATGGGCATAGATATTCTCCAGGGACCCGTATTTCGAGATCAGCTTCCCTGCCCCGACTTCCCCGACTCCCCTGACTCCGGGGACGTTGTCCGCCGTGTCGCCGCAGATGGCGAGCATGTCAATTACCTGGACCGGATCGAGGATGCCGTACTTTTCACAGATTCCTCTCTTGTCCACGACCTCGGCATCACTTCCCCCCTTTCCGGGCTTGTACTGGAAGATATGGTCGTCCACCAGCTGGCCATAGTCCTTGTCGGGAGTGACCATATAGACATCGAAATCCTCCCTTGCAAAGCGTACGGAGACGGATCCGATAACGTCATCGGCCTCGTAGCGGGGCACCATGAGGACGGGGATTCCCATGGCCCTGACGAGCTCTGTAAGGGGCTCAAGGGCGTCAATTATGAGCTGCGGGGTAGGCGGCCTTGTCCCCTTGTACTCAGGGTAAAGGTCATTTCGGAAAGTTCCGCCCGGCGGGTCGAAGGCGACGGCCAGATGGGTCGGCTTCTCGCGCTCGGCCATCTCGAGGAGGTATTTGGTAAATCCATAGAGGACGGACATGTCCGCCCCTTTGGAATTTATCATGGGCTTGCGAAGGAAGGCATAGTACATCTTGAAGATAAGTGCATGCCCGTCTATGAGAAACAATCTTCCTTTCATAAGAGTCCAAAGATACGAAAAAGACAAGAATCTGAAAAAATATTTTGCGGTTTCCCTCAAAAAGACTACCTTTGCAGTCCTGCAAACGGAAATATAAAAATAATGATATCATGAAAAGAACGTTCCAACCTTCCCGCCGCAAGCGCGTCAACAAGCACGGATTCCGTGAGAGGATGGCTACCGCCAACGGCCGCCGCGTCCTCGCGTCCCGCCGCCGCCACTGCCGCAAGAAACTCACCGTCTCTGACGAAGACCGCTGGTAATCGGCTGATTAAAGAAAAAAATGCAGGGGTGACCTATCCGGGTCGCTCCTGTTTTGCTTTATAATTGGAGATGTCGGGGAATTTCCCTATTTTTGCTTCGATGGAACTTGATGAAAAATACATGGACGAAGCGCTCCGGGAGGCGAGGGCGGCCCTTGAAGAGGGAGAAATCCCTATCGGGGCAGTTATAGTATCCAGGGGCCGGATCATCGGAAAGGGGCATAACATGACCGAGCGGCTCCATGACGCGACGGCCCATGCCGAGATGATTGCAATTACGGCCGCAACCGAGGCCGTCGGAGGTAAATACCTGACCGACTGCACATTGTACGTAACGGTCGAGCCCTGTCCCATGTGCGCCGGGGCCCTCAACTGGTCCCAGATCAGCCGTATAGTTTACGGGGCGGGCGATCCAAAGCGCGGCTGCTCCCTCTTCTCCCCTTCCCTTCTCCATCCCAAGACCGCCGTCCGCTCCGGAATCCGCGCCGAAGAGTGCGCGGAGCTGATGAAAACCTTTTTCCAGGAAAAACGTTAACTGACCGCAATATGAAAGCTAAAAACTACTGGCCTCTCGCCGTCGCCGTCCTGCTGTACATCCTCTACGCAATTACGGGGATTTACATTTTCCGGGCCCTTATTATCATCCTCCTCTTCTGCTACACCCTTATCCTGATCCTCGGGAAGGCGCCGAAGCAGCATCGGAAGAAGATGCTCTTCGTCCCCCTGGCCTTCCTGTTTTCGATTTTCGGAGACCTCTGCCTCCACATTGATTCGAACTACCCGGAGTATGAGGCCATGATTTTCATCCTCGGTGTCGGCCTCTATTTCATCGCACATTTCTGGTATATCTGCTTTACCCTTCGGGATAAAAAGATCAACTGGTGGCTGCTCGGAGGTCTTCTGGCCGCTTTCATCGCATATTTTTTCATCCTTCTCGTCCCGAATATCTCAAACCAGGGCATCCGGATTGCCGTTATGCTCTATATCCTGGTTTCCTGCGTATCGGTTTCCTCGGCTGCAGCAATGCCCCTCTCCGATGCGATGGACAGGACCGCCAAAACGCTCGTAATCATCGGAATCTCCTCGCTCCTCTTCTCGGACTTCCTGATTTCACTCCATGATTTTGTCGGCATCCCGACCGGCTACTTCCTGATGCTCCCGACCTTCTACCTCTCCCAGATCCTCGTCACCGGGGCCCTTATCCACCTTCTTAAAAAGGACTGAAAATGGCAAAGGCATATATTTTTCTCGCAAACGGCTTCGAGGATATGGAAGCCCTTGCAACAAGGGATGTCCTTATCCGGGGCGGAGTTGAGACTTTCACGGTTTCAATAACGGACGAGGGCTTTGTGGAATCTTCCCACGGGGTTACCGTTCTCGCGGACATGAGCTTCGAAAGCTATATTGAATTGGCCCGGGAAAAGGACGATGTCATGATCTTCCCCGGCGGAATGCCCGGAACGAAGAACCTCGCCGGCTGCGCACCCCTTATGGAAAGGATGAAGGACCATTATGCAAACGGCGGCACCGTCGCCGCAATCTGCGCAGCTCCCGGTCTTGTAGTCTCGCAGCTGGAAGGTCTTGAAGGAAAGAGATTTACCTGCTTTGAGGGCTTCCAGGAGCCGATGATCGGCCGCGGGGCCGTCTATACCCCTGAAAGCGTAGTTGTTGACGGACGGCTTATCACGGGACGCGGGGCCGGCCATGCAATAAACTTCGGACTCAGCATCCTTTCTTACCTGAAAGGAGCCGAGTCCGCTGAAAAAGTCAAGGGAGGGCTGATGCTCTAATTACGCCTGTCCGCCAGGGAAATATAGTACAGCAGGGTCGCGAGAGAACCGATCGCGGCGATGACATACGTATATGCCGCCCACCTCAGGGCGTCTATGGCCATGGGCCTTGTCTCATAATTAGTTACTCCGGTTGCCTCGAGCCACTTTACGGCCCGGGCGCTGGCGTTGATTTCGACCGGAAGGGTTATGAAACTGAAGAGGGTCGTCATTGCGAATAGGGCGATACCGATCCACAGCAGGGACGGGAAGGTATTTATGAAAATGACCCCTGCAAGGAGAACCCACGAAACGATGCTGTTGGAAAAACTGACTACAGGAACGAGGGCGGAGCGCATTTTCAGGGGCGCATAACCGGTCGCATGCTGGACGACATGGCCGCACTCGTGGGCAGCAACGGCCGCGGCCGCGACGGAGTTCCCGTAATAGACGTCCTTGCTGAGGTTCACCGTCTTCGTCTGGGGATTGTAGTGGTCCGTAAGGGTCCCGTCAATGGAGACGATGCTGACGTCCCGGATTCCATGGTCCTCGAGCATACGGCGCGCCACATCGGCGCCGGTAATTCCCGATGACAGAGGAATTTCCGAATACTTGGCAAAACGGCTCTTCAGCATCTGCTGGATAAGGAGACTGGCCACCATGACGGCGATCATCAGAATCCATATGGTTGAACTTGACATAATCCTTGTTTCTTTGGTTCGACTTTCCGGTTCTCAAATAGCGGACCACTGCAAAAATAAGATAAAATATGTGACTTTTCTGCAGTTATTTGACTAAATTTGCTGACAAATCTATCAGGAATGACAGGAGTGGATGATTTTTCACGGTTGGAACTGGACCTTCGGGGCTGCCAGCGCAACTACCGTTACTTCCGTTCGCGGCTGGAACCGCGGACAATGCTCCTTGTCCTCGTAAAAGCCAATGCATACGGGCACGGAGCGGTGGAATTCGCGGCCATGCTCCAGCAGGCCGGAGCGGATTATCTCGCAGTCGCCTACCCGGTAGAGGGTATGGAACTGAGGAAGGCCGGTATCTCCCTCCCCATCCTCGTCCTGACCGCCGGAACTGACTTCTTCCCTGAAATCATAGACTCCCGCCTGGAGCCGGGAATCCCCAACCTGTATTCCCTGGAAGTTCTGGTCCGGGAACTCAGAAAAAGAGGCCTCAGGGACTTCCCGGTCCATATCAAGCTCGATACGGGAATGCACCGGCTCGGGTTCATGACAGATGAGATTCCAGCCCTGATGGATTATCTCCGGAGCTGTCCCGAAGTCAGGGTAAAGTCCATATACTCCCACCTCTGCGTCGCCGAGGATCCCTCGCAGGACTCTTTCACCATGGGCCAGATCCGGCTATATGAAAAGAACAGTTCGGCTCTTATCCAGTCGCTCGGATACACTCCCCTTCGCCACCTCCTCAACTCGGCAGGCATAGAGAGGTTCCCGGAGTATCAGTTTGACATGGTCCGCCTCGGGGTCGGCATTTACGGAATCAGCGCCCTTCCCGGGGTAAAACTTGCGCCGGTCGCATCCCTGAAGGTCAAAATCCTGCAGATTAAGACTTTGACTTCCCCGGAAGAGACCATCGGATACGGCCGCCATGGCCATGTCGCCCCGGAAGGGACGGTTATTGCGACAATACCCGTCGGATATGCGGACGGCATTGACCGTCGCCTCGGCTGCGGCAGGGCGTCCTTCTCCCTGAACGGCCACCGCGTACCGACTATCGGCAATATCTGCATGGACATGTGCATGCTGGACATAACCGGCGTTCCGGCCAAGGTCGGAGATACTGTAACTGTATTTGGAGCTGACCCGACGGTATCTGAAATCGCTGAAATCCTCGGCACCATCCCCTATGAGATAATGACCTCGGTTCCCCGGAGGATCGAAAGGGTCGTAGTTCGTTGAGGTATCAGGATTCGAACCTGAACTAAGGGAACCAAAATCCCTGGTGCTGCCATTACACCATACCTCAAAAAGGTTTGCAAATTTAATCTCTTTTCCGGAATAATCAAAAAAGCGTAGGATGGTTCTCATCCAGCTCGGAAAGGACCTTTTCCATGATGGCTTCCCGAAAGAGGGAGGAGCGGGACTTTACGCCGAAGAGGGCGCAGTACTCATCGATTGCCGCGAGTTCATGGTCATTGAAGAGAAGGACATGGCGGTTTCTGCGAAGAAGCGCCGTCCGCTGCTTCTCGAGATACTCGGGATCCACCCCGGCTATGACTTTTTGGCGTGCCATACGGGATGCAAATATAAATTATTCTTGCGGAAAAGACAAGGAATCCAGGTATTTCCCCGTAACTGTACCCTTCCCATCCAGGGAAATAACCATGGGAAGGGCCGAGAGATCAAAGGACCTGAAGGCGGCGTCGGCCTCCTCGGGATATGAACTGAAAAGCTGGTCCATGTCCACAAGAAGTATATTCGTTCCCTTTGAAGACAGTGCTTCCGCTTCGGAAAGGATACGCTCGCAATCTCCACAGCCGGAGGTATGGAAAACAATGAATTTCAGCCCTTTACGGGAAAGAGCAAAGATTCCCTCCTTCCGGGCTTTCCTAAGCAGGCAGCGCCTCCGGAGTAGGGTTCCATGAACCTCCAGGGCAGGGACTTTCTCCCCTACAGGGGCCTTCGAAAGAAGGTCTTCCATGAGGGAGGCAAGGGCCGAAATTTCCGGATCCAGAGGCACCCTGGATAGGTATTTCTCTATGAAAAGCCGGGTCCCCTCGCGGAATCCGGGGGTCTTTTTAGAGGACAGCCAGTAGAGCAGTTCGCCTGCAAGGTGGGAGAAAAGAAGGGTATCCCCCTTTTCGAGCGAGTCCTCCGAGAGGAAGCGAGCTACGTTTTCCACATCCTCCGGTTCGCCGCCCATGGAAAAGAGGGTGTCGAAAAGGGCCTTCGCCTCGGGATTTCCGTATGTATAAGGCCCTGAGAGCGTCCCGAGAAGGGTTTCCAGGGACCTTGTGTCCAGTCCGCGGCCGAGAATCTTCCCTTCCGGGCCGATAAGGAACATCCTCGGAGTTGAAATGACCCCGTACTTATGGGGAAGGTCCTCCGAGGAGGAAGGGTCCCAGAGATGGATAATTCCCTCCCCGCTAAGGTTCATCGCCCGGTAACGCGCCCACGAGGCCTCGTCGGTCCCGACATAGATGCCGTAGAAATCGAGGGGAAAAGTATTCTCCGAAAGGAAACGCTTAATATAGAGAGTCTCCATCTTGCAGGTGGCGCAGGAGGTGTCATAGAAGAAAAAGACCTTGTAGCGTCCTGCAGAGCTCTCCAGGGGCCGGACAATCTCTCCTCCCGGGCTTTCCAGCACGAGCTCCGGCGCCTCCTTTCCGAGAAGCGAGGAGCGGTTGGCATCCGCCCAGAGGCGGGCATTGAAAAGAAGGAGCGGATCAGCGAAAGATACCTTTCCGGGGGCGAACCAGGAGTCAATAAGATGGATTGCGACCTCCTCGTCGCCCATAAGGGCCGAGTTGAAATAGTGGTCGTATAGCTTTCCCGCCACAAAGTCCCTCACAAGGGAATCCCTGCAGGAAGAAATCAGAAAGTCACATTCTGAGGCCTTTTCCGCCGCTGTCATGGTTTCCATCGAGGCGAGATACTCCTCGAGCTTTGTCCCGAGCGCATCAAAGTCCTGTCCCCGGAGCGGAAGGACAAGCAAAAGGGCCGCCAGATATGCTAAAAAGCGCCTCACAGGACCACGCCTTTCGGGATGAACTGCGAATAATCGCCGCCGTGTTTCAGAATATCCCGGACGGCGGAGGAGGAGATGTGGGCGAATTCCTGGGCGGTCGGAATGATAATCGTTTCAATCTCGGGGGCGAGGCGCCGGTTAGCATCTGCGATGGACCTTTCAGTCTCGAAATCAATCATATTCCTTACCCCACGGACTATGTGACGAATACCGAGCTCGCGGCAGGTGTCAATCGTCAGGTTATCGTACTCGATAACGGATACGCCCTTTATTCCGGCAGTCGCCTGACGGATAATATCGAGACGCTTCTCCATATCGAAGAATCCGCGTTTGTCCTGGTTTATACCGACGGCGACGACGACTTCGTCAAACATTGTAAGGGCCCGGCCAAGAATGTTCAGATGGCCTGCGGTGAAGGGGTCGAACGAACCCGGGAAGAGTGCTTTTCGCGTACTCATAACTGCCAGTTTATCGGGCTTTTGCCCTCATTGATAAGATATTCGTTTGTTTTGGAAAAATGGCGACAGCCGAAAAAGGCGCCTCCGGCAAGAGGAGAGGGATGGGCCGCCTCGAGGACATGATGCCGGGAAGTGTCGATAAGGGCTTTCTTCCCCTGTGCGAACCGCCCCCAGAGAAGGAAGACTATCCCCTCCTTATTATCTGAAAGATAACGGATTACGGCATCAGTGAATTCAGCCCAGCCGATTCTGGAATGGGACATCGGGGCTCCGGCCTCAACAGTCAGGGAGGTGTTCAGAAGGAGGACCCCCTGCCTTGCCCACGGGGTCAGGTCAGGGCTCCCGCTCATATGGATACCGAGGTCACTCTCAATCTCCCGGAAGATATTCTTCAGCGAAGGGGGCGCCTGGACGCTCTGGGGGACACTGAAAGAAAGACCCATCGCCTGGCCGGGCCCGTGATAAGGGTCCTGTCCAAGAATTACGACCTTGACCCGGTCAACGGGGGTTAGCTCGAAGCATTTGAAAATGGCGCTGCCGGGCGGGTAGATTACCTTCCCGGCGGCCTTTTCGGAATGGAGAAAACCCGAAAGAGCCGAAAAATACGGTTTCTCGAACTCCGGCGCGAGGGCTTCCTTCCAGCTCGGCTCTATCTTTACGTTAAAAGACATAGTCTATGACATCCTTGATGTTCTTGACATAGACAAAGGTAAGACCTTTTACGTAAATTCCCTTGATATCTTCAATATCTTTTCGATTGTCTTCTGAAATGAGGATAGTGGTAACCCCGGCCCGTTTTGCCGCAAGGATCTTCTCCTTGATGCCACCGACGGGAAGGACACGGCCGCGAAGGGTCATCTCTCCGGTCATGGCAACTCCGCTTCGAAGCGCCTCGCCGCGGAGGGCTGAAACCATGGAACAGACCATCGTAATGCCCGCGGAAGGCCCGTCTTTAGGGACGGCGCCCTCGGGAACATGGACATGGATATCCTTCTCCATGAACTCCTCGGAGGTCAGCTTTGCGAGCTCCGGATGGGCCTTGATATACTGCCAGGCAATCTGGGCGGACTCTTTCATGACATCCCCGAGGTTGCCGGTCATCGACAGAAGACCCTTCCCCTTGCTGACGGAACTCTCCACGAAGAGGATTTCCCCGCCCATCTCCGTCCAAGCGAGCCCGGTCACGACTCCGGGGGCCTCATTGCCCTTAATCCTGTCGTGGAAAGAGGTCGGAAGTCCGAGGTATTCCTTTAGATGGCCCTTCTTTATTGAGACAGGACGTTCCTCCCCGAGGGCTATCTTCTTCGCGGTCACCCGGGCTATCTTCGCTATCTGCTTCTCAAGCCCGCGAACGCCCGATTCATGGGTATATTCATCGACTATGGCAGCAAGGGCCTCCTTGTCTATCCTGAGGTCCGACTTCTTCAGGCCATGCTCCTTTATCTGCTTGGGAATCAGGAAGTTCTTCGCAATTTCAAACTTCTCTTCCGCAAGGTAACCGGTCACATTGATCATCTCCATACGGTCACGGAGGGCCGGCTGGATAGTTCCGATACCGTTCGCCGTCGTTATGAACATGACGTTCGAGAGGTCGTAATCGATATCGAGATAGTTGTCATGGAAGGTCGAATTCTGCTCCGGATCCAGGGCCTCGAGGAGGGCGGACGAAGGGTCGCCCTTGAAGTCGGAGGCGAGCTTGTCAATCTCGTCGAGAACGATTACCGGGTTGTCGGTACCGGCGCGCTGGATGCCGCTCAGAATCCTTCCAGGAAGGGCTCCCACATAGGTTTTGCGATGCCCCCTTATCTCCGCCTCATCGTGCATGCCGCCGAGGGAGATACGTACGTATTTCCGTCCGAGGGCCCTTGCAATTGATTTCCCGAGGGAGGTCTTCCCTACTCCGGGAGGGCCGTAAAGGCAGAGTATCGGAGACTTCATGTTCCCCTTCAGCTTAAGGACCGCAAGATACTCAATGATACGGTCTTTGACGGTCTCCAGACCGAAGTGGTCCTCGTCCAGGACCTGCTGCGCATTCTTAAGGTCCAGGTTGTCCTTGGACAGCTCGCCCCAGGGCAGGTCCAGCATGAACTGGATGAAATTGTACTGGATGCTGTAGTCCGGCGTATTCGGATTGTATTTCTCGAGCCGGGCCATCTCCTTTTCGAAAATGGCTTTGACCTGGTCGGACCATTTTTTCTTAGCAGCGGCATCGCGGAATTTCTGGAAGTCCTCGGCATCGTCCATTCCGAGTTCCTCCTGGATTGTACGGAGCTGGTTGTTCAGGAAGTACTCCCTCTGCTGCTGGTCGATGTCGCTCCGGACTTTCTGGTTGATTTCCTGCTTGATCCGCTGGAGCTGGACCTGGGTCTCGAGGAGGGAGAGCAGTTTCATTCCCCTCACCTGCATGTCGCCCCACTGGAGCAATTCCACCTTCTCGTTGAAGTTCTCGACCTCGATTGTGGTAGCTATGAAATTCACCAGGAATTCATAATTGTCCACGGAACGGAGGGCCGCCACGGCTTCCTTTGGGGCGAAGGAGGAGGATTTGACTATGCTCCCGGCCTTCTCCTTAAGGGAATCCATCAGAATCTTCATCTCCTCTGGCCCGATCGGAGGGGTAAAATCATCCACATAGTGGACACGGGCGACCATATAGGGTTCGTAGCCGACCACATCCACGAGTTCGAGCCGTTTCAGTCCCTGGATAATTGCCGTAAGGGTTCCGTCGGGCATCTCTATGGTCTTGACAAGCTTTGCGACAGTACCGTAACGGGACAGATCCCCGATTTTGGGATCCTCTACGGTTATATCCGTCTGAGGGACGGCGCCGATAAGCCCGTCGGAGGCCTCAACCTCCTGGACCAGCTTAATGGACCTCTCCCGGCCGACGGTGACAGGGTAAACGGTACCCGGGAAAATCACCGCGTTACGGAGGGTAAGTATCGGAAGGACATCCGGTAAATCCTTGGCATCAAACTGCATGGCAGACTTGGTGTCGATAACCGGCATTATATTGACCTCGACTCCGGAGGGGGAAAATTTTGGCGTGTAATCTTTCATCTCCTAACATTATTTGGCTTCAGCATGACAAAATGTCACGAAAACGGGGACCTGTTACCCCGGACTACTAACTAGTCAATCTCCGTGCCAAGCGGATTTTTGGGATTATTGTTTGAATATTAAAAAAATAACCTTAAATTTGTGCCACGAAATGCATTAGAACTCATTTTTAATTCTATTATATTATGACAAAAGCAGAGATCGTCAATGAAATCGCTAAAGCGACTGGCATTGAAAAAGCACAGGTTCTGACAGTAGTCGAGGCCTTCATGGAAACAGTTAAAGAATCGGTATCCAACAACGAACCGGTTTACCTTCGTGGATTCGGCAGCTTCATCGTAAAGCACAGGGCTCAGAAAGCCGCCCGCAATATCACCAAGAAATCCACCATGGTAATCCCCGCACACGACATTCCCGCTTTCAAGCCCGCTAAGGTTTTCATTGCTTCGGTCAAAGAAAAATAACTTAGTATTCACAATTAATTATTTAAGCTATGCCAAGCGGAAAAAAGAGAAAAAGGCATAAAATGGCAACGCACAAACGTAAAAAACGTTTGCGCAAAAACAGACACAAGAAGAAATAGCCAGTGTCTGCCATTTTAGCAGTGTGCTAAAAGCTGAGGGCTGACCGGAGGAGCCGGGGGCCCTTTTGTTTTTCCGCCTCGAAACACATGAATCCTCATGGAGTCCGAAAAACCGACAAAGGATCTCATTGTGGACGTGACGTCCACGGAAGTCCACATCGCCTTGATGGAAAACCACAGGCTGATTGAATTTAACACGGAGTCCGTTCAGGGAAAACACTTCACCGTCGGTGATGTCTATCTTGGGAGGGTAAAGAAACTCCTCCCGAATCTGAACGCGGCCTTTGTCGATATCGGTGATAAGAAAGAGGCATTTATCCACTACCTGGACCTGGGACTGTATTTTGATGCATTCGACAGGTTTGTCAGGGAGAGTAACGCAAACACCAACCTCGAGGACCTCTACTCCGGCATAAAACTCGGAGCGGTCCTCCCCAAAGAGGGACGGATAGAATCGGTACTCAAACAGGGCCAGATGGTAGTGGTCCAGATTGTCAAGGAACCGATCTCGACCAAGGGCTCGAGACTGACTGCAGAGATTTCATTGGCAGGGCGGAACATCGTACTGCTGCCTTTCACGGAGAAAGTCAGCGTTTCCCAGAAAATCGGGTCGAAAGAAGAAAAGAAACGGCTCGAGACGCTGGTGAAGAGTATCCTTCCGAAAAACTATGGAGCCATAATCCGGACCGCCGCAGAAGGCAAGAACGCCGCGGTGCTCGTTGCGGAGACAAAGTCGCTTATAGATAAGTGGCAGGGCTCCTGGAAAAAGATCGCAAAGGACAAGAAAACCCAGCTGCTGTTTACTGAATACAGCAAAACGACGACGGTACTCAGGGACCTGTTCAATGATTCCTTCTCCAACATCTATATCAATGACGAGAAGATCTGCGACGAAACCCGGAAGTACATCTCTCTTATCTCTCCCGACCAGGAGAAGATTGTCCAGCTCTACACGGACAGAAAGCCGATTTTCGACCATTTCGAAGTAACCCGGCAGATTAAGAGTTCGTTCGGAAAAGTCGTCCCCATGAAGCAGGGTGCCTATCTTGTCATTGAAACGACCGAAGCGCTGAACGTCATAGACGTCAACAGCGGCATCCGCACCAAGACCAACGACCAGGAGGACAACGCCTTCGAAGTCAACAAAATTGCTGCGGAAGAAATTGCGAGACAGCTTCGGCTCCGGGACATGGGGGGCATTGTCATAGTCGATTTCATCGATATGGACAATAATGACCACAAGAACGCCCTCTTCAAATACATGCAGGAGCTGATGGAAAGCGACCGGGCAAGGCATAATGTCCTCCCGCTGACGAAATTCGGGCTGATGCAGATTACACGCCAGCGGATTCGCCCCGTCACTGAAATCAACACCGCGGAGACCTGCCCGGTCTGCCACGGTACCGGAAAGATAACTTCCAGCGTCGTAATCGACGAGGAAATCGAACGAAAGCTCTCGTTCTACGTAACCGAGAAGGGAATCCGTTCTTTCATTTTGAAGACCAGCCCCATCCTCGGCGCCTACCTCAAGCGGGGATTCTTCAATTCCTTCGTCTCGAAGTGGAAGAAAAAGTACAGATGTAAACTGGAGATAGTCGAAACGACCGACTTCTCAGTCCTGCAGAATGAATTGTACAACGAAAAAGAAGAGAAGCTCGATTAGGGCTTCTCTTCTTTATTTGGCCTGTTCCCCCGAAGAAGAGGTATAGGCGCGCCACTTTTCGATAAGGGCCGTCATGTCCTCCGGAAGGGACGAGTCAAAAAAGATGCGCTTTCCCGTAGTCGGGTGGTCAAACCCCAGAGTCTTGGCATGGAGGGCCTGCCGGGGACAAATTTCGAAGCAGTTCCGAATAAACTGCCTATACTTTGTATAAATGGTTCCCTGGCGGATTTCGGCTCCGCCGTAACGCTCATCGTTGAACAGCGGATGCCCGATATGGCTCATGTGGACGCGGATCTGGTGGGTCCTTCCGGTCTCCAGGCGGCACTCTACTACGGTTATGAAACCGAATCGCTCGAGGACCCTGTAATGGGTAATCGCCCTCTTCCCCTTTTCCGGATCGTCATATACCCTGAAACGGAGGCGGTCGTTAGGGTCACGGCCGATTGTGGTATCAATAGTCCCCTCATCCTCGGCTATATTTCCCCATACCACAGCGACATAAAGGCGGTCTATGGAGTGGACGAAAAACTGGTCTGCAAGCTTCAGCTGGGCCTCCGGGGTCTTTGCAACGAGGAGGAGCCCCGAAGTATCCTTGTCTATCCTGTGGACCAGGATTCCCATGCGCTCGTCCTCCCCTTCCGGTCCCTGGGAGATTCCGAGATGGAAGGCAAGGGCGTTTATAAGGGTGCCGGAGAAATGGCCGTGACCCGGATGGACGACCATCCCGGCGGGCTTGTTTACAACAAGGACGTCCTCGTCCTCATAAACTATATTAAGAGGTATGTCTTCGGGAAGAATCTCGACGCCGCGGCGGCGGTATGGCATGACGAACTGGATGACATCGCCCGGACGGATAATCAGATTCGCCTTGGCCGTTTTACCGTTCACCAGGACATAACCCGCCTTTATGGCGAGCTGGGCGCGATGGCGGGATGTTTCTTCAAGATGGGTGGACATGTATTTGTCCACACGGACCGGGCTCTGTCCCCTGTCGGCGACGAGCCGGAAATGTTCGAACATTCCCTCCTCTTCCCTTAGCTCTTCGTCGGAGAGCAGTTCTTCGTCTGTCATTTGGCGGGAACTTTTGCCTGGTCGAGGGTCAGGTAAAGATTGACGGAAGAGCCGAGGGTCTTCTGGACTCCAGGGGTATCCTGGCGATATACGACGGCATTGACAGAGTCGCGGTAATTATGGATTCCGGGATCAAAGGTCATCCTTCCGACATTGAGAAAACGGTCATGAAGTACGTCCACGGCCTGGATCATCCTCATCCCGACAACATCCGGGACAGCCGTCTTGCTGTCCTCCCGGCTCAGTCCGAGGACAAGGTCTATGTCCGAACCGCTGACGATTTCCGCTCCGGCGGCAATCTCACGGCCGCGGTACTGCTGCTTCAGGACATTGTTTGTCGCCATATCGTTTACATAGCGGATTTTTCCGAGGTTAAGTCCCCTGTTCGTCAGCTCGGCCTTCGCCTCTATGAAAGAATAGCCGACAAGGTTCGGCATGACTGTTTTCCGGGGAACTATTGAATTTATGGTCAGGAATATGTTACGGCCCTGCTTGACTTCAGCCCCGGCTTTCGGGCTCTGGCGGTAAACCACGCCGGCACCCAGCCGCCTCACGAAGACAGAATCCGTCACCTTTACATGGACCCCGCCCTGCTGCGCGGCCTGAACGGCCTCCGGGACGCTCATATTGGTGAAATCAGGGACACGGACGGTCTTCCCGTGACGGGTCAGAACGTTCAGAAGGATACTGACCGCAACGACGAGAACCACCACGAATACAAGGGCTCCGAGGAGGTTTTTGACTATCCAGTTTTTGAAAAATCCGCTTTTTTTCTTCTCTTCCATAAAATCATTCCGAGTATAACCGTGCTAAGTTACAAAATTTTATTCATAAATTTGTGATGATGAACTCACAGAACAAGACAATGACGGTTCTGGCGATTCTTTTCGCCGTCTTTATGAGCATTCCCTTCCTGGTTCCAGGGATGGGATGGACCTCCCTCTTCGGGCTCATTCCCCTCCTCTGGATGGACAGGATGGCCAGCCGCAGCGGAAAGAAAAGGTTCTTCCTGTGGTATTATTGCAGCTTTGTGCTCTGGAACGCGATAACGACGTTCTGGGTATGGAACGCCACCCCCGGCGGGGCGGTCTTCGCTATCCTTGCGAATTCCATCCAGATGGCCGCCATCTTCGCCCTCTTCCGGTGGAGCAAAAAACGCCTCGGGGGCATCCTCCCCTACCTTTTGCTCGCCGCGGCATGGATCAGCTGGGAAAGGTGGTACCTTACCTCGGCCGAGATTTCATGGCCCTGGCTGGTACTCGGCAACTCCTTCGCTGAAACGACCTCCCTCATACAGTGGTACTCGGTAACCGGTTCGCTCGGAGGGTCCGTCTGGGTATGGGCTTCGAACCTCGCCCTCTTCGGAATCTCGGTCTTCCTCTCCGAGGGAAGGTGGAAATCCATAAGAAAGAGGCAGCGAATCTTCGCCCTTTCAGGAACACTCCTTCTCCTTTTCGGGCCCATGATCTGGTCCTTAGCTATTTGGCAGCGAGCGGAGGAAGAGGGGGAAAAGCTCGAAGTTGTAATAGCCCAGCCGAATTTCGATCCATACCACAAGTTCCACTCCCTGACACGTTCGCAGCAGGATGATATCATTATCACCCAGTTCTCCGAAGCCCTTAAGGGAACTACCCCGGGAGCGAAGCTGCTTCTGACTCCGGAGACCTTTACAAACGATATTTTCCTTAATAACATTCCTTCCAGCAGTACTTTCCAGCGTTTCCGCGCCCTTACGGCGGAGTTTCCCGGAACGAATGTCCTCTTCGGAGCTTCTACTACGGAGTATTTCCCGAAGAAGCCGTCCATCCTGTCCCGAAGCTGGGGTGACGGCTGGATTGAAACCCATAATTCCGCCCTTATTGTCGATTCGACAGGACGATATGACCTTTTCCATAAGAGCAAGCTGGTGGTCGGGACCGAACTGACCCCCTATCCAAAGGTCTTCGTCCCCCTCGACAACTTTCTCGGAAAACTGCTCGGCAGCCCAAGGGGCTTTATGGCAAGGGATATCGGCCAGAAGGAGATTTCGCTCCTGAACTTCCGCGCCTCCGGACGCGAAATCCCGATCGGCTGCGCAGTATGCTACGAATCCGTCTATGGGGAATACTGCACGGGATATGTAAGGAAAGGGGCCCGGCTTCTTACGGTCATAACGAACGACGCCTGGTGGGGAGACACTCCCGGATATCGTCAGCACCTCAGTTACAGCCGTTTACGCGCAATCGAGACCGGACGATACATAGCCCGCTGCGGAAATACCGGAATATCTGCGATTATCGATTCCCGCGGCCGAATCCTGGACCGTACTCCATGGTGGGAGAGAACCGTCCTGAAAGGGGAAGTTAAGCTTTCCGATAAGATTACACCCTTTGTCCGTTACGGAGACATTCCCGGACGCGCTTCCGTTCTTCTTTTCTTCCTTCTGACAGCCGCGGCCCTTTTCCGCCGCTCCCGCTAGAAAGGCCTCCGGCCGCCACGTCCTCCGCCAGGACCTCCGGGACCGCCCATGCCACGCATATTCTTCGCATTCCCGAAGTTGCCGAAACGCCAGGTTGCAGAGAAGATGATATAGCGCCCGAGCGTGTTGTTGTAAACTTCCTGATGATAGTCGTCGGTATCCGTAACGGAGAGGTTTTTCGCCTGGTTGAAGAGGTCGTAAACCTTCAGGGCGAGGGTAACCTGCTTTTTCAGTATCTGCTGGTTCAGTTCCATGTTCATGATGAATTCCGGTTCCCTCTCGGTAGTATATCCGCGGTACCAGTTATAATTCGCTTCTCCCTTGACTGAAAAACCGCTTCCTCCGGCTGTCCAGTTAAAGGTGGACTGTGCCTGGTTGGCCCATGTAGGAGTCTCCGAAGCCGTCGGAATGGTATACCACGGTTTTGTGAAACGGGTCCTCGCACTTGCCGTAAGTTCGAGGTTGTCGTTCCTGTAGGTCAGCCGGATCCGGTCCATCATGGAAAGGGTACGCGTCTGGTTGTGGATGAAGGACGGATTCGAACGGATGTCGCTGAAGGCATTTACGAAATCATCATATTTAATGGACCCGTCTGCATTGTAATAGGTATCCATCGGGAACGGAGTGTCACTCTTGAAGTTGTTGGTCTGGTTGTAGGAAGTCCTCGTCATGAACATGATTGAGAAATTGGACTTCGCAATCGGGCTGTTCAGGAAGATGCGGACGCTGCCGTTATAGGTATTGTCCCCGTTTACCGGCATGGTATAGCGGACATTGGACTGGTCATACCAGACCGCGCTGACAATCGGGTCCTGGACGAAGCCGCCTTCGACCGTTCCGCGGATGGAGAAGAAGGTCTGCTTGTTCGTGTAGCTGAACTCACTCCGGATATCATGGTTGAAATACGGGATAAGGGCCGGGTTACCGAAGCTCAGGTTCAACGGATTGGAGTTGTCCATCACAGCCATGAGCTGACGTGTGGAGGGCTGGGAAGAACGTCCGAAATAGAAGAACCGGATGTTCGAGTTGTCATTGAAATCGTAGAAGAGCATGGCCCTCGGAGACCAGTTTATGCGGTTGAGGTCCTCATATGTCTTCTCCGTCGCCCCGTCTATCGTAGTGTTGCGGGTAGAGGTCACACTGGCGCTGAGACCGGCCTGGGCCCGCGTTTTACCCTCCTGATAAGCCAGCGTGAGCCCCGGGCTGTAGCTGGTGGAACGGTTGTCGATACTGTTGGAATAAGTTACGTCACGGACCTCCCCGGTACGGATATACTCGTGGTTGTCAGCATTGAAGACAGAGGGCTCGCTGCCTCCGTTATAGGTATCCTTCTTCGAGTCATTGTACCTCCAGGAATAGCCGAAACTGCCTTCAAGATAGAGGTTGTATCCGAGCGGTTCCGTATAAACTAAACGTCCGGAAAGGGAGCGGTTCCTCGAATCCATGTCATAGCGCTGGTTCACGCGTTCCGAGGTGGCTTTTGCAAGATTGTCGGTAACGGACTGGTTCAGACCCTCGATGGTGTTACTGCTGAAATTCCAGTTGGTCATGAGGGAGATTGTCCTACCCGGCATCCCCAGCCGCTGGCGCAGGAGTGCAAAGCCCCGGGTCGTGACATTGGAGTTGTTACCGTTAGTGAAAGAGAAGCCCTCCGTCGCCTTTCCTGCGGAATCATAGGACCCGTTATAAGTCGAGAAGTCGGAGAACTCGGTATAACGGCCGCGACCGAAATCGACCTGCGGCTGGATCAGGAGAGAGGTGTTCTCGGAGAACTTGTGCTCGAGACGGAAGCCGATGCGGTGGCCGTCGGACCAGGTATCATTGTAGCCGCTGTTGTCGTAGTAGGTCGTTGAATTCCCGCTGTAAACTTCCTTGTAGCTCTCCTCCTCCACGAACTTGGAAGTATTGTTATAGACATAGTTGCCGCCGAGGTCCATCTTCCCGTCAAAGAGGGTCCACGCCCCGTTGAGGCCGCCCATCCAGGAAGTTGTGATGCCGTTTCCGCTGCCCCAGCCGCCGGAGCCACGGCCCATTCCGCCGGAGCCCCTCATCGACTGCATCATGCTGCCGGAAAGGTCGTTGAAACCACGGTTATTGGTATTGTTTCCGTTGAGAATCAAGCTGAGCTGCGTCTTTTCGGAGAACTTACCCATCATCAGGGCGCCCTGGTAACGGTAATCCCCGGAAACCGCAGCATCCGTAAGGACATCATGGCCTCCTCCGAGCATGGCGTTCCCAAACATACCGTTCATCATGCCCTTTTTCACCTGGAGGTCAATTACATACTCCTCCTCTCCATCGTCAATGCCGGTAAATTCGGCCTGCTCTGATTTTTTCTTGACGACCTTGACCTTGTCCACAATTTTCGCGGGAAGGTTCTTGGTCGCAAGCTGGGGGTCGTCGAGGAAGAAAGTCTTCCCGTCAATTGTGATCTTGGTGATGGTTTCACCGTTTGCAGTAACGGTTCCGTCCTCTGAAACCTCCACTCCCGGAAGCTTCTTGAGGAGCTCTTCCAGGGCGTCGTTGTCGGACGTCTTGAAAGATGAGGCATTGTACTCGATAGTATCCTTCTTTATCACGATGGGATTTCCGACAGCGGAAACGCTGGCGGCTTCCAGGACCTTCTCGTCAATATCCATCTTGACAATGCCGAGATCCTTGTTTCCCGATACCGTAATTTCCTCTGAATGCGGCTTATAACCCATGAGTTCAGACTTCAGCGTATAGGTTCCGCCGCGAACGCCTTCAAATGTTGCGGCCCCCTTGCTGTCGCTCAGGACATACTTGGAGGGTTTGGAGGCGCCGGAACGGGTAAGTGAAACCGTCGCGAAACCGACAGGTTCCCCGGAGGTTGCATCCTGGAGCTGAAGGGTAATCTTATAGGTGGGTCGCTGCTGCGGTCCCTGTCCATAAAGGGAAAAAGCGAGGACTAAGCCAAGAAGCAAGAGTGCAATTCTCTTCATATAAATAAATAACTAACGTTTATTAGACGTTATTCAGAAGGGAAAGTTTAATCGGGCCGGGAAAATTATTTGACCCGGTCAGGGTTCTCCTTTATGAATTTCTCCCATCCGCCCTTTCCGGAAGAAGGGCGCAAGGGGCTGGAAGTCTCATAATGGTGGCAGAGGGCTATGGCAAGGGCATCGGTAGCATCGAGATGGGCCGGGTCGAGCGAAACGCCAAGGGTCTTTTCCAGCATCATGGAAACCTGCTCCTTCGAGGCGGCACCGTTCCCCACAATCGCCATCTTGGCCTTCCTGGGGGCATATTCCGTCACGGGAATGCCGTATTCCATCGCGGCAATCATAGCCGCCCCCTGGGCCCTTCCGAGCTTCAGGATTACCTGGGCGTTCTTGCCGTAGAAGGGAGATTCGATTGCCATCTCATCGGGATGGTAGTTCCTGCATACTTCACAGATGCAGTCATAGATTGAGCGGAGTTTCTGGAGCGGATCCTTGTCCTTCCGCATGTCCAGCACGCCCATATCCACATACTCAGCCCTCTTCCCGTCAGTACGGATGATCCCGAAACCAAGCAGGTTGGTTCCGGGGTCAATTCCTAATATGGTTTTCTTCTCAGTCAATGCGGTCGAAGCCGGTATAAGGTCGGAGCACCTCGGGGATCTCGATGTACCCGTCCTTCTGGTTGTCCTCAAGCAGGGCGGCCACAACGCGGGGAAGGGCGAGTGAACTGCCGTTCAGCGTATGGCAGAGCTGGGTCTTCCCGCTGTCGTCCTTGTAACGGAGGTGGAGCCGGTTGGCCTGGAAACTCTCGAAGTTGGAAACCGATGAAATCTCGAGCCAGCGACCCTGGGCGGCCGAATAGAGCTCGAAGTCATAGGTAATTGCGGAGGTGAAGCTCATGTCCCCGCCGCAGAGACGGAGGATGTGGTACTTCAGCCCGAGCTCCTTTACGAGCCCCTCTACATGGGCGACCATTTCGTCGAGGGCGGCATAGCTGTCCTCCGGCTTTTCGACGCGGACGATCTCGACCTTGTCGAACTGGTGAAGACGGTTGAGTCCGCGGACGTCCTTGCCATAAGAACCGGCCTCGCGGCGGAAGCAGGGAGTATAGGCCGTCAGCTTCTGCGGGAAGGCGTCGGCAGGGAGGATGACATCCCTGAAAATATTCGTTACAGGCACCTCAGCCGTCGGAACCAGATAAAAATCATCGAGCCCGACATAGTACATCTGGGCCTCCTTGTCAGGCAGCTGACCGGTACCGAAACCGGACGCGGCGTTGACTACCACCGGGGGCTCGACCTCCTTGTAACCGGCAGCGGTGTTGCGGTCGAGGAAATAATTGATAAGAGCGCGCTGGAGTTTAGCTCCCTTCCCCTTATAGACGGGGAATCCGGCGCCGGTAATCTTGACTCCGAGGTCGAAATCGATAATATCATACTTTTTCGCAAGCTCCCAGTGAGGAAGGGCGTTCTCGGGCAGGCGGGGTTCGGGTCCGCCTTCCTTGACGATAAGGTTGTCAGCGGCGCTCTTTCCCAGAGGAACCAGCTTATAAGGCATGTTCGGAAGCAGGACGAGCTGGGACTCGAGTTCCTTGTTGTTCACCTCTGCCTGGGCGAGGAGGTCGGAGGACTTTGCCTTCATGGATGCAACTTCCTTCTTCGCCTCTTCCGCCTCTTCGCGGCGGCCTTCCTTCATAAGGGCGCCGATTCTCGCGGCGGCCTTCTTCTGTTCGGCAACAAGGGCGTCAGACTCTGTCTGGAGGGCCTTCCTGCGGTCATCGAGGGCGATGACCTGCTCTACGATGGCGCGGGCGTCAAAATTCTTGACGGCGAGCCGTTCGATGACAAATTCCGGATTCTCCCGGATGACTTTCAGTGTCAGCATGGTGTATTATTAAAATAAAAAGGGAGGCATGCGACTGTCTCGAAGCGCATGACCTCCCGTCTAATTTCGCGGTACAATCCTCCGGGACTAGTTCTCGAACGGAACTACGGAAACGTAGGATTTGTCCTCTTTCTTCCTGGTGTACTTTACAGTACCGTCCACGAGAGCGTAGAGAGTGTGGTCCTTGCCCATTCCGACATTGGTGCCGGGATTGTGGACAGTACCCCTCTGGCGGACCAGGATGTTGCCTGCTTTTACGGCTTCCTCGCCGAATTTCTTGATTCCGAGTCGTTTGCTGTGGGATTCACGACCGTTCTTGGAACTTGACTGACATTTATTGTGTGCAATAATCTTTTCCTCCTGAAATTAAGCGATTGCGTCGATGTGGATCTTGGTGAGTTTCTGGCGGTGGCCGTTGAGCTTCTGGAAGCCCTTGCGACGGATCTTCTTGAAAACGAGAACCTTGTCGGCCTTGGCGTCGTCATCGAGGACGGTGGCCTTGACGACAGCACCTTCTACATAGGGAGTTCCGACCTTTACTGCCTCTCCGTCCTGGAGGAGGAGTACCTTGTCGAACTCGACGGCTGCACCCTTGCCAGCCCTGAGACGGTTGACAAAGATATCCATTCCAGCTTCTACCTTGAACTGCTGGCTTGCAATGTCTACGATTGCGTACATAAAAACAAAACTTATTAAAAGTTTCCGGCCGTAAGCGGCTGCCCCGTCAGGGCCGCACTTGATCGGGCTTAGCGGTCATCTGAAATTTTGGACTGCAAAGATAGAAAATATTTGTCAATCACAAAAATAATTTCGTATTTTTGCAAATAGTGAAACTAAAATGTTAAATCTATAAAAATCATGGAAAAGAACGACTACGCCTTCAAATTTGCATCCGTCGGCGGATCCGTACGAGTGAAGATTACCTCGGGAGAGGACATCGCCCACCTCGGGGAACTCGACCGCAAGATGTGGACAGTCCTCAGCTGCCCGGCTTCCGGACTCGAATTCGACGCGAAGACCCTCGGAATCCTCGACTCCAACAAGGACGGGAAAATCCGTGTCGATGAGGTTATCGCTGCAGCGCAGTACCTTACTAAAATTATCAAGGACCCCGACCTGATCGTAAAGGGTGAGACAACCCTCCCCCTTTCCGCATTCAATGAAGAGGATGAGGACGGGAGACGCCTGCTCGCCTCCGCAAAACAGATTCTTTCCAACCTCGGGCTGGACAAAGACAGCATTGACCTCTCCGACACGGCTGACAGCACGAAGATATTTGCCGGCACGAAATTCAACGGGGACGGCGTAATCACCCCCGCATCCACTGATGACGAGGTCCTTTCCGCCCTTATTACGACGATCGCCGCGAATATCGGGAAGGCGACGGACCGAAGCGGAGAAGACGGCATTACCGCCGATATCATCGAACAGTTCTACGCCAGCTGCGCCGACTATAAGGCATGGTGCGATGCTGCCGAGGCGGGAAAAGCCGAAATCTTCCCCTTCGGAGATGATACCGAAGCGGCACTCGCTGCGACCGATGCGATTAAAGACAAGGTCGCCGACTATTTCATGCGATGCAAGCTGATCGGTTTCGACGAAGCCGCATCGGGCGTTCTCGACGTTTCCGTCGACAAAATAGGAGCAATCAGCGGCGGAGACCTATCCAAGAGCGCCGATGAAATCGCAACATACCCGATCGCCCGCCCTTCGAAGGAAGCCGTTCTTCCTCTGGTAGAAGGCCTCAACCCGGCATGGAAAGGCGCTGTAAGCGCTTTCAGGACTCTGGTCTGCGCGGATAAGGAAACGCTGACGGAAGACGAGTGGAACGAAATCGTCTCGAAATTCGGCCCTTACACCGCCTGGAAGGATGCGAAGAAGGGCTCCGAAGTCGAGCCACTCGGCCTCGAGCAAGTTACCCAGGCGCTCTCGGAAGACCGCAAGGGAGATCTTCTCAAGCTTGTTGAGGAAGACAAGGCCCTCGAGAGCGAATCCCTCTCCATCGACGAGGTCGGGAACCTGCTTTCCCTCTACAGCCACTTCTATGATTTCCTCAACAACTATGTGGTCCTTTCGGACTTCTATGACCCGGACAAGAAGGCCATGTTCCAGGCCGGACGTCTGTATATCGACCAGCGTTCCACAGACCTCTGTATCAAGGTGGACGGCCCCGCCCCGGAGATTTCCTCCCTCAGCGGCATGTACATCCTCTACTGCGCCTGCAACAGCGAAAAGCTCGGGAAGAGCTTCAATATCGCCGCAGTACTTACAGACGGTGACGTGGACGGGCTCCGCGTAGGAAAGAACGCCGTGTTCTATGACCGGGAAGGAAATGATTACACCGCAAAGGTTACCGCAATCGTGGATAACCCGATTTCCGTCCGCCAGGCCTTCTGGTCCCCTTATAAGAAAGTAGCCAGGATGGTCAATGACCGGATTGACAAGAAGGCGGCCGAAAAGAATGAAAAATCGATGAGCGGACTTACCGCAGCGACAAATAACGCCGCCGACGGAAAAGCTCCCGCCGTTCCCTTCGACATCGGTAAATTCGCCGGCATCTTCGCGGCCATCGGCATGGCTCTCGGCCTTGTCGGCGCCGCCCTCGCCGGAATTGTCGCCGCCTTGAAAGGCATCACTTTCTGGCAGGTTCTGCTTATCATCGCCGTGGTCATGCTCCTCATCTCCGGCCCGTCCATGTTCATCGCCTGGAGGAAACTCCGTAAACGCGATCTCGGACCGGTCCTGAACGCCAACGGCTGGGCAGTGAACGCCGCTTCCTATGTCAATGTCAAGTTCGGACGGACCCTGACCTCGCTGGTCAAGTTCCCGAAGATGACCGCGGTCGATCCCGAGGCGAGAAAGAAGGCCTCCAGGAAGAGATTCTGGACCTGGCTGATTGTAATTCTGATTCTTGCCTGCGCCGGTTTCCTCGGATACCGTAATTATACCCAGAATGGCGGTATCTTCAAGTTCAAACCCGACCCGGTGGTTGAAGAAACAGTCGCTGAACCTGCAGAAGAGGGCGAGGCCCCGGCCGCAGAGCTCCCCGCTGCAGACGCCCCCGCCGAAGAAGCTGCTCCTGTCGAATAAAAACCTGCTGCCATGGATTCCCCGTTCATATACGACAAATATGTGTCCGGAAAGAATTTCATTGGACGCAAGACGGACTGCAGCATACTCCAGAACCTCATTGTCCAGCATGAGAACGTAGTGCTTTCCGCCCCGCCGAAAAGCGGCAAGATGAGTCTCATCCAGCAGACCCTCTTCAACATGAGGATCTCCGGAAAGCAGTTCCGTGTCGGGCAGATGTCTGTCCTCAACATCCGGACTATTCCGACTTTCATCACCCGGCTCGGCTCAACGCTGATCCGGATGATGGGGTCAACTCCGGCGGAATACGCCGAATATGCCTCCAGGTACCTCCAGGGGACTCATGTGGTTTTTGACCCGGTCCGCTTTGCAGAGACGGACGAGGTCCTCTCCCTCAACTGGGACCCGGATGATACCGACATACTGGCAGTCCTGAGATTCCCATACCGGCTCTCCCATGACCTCGGGGAGTCGCTGATCATGATCCTGGAAGAATTCCAGAACACCGCCCTTATCGAGGACGGAGACCGGCTCCTTTCCCTGATGGAAAAAGTCATTAAGGAATTCACTGCCGAAGGACGGCCCGCCTTCTCTTATATCTTCTCCGGATCCATGGTGAACGCCATGGACGAGATCTTCCTCCACCGGCGTCACTTCTACCGCCAGGTGGAGCATCTCACCCTCCAGGATGTCGATGAAAAAGAGATTACGGAGCATATCGTCAAGGGCTTCCTCTCAAGCGGGAAAGTAATTGACCGTGACCTGCTTACAGGCGCATGCCGCCTTTTCAAGGGAAATCTCTGGTACCTCAACCACTTCGTTTCCATCTGCGACTCCAAGTCGAAGGGCTATATTATGGAGCCGATTCTGGTAGAGGCGCTGAACGCCATTCTCGCCGTCCATGAGCCGCGCTTTTTCGCGATGATGAACGACCTGACGACCCACCAGGTCAACCTCCTGAAGGCCATCATAGACGGCTGCACTCGGTTCAGTTCATCGGAGGTCGTGAAAAAATACGCCCTCAACTCCTCCGCAAATGTCAAGAGGGTCAAGGACGCCCTTATGAAAAAGGAAATTGTGACCTTCGACAGCTCCGACAACCCCACAATCCTGGACCCGCTCTTCGAGTACTGGGTCCGGAAGTATTACTTTGAAAAGAAAGACTGATGAAAGAGAAAGTCGTAGTACTTACCGGCGCCGGCGTCAGCGCAGAGAGCGGCTTCGCGACCTTCCGCGACAGCGGAGGGCTGTGGGAGCAATATGACGTCAACGATGTCGCTTCCATCGAGGGTTGGTACCGCAACCGGAAACTTGTCCTCGATTTCTACAACCAGAGGCGGAAGCAGCTTGAGACGGCTTCGCCCAATGCCGCCCACAGGATTCTCGCCGAGCTCGAAAAGGATTATGACGTGGAGGTCATTACCCAGAATGTGGACAATCTCCACGAGAGGGCCGGATCCACGCGGGTCCTCCACCTTCACGGGGAGCTGACCAAGGTCCGCCCCGAGAACGGAATCTATGATTCATCAGGACGTACCGATGAAGTCATTGATATCGGTTACGGGGAAATCCACCTCGGCGACCTCGCCCCGAACGGTTCCCAGCTCCGTCCCCACATAGTCTTTTTCGGAGAGGCGGTACCGAACATCGGAAAGGCCATCGACATGGTGGAAAAGGCCGATGTCCTGCTAATAGTCGGATCCTCCCTCCAGGTCTATCCGGCGGCCGGGCTCTACGGTTATGCAAAGGCGGATACTCCGATTTATATCATTGACCCCAAAGATGTTCCCGTCCGGGATAACCGTATCACCCATATCCGGGACGTCGCGACGAAGGGAATGGAAAATTTCCGTGAAATCCTTGCAAATCGGTAAAAATTCATTACCTTTGCAGCCCCAAGAGAAAAAGGAGGTGTAAAAGCATGATTATCGTACAGATCAAAGAAGGTGAAAATATCGAAAGGGCCCTGAAGAAATTCAAGAGGAAATTCGAAAAGACCGGTGCCGTCCGTGAGATGCGTGCCCGCAAGACCTTTGCCAAACCTTCTGAGAAGAAGCGCATTGCTATGCAGAAAGCGATCTATGTACAGCATCTCCGTCTCCAGGAAGAGCAGTAAGAGCGTAAAACTTTCAGATTTGATAAAATGTCGGGCTTTGTCCTGACATTTTTTGTATATTTGTATGCCAATAGACAAGTCCATGAAAGCGAAAAGAATTCTGAGGAATATCCTCATAGGTATCGGCAGTTTCCTCCTCATCCTTATAATCGCGCTCCAGGTCATTTTCTCCTCCAAGGTCCTGACCGGCATTGTCAACCGCTTTGCCGCGGATTATATCGAGGGTGAGCTGGTCTTTGACCGGGTGAAGGCCTCCGCCCTGAGGAGTTTCCCCTACCTGAGAGTCGATATTGACGGCTGTTCGCTTACCTACCCCCATGACCGCTATGCCGCCTATGATTCCCTCCGCTCGGAAGGACTCGCGGGAAGGCGCTTCTCCCTTACGGAGGCCGGACGGGGCGAAACCATGGACACCCTGGCCTCCTTCCGCCGCTTTTCCGCTTCAGTCAATTATCTCAGCTTCATCAAGGGGACCATCGATATCCATGCGGTTGAACTGGACCGTCCGAGGATTTTCGCCCACTATTTCGACTCTACGGCAGCTTCCTGGGATATCCTCCCGCTAAGCAGCAAGGAGAAAGACACTACCAAAAAGACGACCCTTCCGGAAATTGCAGTCAGCAAGATTTCCCTTTCAAAGCGTCCTTTCATCGTATTTACCGCCCCCGCAGATACCCTCTTCGGGCTCTTTACCATGAAAGACCTCGCCTTCCGCGGGAAGGTCCTGACTACAAAGCCCCTGGATTCCAAGGTCAAACTCACCATCGACAGTCTCTTCGTTTCGGGCCGTCTGCCCTCCGATACGCTCGCCTTTGCGCTGGACCGCTTCCGCCTTGGAGGGGACAAGGATGACATGGCCCTCGATGCCGCAGCCCGCGCCTTCCTGAGGACCAACGCCTTCGGACGCATGATTCTGCCGATTGGGCTTGCCGCAAAGGGAGGAATAAGCGAGGACGAGGCCTCCCGGACCCTTCGGCTGAATTCCATGAATCTAAAGGTCTCGGCCCTTGAACTCAGCGCCTTCGGAGAGGCCGTCCTTTACGGTGACAGCACCTACGTAAAGGCCGAAGCCATAATCGACGACTGCCCCGTAGGGGAACTCGTGGAAGAGTTCACACCGAATTTCCCGTTCCTCGAAAAGCTGACGACCGACGCCCGGCTCTCGCTGACGGCTCTCGCCGACGGATACTGGAACCCCTCGCGAAACACCCTTCCGGAACTCGTTGCGGAACTTGTGATTCCGCACTCGGAGGTTGATTACGAGGACCTTGGAAGGAAGGGACACCTGAGTTTGGACGCCACCGCTGAAACTGACGGAGCCCTCCGCCTGGACGCCGGGATCAATGACCTCAGCGTAGATATAGTAGGAATGCAGCTCCATGCCTCCGGCTCCGGAGAAGACCTTCTCGGAGAAGACCCCGCCCTCGGAGTTGAGGCCCATCTGAACGCACGCGTCGATTCCCTGACCCATGCCTTTACCCGAAAGATGGGAATCAGCGGGACTGGCCGCATCACAGCCGACCTCAAGGGAGACGCCCTCATGTCGCAGCTGAACGCGAAAGACATCGGGGATGCCGATATCAACGGGGATATCCGGATTTCCGGACTCCGCGTCAATGACCGGAAAGACACCATCAGCGCCTATATCCCCCGCGCGGACATCAAGATTGCCGCGGAAGGAAACCGCATCGACAGGAACATGAAACAGGGGGCGCGCGTACTCTCCCTCGCCATGGATATCGACACTGCGGACGTCACCATGAAGGAATCCATGTTCATCCGGAGCGGCAAGCTCTCGCTCAAGGCCCAGAATTCCGCCGGCATCCTCTCCAAGGGGATGAAGGCCATGACCCCGCTTATGGGCGTTCTCCAGGGGAAGAACCTCTCCCTCCGGGACGGTAACGAGACCAGCGTCTTTATCCGGAACACGAAAGAGACATTCCGAATTACCCCTGCAACGAAGGCGAACCCGTCGCCGAAGCTCGCCTTCTCCGGGAATATCGGGATTGCCACCCTGCGCTCCGGTGAAAACCGGATAGGCGCAAAGGACCTCAACCTGGGGGTCACAGCGTCAATGAACAAGGAAAAAGCGGAGCAGAAATCGCGGAGGAAACACCTCCTGGACTCGCTGCAAAGAGTCTATCCCGGGGTTCCGAAAGACTCCCTTTTCACCGTCTGGCGCGCAGAGAGGAAACTTCCCGACTGGCTCCAGGAGGAAGAATTCCGAAAGCATGATATCTCCATCCGGCTCGACGAGTCCCTCGCAAAGTACTTCCGCGAATGGAACATCAACGGGACGCTGGGCCTTGACAAAGGCTTCCTGATGACCCCGAAGTATCCGCTCCGGAACCGGATCAGCAAGCTTTCCGGCTCCTTCGACAACGACCGTATCGCCCTTGGGAACGTGACCCTCCAGTCCGGGGACTCCGACATCTCCGGAAAAATAACCCTGAAAGGGCTCCGAAGGGCAATAACCACCGGACGGGGCATCTATGACCTCGATGCGAAAATCACTTCCAATCATATCGACGTCAACGAGATAATGCGCGCCTTCGCTTATATGAAGACCTATGACGGAGCCGCTTCCGACGAAGCCCTGAACGAAACCGCGACAGACGAGCAGTTCCAGGCCTCCATCGACGCAGCCGAGCTCCCGGACAGCACCGGATCCACCCTGATTGTCCTCCCGGCGAATGTCAACGCAAGGGTCACCCTCGAAGCGGGGAGCATCAAGTACGACAGTCTCCACATAACCTGGGCGGCCTCCGACATCGCTATGAAGCAGCGCTGCCTCCAGATTACCAACACCGTCGCCGAGTCCAACATGGGCGACATCTACTTCGAGGGATTCTACTCCACGAAGACCAAGGACGACCTCAAGGCCGGATTCGACCTCAACATGGTTGACATCACCGCTGAAAAGGTCATAACCCTCATGCCGAAGGTGGACACCATCCTCCCGATGCTGAAATCCTTCTCCGGAATGCTTGACTGCGAGCTTGCCGCAACCACCAAGCTCGACCAGAACATGAACCTCATCCTCCCGTCAATTGACGGTGTTATGAGGATTTACGGCAGCGACCTGACCCTGGAGAACAGCCAGGAATTTGCAAAAATCGCGAAATACCTCCTCTTCCGGAACAAGAAAAAAGCCGTCATCGACCGGATGAGCGTCGAGGGAATCATACGTGAAAACGTCCTGGAGGTCTTCCCCTTCGTACTGGAGGTTGACCGTTACACCCTCGCGGCAAGCGGAGTCCAGAACTTCAACGACAAGTTCCGCTACCACATCTCGGTCATCAACTCGCCCCTTCTCGTAAAATTCGGCGTGAATGTCCACGGGAACGACTTCGACCACATCAAATTCGGGCTCGGGAAGGCCCTGTACCGCAATACAAAGGTACCTGTCTTTACCCAGGAACTCAATTCCATGCAGGTCAATCTGGTAAGCTCCATCCACAATATCTTCGAACTGGGTGTGGACAAAGCCATTGCGGAGAACCGCGCAATCAATGCCGTGGAAGAGAAGAAGAATGCTGAAGGGTACTCCATGAAGACAAGCGAAGAGCTCTCCGAAGAGGAGAAGGCGGCGCTGAAGGCGGCTGAAAAGGCCCAGGAAGAGGAAGCCGAAGAGGGCGAAAAGGCGGAATGACGGCTACACTCCCCTTCGTCTCCGACTGCTTCGAGCGGTTCAACAAACTCTGTTTCGACGGAGCTCTCCCTCCTATTCCCATTTCCCTTGGACGCTCGAAGAGCACCCTCGGGCAAATCCGTTACAGAAAGGTCCCGCGGGCGTTCCGGCAGCCGGCCCTGACGGATTTCAGGATGATTATAAGCACAAGGTTCGACCTCCCGGAAGAGGAGCTCGAGGATGTGATCATCCATGAGATGATCCATTATTACATCGGCTGGAAAAACCTTCGGGACACCTCAACCCACGGGAAGGTTTTCCGGGAGATGATGGAAGGGATCAATTCCCGCTTCGGGAGGCACATTACGGTCTCCCATCATCTCACGGCAGCTCAGCGCGAGGAACTCATTGACCGGCGTGAGAAAACCCACCTTGTAGCCGCAGTCGATTTTGCCGACGGTCGCACTGGCATAAAAGTCCTCCCGCTGACCGGACCCTCAGCAAAGCGGTATGTCCGGACAGTCCGCCGTTCTCCGGACGTTTCCGGGATACGGCTCTACATAACGAGAAGCACATATTTCAACCGGTTCCCCGTTTCCGGCGCCTTCCGTGTCCACTTCCTCTCCCCCGCCGAACGTTCAATCGCACTCGAAGGAAGTGAAGAACTGAAAAACCAGCCGTAACGGCTGGTTTTTTAGTAGCGGGAGGAGGACTCGAACCTCCGACCTCCGGGTTATGAGCCCGACGAGCTACCGACTGCTCTATCCCGCGGTATGGGATTGCAAAGGTAGCATTTATTTTCGAAATTACAAAATAAAAGAGAGAATTCCCTCGACATCGTCCTTAGGAATGGCTTTCTGGGCGCCTGTAGACAGGTTTTTTATATTGACCATTCCGGCAGAGATCTCGTCGCTTCCGTTGATGGAGAGGAAAGGGATTCCCTTCCTGTCGGCATATTCAAACTGCTTTTTCAACTTCGAAACGTCCGGATAGACTTCACATGACACTCCCCTCTCCCTGAGGGCCTTTGCAACGGGAAGGACATAGATGAGGGCATCCCTATCCATGACGGCAAAGAGAAGACGGGTCGCCGAAGAGAGATCCTCCGGGAACTTGCCGAGCCCCTTCAGGACATCGTAAATCCGGTCAGCGCCGAAGGAAATACCCACGCCGGACACGTCCGGAAGACCGAAAATCCCGGTCAGGTTATCGTAACGGCCGCCTCCGCAAATACTTCCGATCGGATAGTCAAGGGCCTTGACTTCGAAGATGGCCCCTGTATAATAATTGAGCCCCCTTGCCAGCGAAAGGTCGATTTCAACGGATTGGGAAACCCCGGCGGCGTCTATCAGGGCGAAGAGTTCCTCGAGCTCATCCAGCCCTTTAAGTCCCGTTTCGGAAACGATTCCGGAAACGGAGCCGCCGTTCATGAGAGAGCGCATAAGCGCAATCTTTTCGGAAGTCGTGCCGGACAGGGAAAGGATAGGTTCAATTACTGAAACCGCCTCTTCGGTCAGGCCTCGCCCGAGCATTTCCTCCTTGACTTTTTCGAGCCCTATCTTGTCCAGCTTGTCAATGGCGACAGTAATGTCAACGACCTTGTCCGGAAAACCGCATATTTCGGCAAAACCTGTAAGTACTTTGCGATTGTTTATCTTGATGAGAACCCTGACATCCAGGAGGGAAAACACGCGGTCGACTATCTGGACCAGTTCCAGTTCATTGACCTGGGACCTTGAACCGATAACATCGACATCGCACTGGTAAAACTCGCGGTAGCGTCCCTTTTGAGGACGGTCCGCACGCCAGACCGGCTGGATTTGGAAGCGCTTGAACGGGAAAGAAATATCGTTTTGGTGTTGGACTACAAAACGGGCGAACGGGACCGTAAGGTCATACCGGAGTCCTTTCTCAGACACTTTCAGCGACAGCGCCCTGCTGTTATATGTATCCCCTTCAATACGGTACTCATTGATACCGACACCGGAAAAGGCATCACCTGAATTGAGTATCCGGAAAAGGAGTTTGTCTCCTTCGTCACCATATTTTCCGAGAAGGGTCGAGAGATTCTCCAGGGCCGGAGTCTCTATCTGGCGGTAGCCGAAGGTTCGGAAAACGCTGCGGATGGTATCGAATATGTAATTGCGCTCGGCCATTTCCTGCGGGCCGAAATCACGGGTCCCTTTCGGGATTGACGGTTTCTGGATTGCCATGATATTTCTTTCAATCCTGCAAAGTTACATTTTTTACGGGAAAAAGGCGGTAAGCAAGGAGGAATTTGCTAATTTTGCAGGGATATAACAGAAAGAACCATGAAGGATTTTGTAAAAATGACCCTGGCCGTTCTCTGCGGCTTTTTCATCATGTGGATTATCGGATTTTTCCTCCTGATCGGCGCTGCCGGCTCTGCCGCCGTCTCCGGAAAAAGCAAGACGATACTTCCACGGGAAGGCGTTCTCAGCATCGACTGCTCCTCATTCCAGATTCAGGAACAGTCCATTGAGGATCCCATGAACCTCTCTTCCTTCTCGCCCCAGATTGTACCTACAGTCGGTATCTGGAGTGCTGTCAGGGCAATAAAGTACGCAGCGGCAGATCCCGGTGTGAAATATATTTTCCTCCGCCCCGACGGTTACAGCGGCGGTATCGCCCAGCTCCAGGAGCTGCGGAAAGCCCTCTCCGATTTCCGTGAGAGCGGCAAGGCGGTCGTCGCCTATACGGAGAATACCGACAACGCATCATATTACCTCGCCACGGTAGCCGATAAAATCTACACGGTCTCGAACCATGGAGGGATGGTGCAGCTCATCGGCATGTCGGGACGCCTAATCTTCCTTAAGGACCTTCTCGACAAGCTTGGAGTCAACTACCAGCTGATTCGGCACGGAAAATATAAGTCCGCCGGGGAAATGTATATCAAGAACGCTCCGAGCGAGGAGAATCTCGAGCAGAACAAAGCCATGATTTCTTCCATCTGGAACGCCCTGTCCTCCGAAATGGCCGAGGCGAGGGGCATTGATGTCAAGGACCTCAACGCCCTTGTCGATGGGCTGAAACTCAATTTCCCCGAAGATCTCCTTGAGGCCGGACTGGTAGATGAAATGCTTGATCATGAAGGACTTGTCAAGAAGCTTTGCGACCTCGCCGTGGTTGAAAAATCGGAAGATCTGCACCTTATTCCTTTCGCAGATTATGTCCAGGCAAGGGCGGCCGAGCCCATATCGGGCAACGTTGCCATCCTGTTCGCCGACGGACAGATTATTGAGGGAAAGGAAGAAACCCAGGTGGCCGGAAACCGCTTCGTGAGGATGATTGACGAAATACGCAAGGACGACAAAATCAAGGCAGTCGTCCTCCGGGTCAACTCTCCCGGCGGCAGCGTTCTCGCCTCTTCAAAAATCCGCTCAGCCCTCGATCTTCTCGCCGAAGAAAAGCCCCTCGTTGCCTCCTACGGCAACTATGCCGCTTCCGGCGGATACTGGATTTCCAACGGTTGCCAGAAGATATTCTCCAACCCGGCCACTCTGACCGGATCCATCGGTGTTTTCAGCATGATCCCTGAATTCAGCGGAACGGCCAAAAAAGTGGCCCATGTCAATGTGGTGACGGTCGGTTCCAACAAGCACAGCGACATGTTCTCGCTCATGCGGCCTTTCTCCAAGGAGGAGACTGCCTATATGCAGGCCTATGTCGAAGATATCTACGACGAATTCGTCCAGCTCGTGGCCAAAGGCAGGGACATGACCCCCGAAGCAGTCGACAATATCGCCCAGGGACGCGTCTGGACCGGTTCTGACGCCGTCAATATCGGACTTGTCGATGAGATTGGAACGCTCCAGGATGCTGTTTATTACGCGGCCTCGCTCGGAGGGTTTGTCTCGGAGAGCGACTACTCCGTGATTTCTTATCCGAAGCCGATGAATATGTTCGACATGATTCTTTCGACCTTCGGCCAGAAGAATACGGAAGACTATGTACTAACCGGGACTCCGTTCGAATCCCTCGGCGAAGAGCTCCGGAAGATGACTTCCGCATCCCCTACCCAGGTCTATGCCACGATTCCTTACTGCATCGATATTCAATAAGGATTACGCAAATAACGGGATTTTTTCCTATATTTGCAGACCTTCCGCGGGTGTGTTGGAATTGGTAGACAACCCAGACTTAGGATCTGGTGCCTTACGGCGTATGGGTTCGAGTCCCTTCACCCGCACGCGAATTCGCCCGGCCCTTGACGGCCGGGCTTTCGCGTGCTAGGGTGAAGGGACTCCGTCTGTCTCAACCCCCTGTCGCTCCGCGACATCCCCCTATTCAGGGGGGATGCCGGAACCTGTCTCCGCTTCGCTCCGCCAGAACCCGGGTGGCTCCACTGCTTCGATGTCTTCGACATCTCGCTGACGTTCCGCCACGGCGCCTGATGGCGCCTTCGGCCCGTTCCGGGCCTCAAATCACCCGCACGAAAATGTATCGAATTGCGTTTCATTTTGTTGTTTGATATTTTATTAATACATTTGTACATTATAATGTACTTGTATTATGGTAGTCATCAGTTCAGCCGAATTAAGAGGCAATATGAAAAAGTATCTGGATATAGCCAAAAAAGAGCAGGTGCTTATCCAGCGCGGTAAGAATGAGACTT
>JAFSSE010000024.1 GCA_017445755.1 Bacteroidales bacterium | reverse complement strand
CCGGGCGCTTTTCCGGGGGATCTGTGCGGTGGATGTCTCTGTTATGTCCCTATTGCCATCAGTTTTTTAAAGGGGTAGAGACATTTCACAGTATGCAAGTCGTATCCCTCGGCAATTTGAACCCTCCGATATGTCGGGATTACGTTTTTGTAAGTTTCTAAAACACAAACACTTGCAAGAAGGAGGGTGCAAATTCCTCACCGATTCCTCTTCGATCCCTCCGCCTCCGCTTCAAAGCTGGCTTAATCGCCAGCTTTTTCGCTTCGGCTTCGGGATTGGCGCTTCGCGCCTTCCCTTTAACCCCCGCTGCTTCGCAGCTGCCCCTAGGGGCATGCGACCTTCGCTTTGCTACGGTCGGTGCCTCCACTGCTTCGATGCTGCGCATCTCGCTAACGTTACGGCACGGCGGCTGATGCCGCCTTCGTCGCTCCGTTCCTCAAAACCTCCCCACCAAGGGATAGCGCGACCGAAGGGAGCGGAATCCCCGGAGGAAGAGGGACAGTGTGCGTTAGGATTCCTTTGAGAAATACCCCATCAAGGCCTTCTGGTAAGCCCGAAGGGCGCGGGTCCCTTTGTCTGTAATACGGCATACCGTGTGTGAACCGCGCCCGCTGCCGCTGCGGGAGACTTTGATATACCCGGCCTCTTCAAGATTGGTCAGCTGCACGCTCAGGTTCCCCTGCGTGGCCTTGGTAAGTCCCTTCAAGTACACAAAGTCAGCGTCGTCCAGCGACGACAGCGCGGCCATCACCTTAAGACGCAATTCGTTGTGAAGCAGCGGATCCAGTTCCTTAAATTCCATCTCTCACGCGTTTGTTGTACAGTATTCCGGGGACGATAAGCGCAATGATGGCAACCAGAGCAACGGCAAGCAGCTGCCAGTGCCATAGTTCTCCGGTGAATAGGAATGCGCCTATGCCGATGACACATCCCGCAAGGCCGCAAATAGTTTTGGGCTTGAATCTAAGGATTTCACCGGTAATGAAACTGCCGATACCAACCAGAAGGCAAACCAGCGGCATAAAACAAGCATCATACTGTCCGGAAAAGCCAAAGACGAGTCCGCTTACAAAGCAAGCGAAGCCGACGAAAATCCAATAGTCCAGAATCACTTTGGCATCATGTGTCCTAGTATGGGTGCGTTCATGGTCTTTTTTCAGGAGCCGAACCATGAGGGGGACGGCTACTATGGGAATCCCCACCCAAAGCCACAGGCACCACTGCTGGTGAAACACCAGCCACAGAACAAACTCCAGAAGGAAAAATACAGCCGTGGGCCAGCCCCATACCAGAAAGATGTTCTCTCCGATAGGGACCTGGTCCATTTCAACCTTGCCCCTGGTACGGGCAAGTACTTCAAGCGCGTCAAAATTTTCTTCCATAACAGGGGCAAAGATACTAATTATTAATGAAAGGTTTTAGTTGTGGTCTACGTAAATGGTACTGGTCTTCCTATTGTTGTACTTCAGCCGGAAGATAATCTGCGTGCCGTATCCGGTGCCGCCGCCGGGGTTGCTCTTGGTGCGCTGGAGCTTGGGGTGCTCATCCTTTCCGCCGTAGCCGTTGAAGGCGAAGCCGTCGTAGTCGCTTGCCAGTTCAACGTCGGCCCAGTTCCAATAGGCGTCTTCCGGCTCCGTAATCACGCCCAGCTCCATACCCATGGGATAATTGCACACGCCGTTTTCTCCTCCACTGGTCCAGGGTTCAAAATTGCCGTTACTGTGCCTGTAGGTAATCTGGAAGGAGGTGGGCTTATGCTTAACCACCTTTACGGGGATGGTGAACTTGACGCTGTGGTCGGTCACGCTGCGGAAGATCAGGTTAAACTCTCCTTCCGGAATGCCTTTCCTGAAGTTGACATATTTTCCGTAAGGATTGTAATCCAATTTGTTATAGTTTTCCGTAGCGGGGTCAATCTCTATGCCGTAACCGGTGAAAGAAGAGCCCGCTGGCGTCCATGCATCTACCGTAAGCCAGATGGTATCGCTGCCCCATCCGTAAGCGGGATCATTCTCGGCCACAATATAATCGGCGGAACTGTTTTCCATAGAAAGAGAGAAGGAAGAGTAGCCGGGACCGTTGTAGAGGGATATCTTGCTGGTCATATCCGTGCCCGCATAGCCGAATTCCAGTTCCACCTGCTCGTTATCGGCCGATGTTTTTGCGGTCAGTGTCTGCGTGGAGGCATCCCAGCTGAACCAGTCGCCGGAATAGTTGTTGCGGGTCTGGTTGTTCAGCGTCACTTTGCTCCAGTCGAAGCTGGCACCGGCCGTCCAGTCTGCCGTAAGGGTTATGGACTGGCCGGGAGCAACCCAGCTGCTGGAATAATCCAGCCGGAAATAAGACAGCTCGGCCACCAGTTCATCCAGCGTTGCATTGATGCAGATGGTGTATTCGTCTCCCTCGGCAATATAAGAATCTGTCTCCTGGTCATAAACTTGGTTTGCGAATACGAACACAGCCAGGAACTGATATTGTCCGGAATAGGCCTTGGTGCTGCTCTTTTCCTTGAGCAGGATTGCGGAACTTCCGTCTGTCTTGACATTGCCGCCAACGCCGAAATGGGCGTCCAGCATATTGTCCTGACCCAGTCTCATGGTTCCCAACTTGGCTCCGGCCCAGGGATACTTCTCATAGAACTCCTGGTTGATGATGGTGAGTTTGTTTGCCACTTCCGGCGGAATTTCTCCGCTGAGCCAGCCCTGGGTCATATTATCCTTGTCTTCGTCCATACATTCTACGTGGATGCACTGCTTGGTACCGTCCATCCAGCTGGAGCCCACCCACCATTGTGAGTACTCCTGCGGGAGTTCATAGACCTGAACTTCTCCGCCCTTCTTCTGGACGGAATAGGTGTTGTCTTTGAGCTTTTCGGCCTGTTCTATGACGGAGCCGCCGCCCGGTTCCTCGGCGTCCAGCGGCAGGATGGTTGCCGTGGCGGTGGCCAGGGTGCCCTGCTGGAAGAAAGTGTCATCTCCTTTATTCGCAACTTTGAGCACGGTTCCCGTGACGGAGCCGCCGGTGAAGCTCTGGGGATCCGGGGTTGTGAAGGTCACCGTCACGTTGCCGCTCTCATCTGTGGTGGCCGATTCCGGGCTTACCGAGCCGCCCGAAGCCTCGAAAGTGATGGTGGCGGTATACTTGCTGAGATCAGTCTCCTGCACACCGACAACACTCGTAATACCGAAACGGAACGTCACGGTTGCGGTCCCATCATTGGAAATCTTTGTTGATGCGGGAGTGGCGGTAAGGGAGGCCTTCCAGCCGGTATCCTCCCCTGTGCTGATTTGGTCTAATGCATCCCCGCATGATGCGGCCAGCCCTGCCGCCAGGGCAATAATGAAGAATTGTCTGAATGCCTTCATATGCTTGATTAATTAAAGTTTACTCAATAAACTTTACAAATATATTAAAGTTTATGTAATAAACAAAATTTCTATTATTGTTATCAGTTGAGAAAAAGTGTCAATGTCTTGTTAAAACTCGCTCGAAAAAGTGTATCTTTGCGGAGTAAACTCGCTTGAAAAAGTGTAATATGCTCAGAAGAAAGATAGAATCCGTCCTCCAGGACTGGAAAAACAAGCCCTCCCGTAAACCCCTTGTCATCAAGGGCGTACGCCAGTGCGGCAAAACCTTCTCTGTCCGGAAGTTTGCCGGGGAGAATTACGCGAACGTCATTTACATCGACTTCTTTGAACAGCCCGATGCCAAAGTTGCCTTCCAAGGTTCCAAGAAAGTGGATGACATCGTGATGAACCTTACGGCCATCGTCCCCGGAGCCACCTTTGTCCCCGGCCAGACCTGCTTGATCCTGGACGAGCTGCAGGAATGTCCTGAGGCACGGACGGCGCTCAAATTCTTCAAAACTGATGGCCGATACGACATCATCTGCACCGGCTCTCTGCTCGGCGTGAGCGGCTACGGCAGCAAGGACAAGAAAAAAGACAAGGAAAAAGACAAGGAAAAAGGAACTTCCGTCCCGGTGGGATATGAGACCATTGTGGAGATGAATCCGCTGGATTTCGAAGAGTTCCTTTGGGCCGATGGAATAACCCCGCAAATCATCGACAGGCTCCGGGAGTGCCTTGAAAAGGAAACGCCCGTTCCAGAGGCCATTCATAAACGTATCGGCGATCTGTTCCTGCAATACGTAGTCGTGGGCGGCATGCCGGAGGCGGTCACGACCTTCCTGGATACCCACGACATGGGGCAGGTACTTGCCGTCCAGCGCGGCATCGTGGACGAATACAAGGACGACATGGGCAAATATGCGCCGGATGCCGATAAACCTAAGATTCGGGAATGCTTTGAGTCTATTCCCCGCCAGCTCTCCAAAGAGAACAAGAAGTTCCAGTATGCGACCATCCGCAAGGGTGCCCGCGCATCGCAGTATCTTGGCAGCCTCCAATGGATTGAGGATGCGGGCATCATCGCCCGTTGCTACAACCTTACGCAGACCGAGCTTCCCTTGGACGGCAATGCCGATGAGGACGTGTTCAAGGTGTATATGCGGGATTCGGGACTCTTCCTCTCCATGCTGGAGCAGGGCACGCAGGCCGATGTCCTGCAGGGGAACCTGCTGGGCTACAAGGGGGCCATCTTTGAGAATATCATTGCGGATGTGTTCTCCAAGATGGGCCGGGGCCTGTACTATTTCCACAAGGATTCAGGCCTGGAGGTGGATTTTCTGATGCGCTACAAGGGACGTTGTACGCTGGTGGAGGTGAAGGCCGCCACGGGCAATGTCAAGAGCACCAGGACCATCCTGAAAAACAAGGATGTCTATCACGTGGACAGTGCGCTCAAACTTGGTAATTATAATGTAGGCCGCAGCGGTGAGACGCTCACGCTGCCGCTGTATATGGCGTTTTTGCTGACAGAGTATTAGATTGTTCCTATGGAAGAGCCCAACAAAGACATCTACTTCGAGCGCAACGACAAAGACACCTGGGCCATGGCCCGCCTCCAGCACCCGCTCGGAAATCGAATACGCCAAGAAGAACGGCAAGGAAGTCAGATATTTGGAACCACAAGACAAATAACACTATGCAGAAAGAATACAAAACCAACGACCTCACCATCATCTGGAAACCGGAACTCTGCCAGCACTGGGAACCGCTGAAGTAAAGTTTCTTACTTTAGGAACCAGTTCCGAGCGGAGATAATTTGGATGTCCTTGCCTTTGTAGTTTACTTGCTCATCTGTGTCCCAAGTCACAAGAATCAGGTTATTGCACTTTAACTCCTCCGATGCGATAACCAAGGCATCGAGTTCCCGGCTACGGGTCTTGGGCTTGGAGATTTCGTACGCAACCTGTATCAGTGATCCGACAGTCGTGCCCTTTTTGGTAACGAAGTCAATTTCTTTTCCGTTTGCAGTGTGATAGTAGAATAGCTCGTTCTTCTTAATATCATACCCCCTTCTCAGGAGTTCCACGAATACCATGTTTTCGAGCTGCCTGCCGCTGTTCGCAGACAATTCCAGTGACCGGGCCAGCACGAAACCGGTATCAACCACATACACTTTCCGGTCGGCCTTCTTCATTTCCTTCAGTTTCTGGTTGAACCGGGGAAGGAAGTAGAACAGATAGGGCTCTTCCAGATACTTGCAGAATTTTTTGACGGTAGTAACGCTGCCAAGATTAAGATCCCCGGCAATGCCTGTAAAACTTAGCGGATTGCTATAGTTGGTGATAAGGTAATCGGCAAGATCATAGAGCTCTGTTGTCTTACGAATCTTATGGCGCTTTGCCACGTCCTTGAGGATGATGGAGTCGAAGAGCGATCCCATATAGGCCTGCTCTATCTCCCTTGTCCTTACGATTTCAGGATAACCGCCATTTTTCAGATAGTCCTCCATCGCATTTGAAAGTGCGGCTTCCTCTGCAGGGAGCTGGGGCTGCATGTTCACCTGCGTGTATTTAAGCGTTTCCTTCATCGAGAAGGGAAGCATCAGGGTTTCGAAATAGCGTCCTGTGAGTAGTGTGGCCATCTCGCTGGAAAGCAGATTGGCATTGGATCCGGTTATCAAGAGGTTTACGCCCCTGCGATAAAGGGTGGTCACCCATGTGTCCCAGCCATCGAGATTCTGGATTTCGTCAAGAAGGAGGTATTCATATCCGGGATAAACTTCCGACAGGGCCTTCATTACTGCATTCTCTTCAAAATGGGATAGCAAGGAACTGTCATCGAAGTTCAGATAGGCATAATTCTTCCCCCTGAGCATCTGAAGGGTAAAGACGGACTTTCCTGCACGACGCGGCCCGGTTATCAGTTTAATGAGGCCGGAGCCCAGAAGCGCATCCGTACTTGCTATTTCATTTCTCGTCTGATAGTCTTTTGATGCGAGCATATCTCGCTCCGCTTTCTGCTGAAGAATTATGTTTTTCATACACTAATTTCTTTGTACTGCACAAAAATAGCAAATTTTATGCAGTACGCAAAATATTTTGAATAAAATCACCTATAAGTAAGCCTCCGGATAGGTCTGCCGGAGGATTTGCTCCAGCAGGGAGAGTTTCTCTTCCGTGAGGGACATGAAGCTCTTGAAGGTTTCGTAGGTGGCGGACATGGCAAAGATGTCTGCGGAGGTGAGCCAAAAACGTGAACACCGAGTACCGCAATGCGGTTTTATTGACAAAAATGGTTGGCGAAAGTGACACGTTGGTCAATTATGACATATCATCATACTAAAACACTTGATATTCAGCAAAAATACCTTATTTTTGCGAAAAGAAATGAATCGGAAGGTGCAAGAAATCGTACAAGTTGGATTTCTATATAGAAAACAGAAAAGAAGATGAAAGAGTTATTGATTCCATTTGTTACGCTCTCGGTGCTGCTTGCGGCCACCTCCTGTGAAGAAATTATTGGTGGAGATTTGATTGTTGACTGGACTCCAGTTAATGTTTATATAGAGGCGTTTGACTCCGACAACAACTCTATAATCTCTCCCGAGATGCCTGGGATGACCCTGACATTCAAGGGTGAAACTTATACGGTAAGGGATAAATCCTCTGATGTGACAAAAGCATATCTCGCTATCATGGACGGATTGCTGGCTGTCCCGCAGTATGAAGTTGATGGCAAGACGGTTTATCATCTTGTGTTCGGGGAAATAGATGGCGCGGATGATATGGATGAAGATATTGTTCTGAACTGGCCGGACGGCAGTCAGGATGTGATCCATTATCACTGCTCCAACCACAGGGAATGGCCGGAGCCCAAATGTAACCGCAATTGGAAACTAAATGGAAGCAAGCATGAAGGAAGCGTTTTCAAATTCTCCGGCAAGTCCCTGCCGAAATAAGAAACTCTTTTCCCTGATAGCGATCCTGATTCTCGCTGCAAACGGAGCCGTCGCCAATGACGGTGTGTTTTATGCCAGAGGGAACCATCTGATACCTATTACTGAGACTGAAATTACCGTTCAGAAAGAGATACTGTCCATCAATCGCGTCGGAAAGAGCGACTACGTGGAAGTAATGGTGTATTATGAGTTTTTTAATCCGACCGACAAAGAGAAGACCCTCCTCGTTGGCTTTGAAGCGGCTGCGCCTTACCCCAATGAGGACCTCAGCCGTTCCCCGGAGCATCCGAACATCCATGACTTCAAGGTAGTTATGAACGGAGAGAATCTGGCTTTCCAGGTAACCCATGCTGAATCTACAGAGGGGAGTGACAGTTCTCCCTCCGACTATGTATATCATTTCAGCGCCAGCTTCAAGCCGGGTCTCAATACGGTCCATCATTCATACCGATTCCGGATGTCTTCTTCGGTGGATATGAAATATAGCATCCCGTATGTCCTGACCGCCGCCTGCCGCTGGGGGAACCACCAGATAGACGATTTCACGCTGAATATCAACATGGGCGACGCTGAGTCGTTCTCCATCTATCCCGGCTTCTATGAGAGCATCGATGAATGGACCATCAATGGAGTCGGAAAGGCCGATTATACGGAGTTCGGCGGCGAAGAGAAAAGCGGACGTTTCCATATCCGCGAGGGCGGTATTACCTTCCACAAGAAGGACTTCTGTCCGAATGGCGAGCTCTTTGTTTTTCAGGAGAATGCCTATTGGTCTGTCGTGGGAAATGAGGACGAAATTTTATCCGAAGATATCGTTTCTGCGGCCAAAGAGTTCTACTATGATTGGACTTTCCTCCTTGGGGAGAACATCCGGTCGACCTCCGATGACGCCCGTATCCTTCGGAACCTGCCTTTCGCCTACCATGGCTATGTTTTCAAATCCAAAGACCTTAGGGATTACTTCGAATCCACGGGCTGGTATATCCCCGACCCGGATTATGTAGCAGATGTTAAAAAACTGAGTAAAAAGGAGAAAAAGTGGGTCGCCCGGTGGTCCGGCCGGCTAAAAAGGTAAGCGCGAGGGCTCTTCAAGAGTATACTCTTTATTCAGGCCGGATGTCTGCGCCCTCTGCAAGGTGCAGCGGGTTACGTATACCAAGCTGGCGGCAGCCTTTGACAGTAATGCTGCCTCGGGATCCTCCCTGCGGAGAATCCACCGGCTCTATGGTTTTGCCATGGAGGCCTACCGGGATGAAAACCTCCAGGCACTTGACAAGGCCAACGAGGTTGAGGAGGAGATTGACGACTATACCCGTCGCTATGATCAATATGGCAAAATCAATCAAATCACTGAAAACAAATAAATTCTGATTTTTTTAATATCTTTGTACCATGAAGACCATTTCCAAGATTCTTGTGGCTGTAGCCACCCTTTTCGTTTCTTCAGCCCTTGTCCCGGCTGCGATTGCAGAGTATGTCCGGACGAACTTTCCGGGTCAGGTCATCGTAATGATAGACAAGGAGCCCTATGGCTTTGAAGTTGAACTGTTGAACGGTCTTGAACTTAAGTTCAACAAGGATGGTAATCTTATCCGGGTTGACGATTGAGCATAACTGGTATGAAAAAATTACTTCTTTGGATTGCCGGCATCATTGCCGCACTCTGCATAGCTGTAGCTTGTATCTGGGGTGGCGAAATTGCTACTGTCCGTTCCGTCTCCCCGGTTGGCGGGAACAAATATCTGTACCAGATGGAATACAAGGCGGCATATGATCTGGATGACCTTGTCTCGAAGGATGTGAATTCCAATGCTGCCCTCCTTGACTATGTCATCTCCAGGATAGGCAAGGGTATTCCGATTAAGATGAAAAGCGCCCAGGTCGCGGATGAGAACGGGGAAATGGCAACCTTCAACTGCACCAGCTTCCAGGTTGAGAATGCAGACGGGGGCGGCTATTTCTACGGTAGGAATTATGACTATTTCAAGAATCCTACTATGGTCACTGTTTCCCGCCCGAAAAAGGGTTATGCATCCATTGCTGTCAGCGACATGTCCCACTTCGGCTATTCCCTGGAGACGCTTCCGACCTCGCTCGGGAAGAAGCTCAGCTGCCTTGCATCCATCTATGCGCCGGTAGACGGGATGAATGAGAAGGGACTCTGCACATCCATCATGGCCCTGCCCAAGCAGGCCGCACGCCAGGATACGGAGCGCCACGATGTCGGGACGACCGTTATCATGCGCCTCTGGCTGGACAAGTGCGCCACGGTTGATGAGGCCCTCTCGCTACTCTCCACGGTCGATGTGTGCCATGATGCCGCGGTCGGTTCGGGATATCATTACATGGTCGCCGATGCTTCCGGGGACTGCGCCGTAGTCGAGTTTGACAAAGAAGACGGTTGGAAAACCCTTGTCGTAAGGAAGAATCCCGGGGAAAATAGCATGCTCGTAACGAACCACCTTCTTTCGGAGAAGTATTATACGACCGTTCCTGACCCTTCGGTCGGGAATCCCCACAGCAAGAGCTGGTGGCGTTATGAGACGGCCGGCTCGTTCATTGCCGGGAAGGGGGGAGTACTCACCCGTGAAGAGGCCTCGGAGTGCCTTTCGATGGTCCACTGGAAGGACCTTGTCTGGGAAAACGGTACCGTTGAGGACACCCAGTTCAGCAACGTCTACGACCAGAAAGCCCTGACCCTCGACCTCCGAAACTGGAACGATTACGATACCCCGGTCCACTTCGCGCTGTAGAAGCTAACTGCACCGGCGTACCCCTGGCCTCATGTGCAGAAACGGCCCTTTTTGTCCCTCCAACCTCCGGAATTGTTGTTATTTTTGCATGTCGAAAATTCATCAATATGGAAGAACTGCTTAAAGAGTACGCGCGGCGCTATGAAACGGAACGGTTCCTCTACGGGGACCCTTCCTGGTTCATGCACCAGGTCGAGGGAAAGGAGAATCAGGAAATAATGGCCTTCATGGCGGCGGCCCTGAGCTATGGCTCCCGCGAACAGTTTCTTCCTAAGATTCAACTGCTTCTGGACGCTTCGGAGGGTGAACCGGATCGTTGGGTGCGGGAGGGGGCCTTCTCCGACTTTGTCCCCAAGGGGGACGGCTCATGTTTCTACCGACTCTACACCAAGGATCTGATGAACCGCTTCCTCGAGGCCTGCCGGAAACTCCTGTTGGAGTACGGCTCACTGGGGGATTTCGTCCCGGCGGGAGATGCAATTCACGTTCTGGAGGCAATCTGCGCCTATTTTTCCGGCGAGGGCTTGTCGGTCATTGTACCGAAGGACACCAAGTCATCCTGCAAGCGGCTCTGCATGTTCCTCCGCTGGATGGTCCGGGATTCTTCCCCGGTGGACCTTGGGCTCTGGGCGGACAGAATTCCTAAGAAGAGTCTTATAATACCCCTTGATACACACGTACTTACCGAGGCCGGGAAGCTCGGTCTGATCAGTTCCCGCTGCGCATCCATGGCAGCTGCCATGAAGCTGACTGCGAAACTCTCCCGAATCTTCCCGGACGACCCTCTTAAAGGGGATTTTGCCCTTTTCGGATACGGCGTGGATTATTCCTCCAGCCAGGCACCGAGTTCGGTGTAGATCTTCTCGGCGATGAAGGCCATTGCCTGGGAACCGGGATGGCAGCCGGAGGTGCCGTTAAAGTCGTGCTTCGGCATGTACTTCTGGTCATTGAAGCCGTTCACGGCAAGAAGGTCCACTGTCTTAGCACCATAGTGCTCCGCCATTTTCAGCATAGACTCTTCGAAGGCCGTGCTGAGGTAGTCGCCGATGATGCAGACAACCTTGCAGGAGGGATAGCGCTCGCGGATCTGGCACAGCAGCTTGACATAGGCCTCGCAGAAGGAGCCGTCGGGAAGGGCATTGACCTCAGTCCTCGTTTTGGCAGCATCAGCGACGGCGTAAATCGAGTTCAGAGTAGCGTCGGAAGGGGTTGTGGCACTCTTCGACAAGGCGCTTCCCGGGTAGAGCGGGTCGGCGTTATGGGCCCAGTCGTTGGTTCCTCCGTGGATCAGGATGATGTCTGGACGTCCGCAGCCGCCGCACTCGATGAAGCGGGTGACGAAGTCCTTTCCGTACCATGCATTGGAAGCGGAGCCGTAACGGGCGGCGTAATTTTCGGCTGTTGTATTGGTGACGGTCGAGCCGGAGAAGGCGATGTTCATGTCGAGCGTCGCGCTCTTCATGTGGTTGTAAATAAGCCGGTACCAATAGGTTTCATTGACGAGGGTGAGGGTCCCGTCAGTGGCGGGGTAGTGGGTGCTGTATCCTGCAGGGACCCAGCCCTTGAAGGTTGAAATCGAGTCTCCGATGACGCTGACACGCTTTTTCGCCTTGGGTTTTACGTTCGGATCGGCAGGAAGGCCCTGGAGGGTCGGCAGTCCGTTAGCCCCGGCAATCCAGGTGGCCCCGTCCGCCGACGCCTGAAGTTTGGAGAGGAGGGTTCCGTCGGAAAGTGAGGCGGTCGAAAGCTGCTCGTTATTCTTCTCACTCGCGTTGGAGTCTCCGGTTCCGAGCTGGATTGCGCTGTCGCAGAAGCAGGATTCGAAGGTTGTCGGCTGGGTGCTGCGGCAGTAGATTCCTCCGTGGAAGTTGTCGGTTGTAACGGAAGTGATCTGCTCGTTGCAGGAGAACATGGAGGAAGGGGTCACCGTGCTGTAGCAGTTCTTGAAAAGGACATTGCCGCTGGTACTGTTCTGGTATGCGACGATGCCGGCGAGTGCTCCGCGGTTTCCGGCGGATATCGTCTGGATGAAGGCGGGAGCGCTGTAGCAGCCCTTGACAGTCAGTTTATTGGAACCGTGGGACCATCCCAGGATGCCTGCTGCAATAGAATAGGAATTGGATCCACCGTTATTGCCGGTAGCCGTAATTTCGCTGCCGATACAGGCGCAGTTCTCGATTGTGACCGGCTCTGTTGCGGCGGCGTTCTTGATAGTGCTGTTTCCGAAACCGGTGTATCCGGCTATGCCGCCGATGCTGTACTGGCCCTTGATGGTTCCATAAGCGGCGCAGTTGCGGACTGTGCATTCAGCAACCGGAAGGATGGCTCCGACGATTCCTCCGACGAAGTATTTGTCGCTGCCGATCGAAGCATAGCTGCCCATTACGCAGTTCTCGATGAGGCCGCCTTCCATCTGGCCGACAATTCCGCCCTGGACATAGCCGACGGCGGTCAGGTTACCTTCGAAGGAGCATCCGCGGATTACGGTTGAGGCGCCTCTCGCCTTTCCGATAAGGCCGCCGTTCCAGTGGTAGTATATATTGACGGTGTTCTCTTTAAGCAGCTTGCAGTTCTCAATGGTCGAGTTTTCGACCAGCCCGAACATACCGCCGCTGTACTTGCCGTAGATCGTGACATTGCCGTTCATGGTACAATCCGCCACCCTGCTGTCGGTGACATAGCCGGCAACACCGCCGGAATAGCCCTCATTCGCCTCTCCGAGGACGTTCAGGGAGGCGGTATACTGGCGTATCTGGCCGGAAACGGAGCAGTTCTCGATGCTCGCCCCGCCCTCTACATAGCCGGCAATGGCTCCGCTGTAAACGTATTGGACGTCCATGTTGACCCCGGAAAGGTTTATTCCCTTGATTGTCGCTCCATTTGCATAGGCGACAAAGCCGGAGGCCTTCTTTTCGGAGGAGAGGATCTTCAGTCCCGAGATGGTCTTCCCGTCCCCGTCATAGGTTCCCGAGAACTTTGTATTCCCTTTTTGGAAAAGGGGAGTGAAGTCGGTGGCGGACATGTCGATGTCGGCACCCTGCTTGAAATATGAAGCCGCATAGCGCGATGCGTCGGAAGCCATGTTGGATGTGTCCGAAAGGGCTTTCAGGTCCGCAGGCGTAGAGATGAGATACGGGTCTTCCGCAGTTCCGGACCCGCCGCTGAAATACTTTGTCTCAGGAATAATAACGGGGTCGACAATCGGATCCGGATCCGGTTCCGGCGTCGGAGCAGGTTCTTTTTTACATCCGAGGAAAAGGACAGCGGCGATAATGGCCGCAAAAGGATAAAAACGGGTTCTCATATTATTGTACTGGTTATTGTCATTCGCAAAGATAGTAAAAAAGCGAGGGAAGCGGATAAAAAAAAGGGAATAAATGATACAACGGTTTGAAAAATGTATTAATTTTGAAGGTGCTAAACCTGTAAACCTTATGGCCGAAAACAAAATTGTCTATCTGGATATAGACAAAGTCATCGCTTCCCGTGCAAAGGGAAAGAAAATCCCGAAGTTTGTAGTAAACTGGGTGAAGCGCTTCATCCACCAGGATTGGTTGAACGATTATTTCAAGGAGGGAAAACTTGGCGTCGAGTTCGCTGAAGGGGCCCTGGAGCATATGAATGTGAAGCTGAATGTAATCGGGGAAGAGAATATTCCCTCGGAGGGCCGTTTCACCTTCTGCGGGAACCATCCTCTCGGAGGGGCGGACGCTCTCTCCATGGTCGCCTTCCTCGGACGAAAGTACAACGGGAACATTGTGTCTCCGGCCAATGATTTTCTGATGAATGTAGGCCAGGTCCAGGAGTTCCTTGTCCCAGTCAATAAAATGGGAGCACAGGCGCGGGAACTCTCCTCCATGCTGGAAGAGGCCTTCCAGTCCGACAAGCAGCTCTTTATCTTCCCGGCGGGACTTTGCTCCCGGAAGATTGACGGCAAGATAACGGACCTTCCCTGGAGGAAAACCTTCATTACGAAGAGCCGCACATCCCATCGCGACATCATCCCCTTCTGGTTCTCCGGGAAGAACTCAAAACGTTTCTATAATCTGGATATCCTGTGCAAAAAGCTGAAAATCAAGCTTCCTCTTGCCATGTTCTGTCTCCCCGACGAGCTCTATCGCTGGCGAAACCGCGAGCTGACCCTTGTGTTCGGAAAGCCGATACCTTGGGAGTCGTTCACATCGGATAAAAAGGATATCGAGTGGGCTGAATATGTCCGCGAAAAAGTGTATTCACTAGCCACAGAATAAGCCATGGAACAGATTATTGCCCCAATTGACAAGGAACTCATAAAGAGTGAACTTACCGAGGAGCGTTTCCTCCGCGACACCAACCGCGCCGGGAACAAAATCTACCTCGTCGATTCGACCTGTGCTCCGAATACCATGAAGGAAATCGGACGTCTGAGGGAAATCGTCTTCCGGGACGGCGGCGGCGGAACCGGCAAGGCCATGGACCTTGACCGTTTCGATCTGGACCCGGCTTTCGGCTTTAAGCAGCTCGTACTCTGGGATCCGGACAACGAGTGCATTATCGGCGGCTACCGTTATGTCCTCTGCGACGAGGTCATGTACGACCGCTTCGGCCAGCCGATTCTCCCGACTTCCCACCTCTTTACCTTTACCCGCAGCTTCCTCCGGCGCGGTTTCCTCGAGACCATCGAACTGAGCCGTTCATATATCGCCCTGGAGTATCAGAGCACCCGTGAGGACAGCCGCAGTCTCTATGCCCTTGACAATCTCTTCGACGGGCTTGGGGCCCTTATCGTATTCTACGAGGGGAGGATGAAGTATTTCTTCGGGAAGATGACCATCTATCCTTCTTATCCCAAGGAGTGCCTCCAGATGCTGATGTTCTTCCTCCGGAAGCATTTCGGCTCGCGCGAAGAGAAACTCGTTATCCCGAAGAACCCCATTCGCATAGATGCGCCCGAGAAGTACCGTAAGGTCTTTACGGAGAATGACTTCAAGGAGGATTATAAGATATTGAAGAACGAAATCCACAAGTTTGGTGTAAATATTCCTCCGCTTGTCAATACCTATATGAATATGTCCCCGACGATGAAGTCATTCGGAGCCGGGATCAATGACGAGTTCGGTGACGTAATCGAGGCGGGAATCCTTATCAAATTCGACGAGATGCACCCCGATAAGCTCAACCGTCACATCCGTCTTTCCGACCATAACCTCGGCATCCTCGATAGGATGCGTGAAAAACTTAGATTGCCATGAGATCAAATTCAGCATTGAAAAGCTCTGCCCGTGCGGCCCTTAAGGGGAATTGGGCGCAGGCCGTCCTCGCCGTCGTAGTGTACGCCTTGATTTACAGCGTATTTTTCGGCCCGAACGTCGCTAAAACCGCACAGGCCACATCTTTTTTATCGGCATCTTCGTCATATGTCTCCTCTTCCCCCAGTGATGCCATATCGGCCCTCTCCGGGGTAGGAAGGTGGAACTCCCTTTTCAGTCTTGCTTCGATTTTCCTCCTGGTTCCACTTTCGCTCGGATTCGCCAACGCCTTCCGTTTCCTCCTGGAAAAAGGGGATAACTCCTTGACCCGGAACATGTTTTCGGTTGCTTTCAGGAACTATTTCCACAAGGTATGGGGCATGTTCCTGATGGGCCTTTTCATTACCCTCTGGAGCTTTCTTTTCATCATTCCGGGAATTATAAAGTCATTCTCCTATGCGATGACCCCGTATATCCTCGAGGAGCATCCGGAGCTTTCCGCCTATGATGCAATCCAGCGGAGCCGCAAGATGATGAAGGGGCACAAGTTCGACCTCTTCTACCTGTATCTTACTTTTATCGGCTGGTTTATCCTCTGCATCTTTACCGCAGGTATCGGCTACCTCTGGCTTTCTCCCTATATAGAAACAACCAAGGCAGCATTCTACCAGGACCTTAAGCAGGAATTCGGCGAGGGTTTCGATGCTGAAATCAACGCGGCAGCAGGCCGCTAGGGATAGTCATCCGGAGCGTCTTTGACGCCTTGTCCATGGACAGGACCAGATCTTCGTGGAAGGGGATTAGGACCTGTCCTTTTTCCGTGTCCACCCACAGGCAGGTGTTTCCCGGAATGTCTTCATAGCCATCCACGGTTCCGACGACGGTTCCATCTTCGTCAATGACGGTCCATCCGGAGACCGAGTCCCCTCCGTCTTCCTCTTCCCCGTATTCTATGAAGACCTTGCGCCCGGTTATTTCGTCCGCATCGGCAAGAGAGCGGATTCCGGTCAGGCGGACCAGGGCGCGGTTTCCTTTTTCGGTAAATGATTCAATGAAAAATGGAACCGGAAGTCCATCGAATTCGATGAATACCGGTTCCATAAGGTCGATATCTTCCGGCCCGAAGCCGTTGAATCCCAGAAGGAGTTCTCCGTCGGTGCCGTTGGATTTCAGTACCTGTGCGACGGCGATCATTATGCCTCCTCAGCGGGTGCTTCCGCTTCGGCTGCGGGCTCAGTCGTCTCGGCAGCTGCCTCTTCGGCGGCCTTCCGGGCGGCTTCCTCCTGCTCGGCTTTCTTCTTCGCAATCGCTTCGGCGCGGGCCTCGTTTACCTTGGCCTCTGCGGCCTTGGCGGCTTTCGCCTTCTCGACAGCGTCCATCTTCAGTCCGGAGACCTTCGCGTTGATCTTTTCGTCACGCTGGGCCTTCCAGGCCGCGAACTTCGCGTCGGCCTGCTCCTGGGTAAGGGCGCCCTTGGCGACACCGCCCTGGAGGTGCTTGCGGAGGAGAACACCCTCGTAGGAGAGGATGCGCTTCGCGGTAAGGGTCGGCTGGGCGCCAACATTGAGCCATGCAAGGGCCTTGTCGCTGTCAAGGACGATTGTTGCAGGGTTGGTGTTGGGGTTGTAAGAGCCGATCTGCTCGATGAAACTACCATCGCGCGGGGAGCGCGAATCAGCCACTACAATGTGGAAGAATGCGAAATTCTTCTTTCCGTGGCGCTGTAAACGAATTTTAACAGCCATTGTGAATCTGTTTAATAAAGTTAATGTTTCCTAAATGCTTCCTACCCGAGAAAGCGGATGCAAAGATAAACATTTTTTTCAAATTCTTTTGCTTTTTCTAAAAAGATAGTTACCTTTGCAGTCCCAATCCAACTGCGGTAGTGGTGAAATGGTAGACACGCTACTTTGAGGGGGTAGTGCCCGTTGGGGTGTGTGAGTTCGACTCTCACCTACCGCACAAAGAGACAAGTTCGAAAGAGCTTGTCTCTTTTGTATTTAGGTAAAGATGAAAAAAACGCATATCTTTGCAAAGGACAAAGAATTCAGAAGATGATGAAAAGAATTTGGATGGTTCCGGCCCTGCTGCTTCTGCTTTCCTTCGGGACGGCCGGCCAGAATGCGGGGGCAGGATGTTCCCGAAGCGGGGAGCGCGAGGACAGGGTAGTTCTCGGGGATGAACGGACGGGGGAGTATTATCCTCTCCTTAAGGGACAGCGCATCGCCGTTTTAAGCAATCACAGCGGCATTGTCGGGGATAAGGTTCTCTCCGGAGGCATTTCGGAGCGCTACCGGGGCGGAGACCGCAGTCTGGTTCCCTTCGGGGACCCGGTGACGGGACCACACCTCGTAGATGTGCTCCTTGCCGACGGGATGGACGTAAGGGCCATTTTTTCGCCTGAGCACGGTTTCCGCGGCAAAGCCGATGCCGGGGAACATGTCGGCAACAGCGTTGACGAGGAAACCGGGGTCGAAATCCTCTCCCTATATGCCAGGGGCTCCCACCTCCCCTCGGCGGAGAACATGGAAAAGTTCGATGTCCTCCTCGTGGACATCCAGGACGTCGGCCTGCGCTACTATACGTATTATGTGACCATGCACCATCTGATGGAGGCCTGCGCGGCTTATGGCAAGAAGTGCATAATCCTTGACAGGCCGAATCCCAACGGGATGTATGTTGACGGCCCGATTCTCGACATGCAGTACAAGTCCGGAGTCGGCTACCTCCCGATAACGACGGTCCATGGCATGACCCTCGGGGAACTCGCGAGGATGATAAAGGGAGAGGGCTGGATGGAAGGGGCTGATTCCCTGGACCTGACGGTCATTCCCTGCCTCAATTATACCCACCAGACCCGCTATGAACTGATTCAGAGGCCTTCCCCGAACCTTAAGGACATGAAGTCCATCTATCTCTACGCTTCGACCTGCTACTTCGAGGGGACGGTCGTTACTGCCGGTCGGGGGACGGAATTTCCCTTCGAGGTCTATGGCCATCCGGATTACCCCTCAGGCGGCTTCTCGTTTACTCCGAGAAGTATTCCGGGGGCGAAGAACCCCCGCTACATGGACCGCCTCTGCCATGGTGTCGACCTCCGGGGGCTTCCGGACGAGGAAATAATCGCCGCCGGGACGGATTTCAGCTACCTGATCGACGCCTACTCGAAACTGGACCTCGGAGATGCCTTCTTCCAGGGCCGACACTTCGAGCTGGAAGCCGGGCAGACCTATGTCCGTGAAATGATTGAGGCGGGCTGCAGTGCCGACGACCTTAAAAAACGCTGGGCCCCTGACGTCGAGGCCTTCCGAATTCAGCGCCGCCCTTACCTCCTGTACGATGAATAAAACCAGCTATATGAAAGACGACACAGTCGTCCCGGCCGACGAGGCCTTCGAGTAGGCCCTACTCCCCGGGCGCGTCTTTGTTGACAAAGAGGGCGACCCTGCCGCTGAGATATTCCTTCGCTTCGGACCAGCTGTAGTACGGTCCGTCCTTCGGGGTAAAGGTGCCCAGACGGGCTTCCTCCCCGTTGAGGAGAACCTTGACAAGGGTTTCTCCGGCTCTTCCGCGTTTAGGGGTATAGAAGATGAACTGGATATTGGTAGCCATCGGGGACCGGTAGGTCTGGAAGGACCCTATAAGATCATCACCCGAAGACGGGATATTGGCGAACCCGTCGAGGTCCATGATCATGAAAAGGGCCATCGCGACGTGGTCATGGCCGAAGCGGAGGTCAGCTCCGCGGCTTCTTTCCGAAAGGCGGGCATCCGCCTTGGAAATAATGTCATCGACAATTGAGGAGCAGGAAATCCGGTATGGAAGATACTCCCTGAAACGCTCGTAATTATCTGTTTCCCAGAGTATTGCAAGTTCATCATCGGTAAGCAGGCCCTCTACTTCGATGCGTTCGGCCGCAGGAAGGGAGTTCATTCCGACAATGAACATATAGTAATAGAAGAACACATCGTAGGCACTCCGTTTTCCAAGTGCTGCCGAGGGGTCTTTGAAAAGACGGCCCAGCACCTCCGGATATATCGGGAAATGGCGGAGGAAGAACTCTTCAGAGTTTTCCGGATAGGGGAAACCGATTTCCGGTCCGGTATAGCGGAAGGGATTCCTGTCTCCGATGTTCGGACGGGTCGCCTGGATGTCGAGGATGCTCTGGTGGGCATAGACCGAGGTCTTCGGGGCCTCCCTTGAGATTGCGCCGCAGCAGGACGACATGCTTAGAACCGAGCGGATTGAAGAGGATGAACAAGCATCGACGCGGCTTCCTTTCCGGAAGGCGGACGGGTAGTTGTGGACCATGGTGGAGCCGATTCCTCCGAGCTGCTCCCAGCCGAGAGGGGTCAGGTCCCCGACCTGGTACCGGCCCTTCTCCCAGAAGGCCTCGAGATCTTCCAAAAGCTTTACCCCACGGGCCGTAAGGTTATCCTTCTCACGGCCTTCCCGGAGCATCTCCAGAAGGACCGTATATGTCTTTGCCGTATAGGCGTAACGGGAGCCGTGGCGGCCATAGTGGCTGATATAGACCGGCTCATAGCCCTTTGGAGACGGGGTCAGAGTCTTTGGGTTCAGGTCATACGGGCGGTCCAGTCCATAGGCGAGCGTCCGGTCGGAGCGCACCGCTTCCCTGACAGCAGCCGCATCCGTCTGAGCGGCCGCTCCCCACGTAAGAAGGAGAAGCAGTGCTGGAATTATCCAGGTTCTTTTTTTCATAATCCGGATTTCTACTTTTGTTGCTGCCACAAAGATATGAAAATTGTCAATTGAAAAAAACTGGGTTTTTCCTTACCTTTGCGAAAACGTAACCATTATGATTTCTATCCGACCCATACTTGTCCTTTCCCTTGCCGGAGTTATCCTCTCCGGCTGCGCGTCCAAGACTGAAAAAACGAAAGTAACCGAATCCCAGGAAGTTACCCCCGGCACCCAGGAGGTCAGTCCCAACATCTACTCTCTTGTAACCTATAACGTGGGGGTTTTCAACAAGAGCGGCACCAACACTTCCTCGATGGTCGCTTCGATGATGACTGAACTTGGCGCCCAGGCCGTCTCCATGAACGAACTGGACAGCTGCACGACACGCAATCCGACCTTCCAGATAGGGGACTTCGCGAAACTTATGAAAGGATGGAACTACCAGTTTGCCCCGGCGATTAACTACAAGGGCGGAAAATACGGAGTGGGGATAGTCTCTTCTCCGGAATTGAAGATTATTCGGAAGGGATGCATCACCCTCGACAAGCTCGACGGTGCAGAGCAGAGGGCCATGGGCTTTATGGAATTTGAGGACTTCGTCTTCTGCTCGACCCACCTTGATCACCGCTCCGCTTCCGCCCAGCTGGCCCAGGCCGGAATCATAAATACTTGGGCGAAAGAAAATTACGGAAACTCCGACAAGCCGGTCATTCTTTGCGGAGACTTCAATGCGTATCCGGACAGTGAGACTATATCCTTTATGAAAAGAGAGTGGAGAATCATCTCTCCTCTGCAGCCGACTTTCTCCGCGAAGAACCCGACGAACTGCATCGACTACTTCATGGTCTATAATAACGCCTCTTCCCGGGTCTCAATCCTCCAGGCCTCCGTTCCGACCGTCTTCTCCTCCGGGGACGTCACCGTCGCTTCCGACCACCTCCCCGTTTTCATGAAAGTCCAGATCGCCCCCGTCCAGGTACTGAACTGAGGTGAGGAAAAGGGCGTGTCCGGGGACGGATTCGCCGGCATCTGAGCGGCTCCCACCTCCGTCGAGGAGGGAGAGGACCCATTCGGGCTCATGTTTTCCCCTGCCGACTTCTATCAGGGTGCCGACGATGGCGCGAACCATGTTCCTGAGGAAACGGTTTGCGGAAATCCGGAAATACCAGTAAGAGGGGGACGGAGCCGTCGGGCCATGGATAACCCAAAGGTGGGAGGGCGTGTAAGGGGCCCAGAATGCCTCATAGACTGTGCAGAGCGAGGTTTTCGAGTTTCCGCCCGTCTTTTCAAAGCAGGCAAAATCGTGGTCCCCGAGAAGATATTCCGCGGCTCGGTTCATTCGTTCGAAATCCAGTCCGGGATAGCCGCAGCGATAGGAATAACTCTCCATGAAGGGGTCTTTCACCCTGTGGATAAAGTAGGTGTATTCCCTTCTGACAGCGTCGAAGCGGGCGTGGAATTCCGGCGTAGCCGGAGTTACTTCTGAGACCGCGATTGAAGGGGGCAAAATGGCATTTAATTTGCAGGTCAGAAGGGCGGTGTCGAGCGGAGTTTCGGCACTGACGTCAAAGTGTGCCACATATCCGATGGCATTTACTTTTGTGTCAGTGCGTCCAGCCCCTGTAACGGATACTTTTTCGCCGATAAGGGTGGAGAGCGCCTTCTCGAGACACTCCTGGACGGATGGGGATCCGGGCTGGATTTGCCAGCCGCAGAAGGCGCCGCCGTCATAGGACAATGTGATTGAGTATCGCATGACAAACCGGATGACAATGCAAAAATAAACAATAAAATGGAAAGTGTAAACATTAAGGAACTCAACGAGCGTATCCAGAACGAAAGTTCGTTTGTAGACCTCCTTTCCCTGGAGATGGGGAAGGTTATCGTCGGTCAGAAGCACCTCGTGGACAACCTCCTGATAGGCCTTCTCTCTAACGGCCATATCCTCCTCGAAGGTGTCCCCGGACTTGCCAAAACCTTGGCAATCAATACTCTGGCCCAGGCGGTAGATGCGAAGTTCAACCGTATCCAGTTTACCCCGGACCTCCTTCCTGCCGATGTAATCGGTACGCTTGTCTATTCCCAGAAGAATGAGAATTTCGAGATCCACAAGGGCCCCATCTTCGCGAATTTCGTCCTTGCCGATGAAATCAACCGAAGCCCGGCAAAAGTCCAGTCTGCCCTTCTGGAGGCCATGCAGGAGCGTCAGGTGACTATCGGCGACGAGACCTTCAAGCTCCCGGAGCCCTTCCTCGTCATGGCGACACAGAACCCTATAGAGCAGGAGGGGACTTACCCGCTTCCTGAAGCCCAGGTCGACCGATTCATGCTGAAGGTTGTCGTCTCCTACCCGAAGAAGGATGAGGAACGGCAGATTATCCGCATGAACAACCAGGGAACCTTCCCGAAGGCCTCCCCGGTTGTGAAACCGGAGGATATCGTCCGTGCCCGGAGCGTCGTCCGCGACGTTTACATGGACGAAAAGATCGAGCGGTATATCGTGGATATAGTCTATGCGACCCGTACCCCTCAGGATTACGGGCTCGGCTCCCTGAAGGACCTGATTGCCTATGGCGCATCCCCGCGTGCCAGCATTTCCCTGTCCATGGCCGCAAAGGCCTATGCCTTCATCAAGCGCAGGGGATATGTCATTCCGGAGGACGTACGCGCCGTCTGCAATGAGGTGCTCCGCCATCGTATCGGGCTGACATATGAGGCCGAAGCGGAGAATGTTACCTCCGAAGAGATTATCGAAAAGGTTATCAATGCAGTAATCGTCCCGTAATGTCGGAAATGACCCCTAACGACCTGCTGCGCAAGGTCCGTAAAATAGAGATCCGGACAAAGGCCCTTTCCCACCAGATTTTCGCCGGTGAGTACCATTCCGCGTTCAAGGGACGCGGTATGGCCTTCAGCGAGGTGAGGGAGTACCAGTGGGGGGATGACGTGAGGTCCATGGACTGGAATGTCACCGCCCGGATGAACGCGCCTTTTGTCAAAGTCTTTGAAGAGGAGAGGGAACTGACAGTCGTACTGCTTGTCGATGTCAGCCGCTCCGCCCTTTTCGGTACGCAGGGGAAGACAAAACGGGAGCAGATAGCGGAGATTGCGGCAGTTCTCTCTTTTTCCGCAATCCTCAATAATGACAAGGTGGGCGCCCTGCTTTTCAGCGACCGGGTGGAGAAGTTCATCCCGCCGAAAAAGGGCCGCAGCCACCTTCTCCATATTATCCGCGAGGTTATTGAGTACGAGCCGCAGTCCGACCGGACAGATGTCGGAGAAGCTCTCCGTTACCTTACAAACGCCATCAAGAAAAAGTGTACCGCCTTCGTTCTTTCGGATATGATTGACGTTAACGGGGACGGAAGCCCCCGTTATGAGGAGGCGTTGAAAATCGCTGCATCCCGCCATGACCTTTCGGTAATACGGGTCTATGACCCCCGCGAAAGGGTGATTCCCGCCGTCGGGCTGGTCCATGTCAAGGACGCTGAAACCGGGGAGGCAGGGTGGATCAATACGGATTCGAAGAAGGTCCGAAGCGCCTATTCGGAATGGTTCCGCCACGTTGAGGAAAGCTCGGAGCGGCTGTTCAACAGATACAGCGTAGACTGCGTTTCCGTCGCAACGGACGGCGATTATGTAAAGCAACTTTTGTCCTTGTTCCAGAAAAGATGAAAGGGAGAATTACCATATTGGCGGCGCTGCTGCTTTTTGCGTGGGTCCATGGTTCCGCCCAGGTTGCCTGGAAGGATTCCATTGATTTTACCGACGGGACTCTCCGTCCGGGGGAGCTCATCCTTCGGGAAGGGTCATTCCTGAAGCAGCTCCAGCCGCGCGATTCGGTCCTTATCGCGGATCAGCTCGAGTACGGCTTTGAACTGAAGGGCGTCCCGGACAGCGCATCGCTTGCCTATCCAGAAGTGGCCCAGCCGTATATGGAGAACATGGTCACGGTCCGTCCGTGGGTGGTCGACACCCTTCGGGTCCAGAAGGTCCGCTCAACGGGAGCGAAACTCTATGATATCCGCGCGGGCATTGTGGTGGCTCCGTTCGAGCCGGGAAGCTATGAACTTCCGCCGCTTTTTGTCCAGCGTATTTCAAAGGACGGGACTGTAGATACGCTCCGGTTCAATACCCAGAAACTCGAAGTCACGACAATCCAGATAGATACGACGACCTTCGTTCCCCATGACCTCAAAGGCCAGATCCGTTATCCGCTGACCCTTATGGAGGTCCTGCCGTGGGTATTTTTGTTCTTTATCGGAGTGCTTCTGCTGACCGGCGCCATTTGCCTTATCTTAATGAGCAAAAAGCGGGCTGAGGGCCCTGAATTCGAGGAACCGGCCCATATTACCGCTCTTCGGAAGCTGGATAAGTTCCGCGGGGACAAGTTCTGGGAGCCGGAGCAGCAGAAGGTCTTCTACTCGGGTGTCACGGACGCCCTCCGGGAATATATCTCGAAGCGTTACGGGATAGGGGCGATGGAGATGACTACGGCGGAGATTTTCTCCGAGATGAAGGGAACAGACGTTCCTTCGGACCTGTATGAAGAGATGAAGGACCTTTTCGAGAGGGCTGATTTTGTGAAATTTGCAAAGTTCACGGTCCCGAAGGAGGATAATGCCACAGTACTTCCCCAGGCCGTCCGATTTGTGACCGCGACCTATCAGGTGGAGGTAGAAGAAGAGGCCGAGGAAGCGGCTTCGGAGGGGGAGAAACCCTCGGAGGAAACTCCCAGGCACCTGGAAAATGACGAAGATTATATGCCGAAATAGGAGGGAAGGACCATGTTTTTTGAATATCCGAAATTGCTTTTCCTGCTCGTCGTGCCGCTGCTTCTGGTGCTGCGTTACGTGTGGGTGGAAATAAAGGAGCGCCGGCCCCACCTAAGGGTGTCTGCGTCAGCTCCGTGGAAGGCCGGCGGACGCTCCGTTCTTGAGATTGTCCGTCATCTTCCGTTCGCCCTCCGGACTGCCGCCCTCTGTCTCCTTATTGTCGCAATCGCCCGTCCAAGGTCTTCTTCCGAGATGGAAAAGATTGATACAGAGGGGATAGATATAATCCTTACGATGGACGTTTCGACCAGTATGCTGGCCATGGACTTCAAGCCGAACCGCCTGAATGCGGCGAAGGACATTGCCGTGGAGTTCATCTCACAGCGTCCCTCCGACCGGATGGGCATCGTCGTGTTTGCGGGTGAGAGCTATACCCAGTGTCCCCTTACAACCGACCGGGCGACCCTTATAAACCTCATGCAGGATGTCCAGACCGACCTTATCGAGGACGGCACCGCAATCGGTAACGGACTTGCTACGGCCGTGGCGCGGATGAAGGATTCCGACGCCAAGAGCCGGGTGATTATCCTGCTTACCGACGGTGTCAATAACCGTGGTACAGTCGCCCCGCAGACCGCCGCCGAGATCGCAAAGACCTATGGAATCCGCGTTTATACCATTGGCGTAGGCGCCAACGGGGAAGCGCCTTACCCGGTACTGACCCCCTGGGGCAATGATGTCCAGAATATCAAGGTGGAGATTGACGAGGAACTGCTCAAGAGTATCGCCGACATGACCGGCGGAAAGTATTTCCGGGCGACGGACAATACCAAGCTCTCCGAAATCTATTCTGAAATCAACCGGATGGAAAAGACGCGGACTACCGTTGACAGTTTTCCGGTTTACAAGGAGCTCTTCCCGACCTATGCCCTCTGGGCCCTGGTCTGTCTTCTGCTGGAGGTCCTCCTTACAGCCCTTATTCGTAAAATGCCTTAGGAAATGCTGTATTTCGCTTCATATAAGTTCCTCTATCTTCTGATTCTCGTGCCGCTGCTGCCCATCGGTTACGGGATTCTGAGGTATATTCGCCGGAGGGCTATCCGCTCCTTCGGGGATGAAAAACTGGTGAAGGAACTCATGCCCTCATGGTCCGGCTCGAAGGGGTGGGTCCGTGTAGTGCTTTTCACCCTCGCCTTCCTCTTTTTCGTCATCGGTCTTGCCAGGCCTCAGATCGGGGCCAAGCTTGCAGAACATAAGGCCAAGGGCGCTGAAATCATGGTCTGCCTCGACGTCTCGAACTCCATGCTGGCGGAGGATTATTCTCCGAACCGGCTGGAGAGGGCCAAACTCGCCATTTCCCGCCTTTCGGACAAGCTCCGGGACGACCGTATCGGGCTGATAGTCTTTGCCGGAACACCCTTTGTCCAGTTGCCGATAACGACTGACTACATATCCGCAAAGATGTTCCTTTCGAGCATCGGGCCGGAATCCGTTCCCGTCCAGGGTACGGCGCTCGGGGATGCGATAATGCTCGCAATCAAGAGCTTCAGCGCCCAGAGCGAAAAGAGCCGCGTAATAGTGGTGATTTCCGACGGTGAGAACCATGAGGACGACCCTGTGGCAGCGGCGAAACAGGCCGCTGAAATAGGGATTCGCGTCTATACGATCGGCGTCGGTTCGAGTGAGGGCCAGCCGATTCCGCTTGACGGGGAACTGCTTAAGGATAAGGAAGGTAATATCGTCGTCACCCGCCTCGATGAGGGAACGCTCCGGAAGGTGGCCTCTGCGGGTAACGGTGCCTATATCCATGCCGGCAACGACGAGTTCGGACTCAATCCGATTATCGATGACATCCGCCGGATGGAGGATGAGGAATTCAGCAGCGTCATGTTCGAGGAATATGACGAGCAGTATATGTATTTCTTCGCGATTGCGCTCGCCCTGCTTGTAATTGAAATGCTGGTCGGGGAGCGCCGGCCGAAGAGAAGATTATTCGGAAAATGATGAAAAGGTTATTTACCCTGTGCCTGCTTCTGGCAGCGACAACGTTTTCGCTTTTTGCCCAGCCGGACAAGAAGGATGTCCGTCAGGGGAACCGTATGTTCCGTAAAGGGAAGTATGCCGAAGCGGACATATCATACAGGAAGGGGCTGCTAAAGGACAGCACCTCCGTGGCGGCCAATTATGATCTTGCCTCCAACCTTTACCGCCAGGAGAATTATGACGAGGCCCTCAAGTGCCTCGACAGAATAAAGGAAAGCGCCCCCGAGACCCGGTACGGGGCCGATTATTTCTATAATCTCGGCGATGTGGCCCTGAAAAAGGAGGATTACCGCAGCGCCGTCCTCGCCTTCGGCCAGTCCCTGCTTCTCCGTCCTGACGACATGGACGCAAAGGAGAATTATATCTACGCCAAAATGAAGATGAAGGACCAGGAGGGCCAGGGTGGCGGAAACCAGGATCAGAACCAGGATCAGAACCAGGATCAGAACCAGGATCAGAATCAGAATCAGGACCAAAATCAGGATCAAAACCAGAATCAGGACCAGAATCAAGACCAGAACAAGGACCAGGGGCAGCAGCCGTACCGCGGGGAAATCTCCCCTCAGCAGGCCCAGCAGATGCTCCAGGCCATCCAGGCCCAGGAGAAGGAGACCCAGGATAAGGTCAATAAGGAAAAGGCCGCAGCCCTTAAGGCACGGCAGAAGGACAAGAATTGGTAGCTATGTGGAAATACAGGATAATATCATTGCTCTCGACGCTTTTCGCGCTTTCGGTCGCCGCCCAGAACACCATCCGGGTTGAGGCGCCGGATGTGGTCGGCCTCGAGGAGAGGTTCAATGTTGCCTTCGTCGTTGAAGGGGAACATGCCCCAGGTGAATTCAACTGGTCCCCTTCGGACGATTTCCAGCTTGTCTGGGGTCCGCAGAAGGGAACCTCCTCCAGCATCAGCATCGTGAACGGAAAGACAAGCCGTTCTTCCCAGACAACCTTTACGTATATCCTTCTGCCGAAAAAGGCAGGTACCTTTACCCTTCCTTCCGCGAGTGCAAAGGTAAAGGGTGAAACCATCGGCTCGAAACCGTTTACCATCCAGGTCGTGGGCGGATCCTCGTCTTCCTCCTCAAAAGGCGGAGCCGCATCTTCCTCCTCTTCCTCCTCTTCGAAATCCTCTACGGAAGTTTCTTCCGACGACGTTTTCATGCGGCTCTCCCTGTCGCGGACTTCGGTTGTAGTCGGAGAACCTGTAACGGCTACCTTGAAGCTATACCAGCGGGCCAATATAGTCGGATTTGAAAACGCCAAGTTCCCTTCTTTCAACGGTTTCTGGAGCCAGGAAGTGGAGGCGCCGTCCAATATAGAGTTCCGCCGCGAAACCCTCGGGGACGAAATCTACAACGTCGCCCTTATCCGCCGCTATGTCCTTATTCCTCAGAAAACAGGTAAACTTACGATAGATCCCTTCGAGCTGGTATGCCTGGTGAATGTCAGGAGTGCAAGGCGGACTACCGGAAGCATTTTCGATTCATTCTTCGACGACGAATATGTAACTGTCCGAAAGCGGGTGGCAACTTCCTCGGCGACGGTCAATGTATCGGCCCTTCCCGCCGGAGCGCCCTCATCCTTCAGCGGCGGTGTAGGAACTTTCTCAGTTTCAGCCAAGTTCAGCAAGGATTCCCTCAAGGCACATGATGCCGCATCCCTAATAGTGACAATAAGCGGCAAGGGCAACGTCTCCCTGATCGAAGCCCCGAAGATTACTTTCCCTCCGGACTTCGAAACCTATGACGTCAAGGTCAGCCAGAATACCGACAAGAGCGGTACCAGCGGCAGCAAAACCTTTGAGTATCCGTTTATTCCGAGAAGCAGCGGCGAATTCTCCATAGATCCCGTCCGCTTTTCCTACTACGATGTCAACGCCCACCGCTATTCGACCTCTTCGACAGACACCCTGCGTCTTCGGGTCTCGCGAGGGAGCGCTTCCGCCTCGCCATCCCAGCCGCAGGAGGGGAATGTCCTTACCGTGGACCGGAAGGGCGTAAAGAACCTCGGGGAAGACATCCGTTTCATCAGGACAAAGACCCCTGATTTCTCGAATGAGAGCAGTTTCCTCGTCGGGAAGCCCCTGTATTGGGTTTTGATTATTGTCATGGCCCTCGCCGCCGCTGCCCTCTGGCTCCTTGAGAGAAAGGCCGCCGCCCGCCGTGCGGATGTCCGCGGGACTAAAAACAGGGGAGCCGCAAAAATGGCCCTGAAGCGCCTTAAACTGGCCGGGAATTTCCTCTCCGAAAACCTCCAGACCGCCTTTTATGAAGAGCTTCATAAGGCCCTCCTCGGTTTCATTTCCGACAAGCTGAGCATGGATATGGCCGACCAGACCAAGGAGAATATCTCCGCGGCCCTTTTGGACCGGGGCATCGCCGAAGACCTTTCGAAGGAGTTTACGGACCTTCTTGACGAGTGCGAGTATGCCCGTTATGCCCCTTCTTCAGGCCATGAGGCCATGAATACCCACTATACCCGTGCCGTCGAGGTTATTACCGCTATTGATTCATCCATGAAAAAACCCTCCTCTGCCGCAGCCGGCGGCGCTGCTTTGATAGCCGCGCTTCTGATGCTTCTTCCCAAGCCGTCTGAAGCCGCTCCGATGAGCTACCCCGATTCCCTCTGGAACGTGGGTGTAGAGGCCTATTCGGCTGCCCGTTGGGATGCCGCCGCGGAGGCCTGGCAGTCCCTTCTCGATGCCGGAATCCGGAATGCCGACCTTCTCTATAATACCGGAAACGCTTACCTGAAAGCAGGGGAGACGGGCCGCGCAGTCCTCTGCTACGAACGGGCCCTTCGCCTCGACCCCTCATCGGCGGATGTTAGGTACAACCTGGAATACGCCAGGAACATGACAAGGGACCGCATCGACGAGGTTCCGGAGTTCATCCTGAAGACGTGGACAAGGAAGATGAGTTACCTCCTTCCATCGAATACCTGGGCGGTGCTTTCGCTTCTGGTCTTTGCCGCCATGCTGGCGATGCTCCTGCTTTTCCTTCTCGGGGGCTCGCCGGGTGCGCGTAAGACCGGTTTCTTTACGGGAATAGTCCTGCTCCTTCTTTCGCTCTGCTGTTTCGGCTTCTCAAGGAGCCAGAAGGCCGAATCCGAGCGCTGTGACGAAGCAATAGTCATGAAAGCGGTGTCTTCGGTCAAAAGCACCCCATCGTCCGAGTCGGCAAAGGACCTTTTCATCCTCCACGAGGGGACGAAGGTAAAGATACTCGATACGGTCGGGTCATGGTACAATATTTCCCTCTCTGACGGCCGCCAGGGATGGATTTCCCTCTCTGACATAGAAATCATATGATGAAAAGAATCCTCCTTGTCCTGGCCCTTCTTGCCGGGGTCATTGCCAGAGCCGGAGAGCCGGTTCGCTTCGCCTTCATAACGGACAACCACTTCTCCTTCGGGTCCCATTCCGTAGGTGACCTCCAGCGCTGCATTGACGATATAAACTCCCGGGAGGATCTCGATTTCGTTATTTTCGGAGGAGATATTACCGACTTCGGGGCCGATGATGAGCTCGTTGCCGTAAAGGAGATATTCGACTCCCTGAAAATCCGGTATTATGTCGTTCCCGGGAACCATGATGCCAAGTGGTCCGAAAGCGGATGCAACACTTTCAGGAAGGTTTTCGGGTATGAGCACTTCGAGTTTGAGGAGAAGGGCTGGCGTTTTCTCGGCTGCTCCTGCGGTCCGGATATGCGCATGGCTCCCGCCCTTCTGCCCCAGGAGAGCATGGAATGGCTTCGCGGCATCGAAAGCGGGAAGAAGAGCATTTTTGTCAATCACTACCCCCAGGACACGTCGGTACTGAATTATTTCGATGTTACCAGGGAGCTTAAACGTATAGGTGTACGCTTTGAAATAGGCGGCCACTGGCACCAGAACCGGGCCCTGAATTACGAGGGAATCCCGGCGGTCTTGGGCCGGTCTTCCATGACTGACAGGTCCAAGCCGGCCGGGTACAATGTATTTACTGTCTATGAGGACAGCGTCTCGGTTTCCGAACGCCGTCTCTTCCCCCATACGGCAGTCCAGATGGAGCCCTGGTATGGACGTCGGCTTGAGCCGGTTGCGGATACGGTCCGCTATGACGCCGACGGGTTCCCGGACTCCTACCCGTGGATGAGGTACGATGTGAACGAGAAATATCCCTCCGTCCGGGAGATATGGAAAATCCGGGAGAAGAGCAATGTGGTCGCCGGTTTTGCAAGGAAGGATGGCGTGGTTTATTATACAACCGCCTCCGGTTTTGTGAAGGCGGTCCGTCTCGATGACGGGAAGGAAATATGGGAAAGACTCTTTCCGGGGAAGATTTTCTCGACCCCTGCCGTCTCCGGAAAATATCTCGTGTTCGGCTGTGCCGACGGCTCGATCTACGGACTGAATGCCTCGACCGGGAAGACCATCTGGATCCAGAGGGCCGCAAAATCCGTTCTCGCATCTCCGGTTATCCTCGACGGAAAGGTCTTTGTGGGCGCCTCTGACGGCGTTTTCCGTGCCCTGAAACTGCGCAGCGGTAAACCGGTCTGGACCTTTGACAATGTTGAGGGATTCGTGGAGTGCCGTGCCTATGTGGACGAGGACCAGGTCGTTTTCGGATCATGGGCCAACCGGCTCTATTCCCTCGATACGAAAACCGGAGAGCTTCAGTGGGTCTGGCAGTGCAAAAAGCCGTCCCGGATGTACTCTCCAGCCGCCGTCTGGCCCGTGAAATCCCATGGGAAGATTTTCATTGCTGTTCCGGACCGGAGCATGTATGTAATCGATGCAAAGACGGGGGAAACTGTTGTGGAACATCCCGCCTGCGCCCGCGAGGCGATAGGTCTTTCCGGCGACGGAGAAACCGTCTATACGAAGTCCATGTGGCATCGTCTTTTCGCTTTCAATGCTGAGGACGGGTCCAAAAAATGGTCCGTCGAGACAGGAGCCGGCTACGAAATCGGCTGCTCATCGATACTGGAGGTCGGTTCCGCGGTCTTGTACCCGACCGACAAGGGAAATCTGCTTGCCTTCTCTTCCGAAGACGGCTCCTTGCTCTGGGCGCATAAAATCTCAATAGCCCTTGTAAACCCGATGCTCGAGGTTCCCGCCCCGTCCGGAAGACGACGCATCCTAGCTTCTACCATGGACGGAGTCATAACCCTTCTTGAATTCTAAACTACCACGATATGAAACTGAAACTGATTACCATTTTTGCCGCCCTGCTGTCTGCAGGAGCCCTTTTTGCCGCTGAAGACTGGCAGAACCCGGGAGTGTTCGAGGAGAACCGCCTCCCTATGAGGGCCACTTTCGTTCCAGAACAGCAGGAAACCCTGACGCTGAACGGCGTATGGAAATTCCACTGGTGTGAGAACCCTTCGGGCCGCGTCCCTGGCTTCGAGAAGATCCAGTTCAACGACGCTTCATGGGATGACATGCCCGTCCCGGGGCTGTGGGAGCTTGAGGGCTACGGCGATCCTCTTTATGTCAATTATGGCTATGCCTGGCGAGGCCATTATACGAACAACCCTCCTATTGTTCCTTCGGAGCATAACCACGTCGGCGAGTATCGAAGGACCTTCTCCGTCCCGTCTTCTTGGAAGGGCCGCCAGATTGTCCTCTGCATCGGTTCTGCAACTTCCAACGTCCGGGTCTGGATTAACGGCAAGGAGGTCGGATACAGCCAGGACAGCAAGCTCGAAGCCCGTTTCGACATTACCCGCTATGTCCGTCCCGGGGAGGAGAACCTCGTTGCCCTTGAGATCTTCCGCTGGTGCGACGGCACGTATCTGGAGGACCAGGATTTCTGGCGTTTCTGCGGTCTCTCTCGCGACACCTATGTCTATTCCCGTCCCGAAAGGAGGATAGAGGATATCCATGTCGCCGGCGCGATGAACGGGACCATGACCCTGTCGGCGGAGGTGACCCCGGGAGTAACCAGGGTTGAGTGTTCTGTAATAGATCCTTCCGGAAAAGAGGTTTCCTCTTTCCAGATTCCCGTTCCAAGGAGATATGAGGTTTCAGAGACCGGAAACGTGCTTCTGAAGGCAGAAAAGACGGTTGCAACTCCGAAACTCTGGTCCGCCGAAGAGCCGAACCTGTATCGTCTCCGCGTCGTCGCATCCGACCGCAAGCGCGTCTGTGAGTCCGCGGAAGTAACCTTCGGCTTCAGGACCGTCCAGATCCGCTCTTCCCAGCTCCTTGTAAACGGAAAGGCGGTTCTCATCAAGGGTACGGACCGCCATGAGCTCAGTCCCTACCGCGGTTATATAGTCTCGGAGGAGGACATGATAGAGGATATCCGTATCTTTAAGAGACTGAATATCAATGCGGTCAGGACTTCCCACTATCCCAATGACCCCCTCTGGTACGACCTCTGCGACCGCTATGGCATCTATGTGGTCGATGAAGGGAATATCGAGTCCCATGGAATGGGCTATTCTCCGGACAAGACGCTTGCAAACCGGGAAGACTTCCTCCAGGCCCATCTCGCCCGTGACCGCCGCATGGTTCAGCGTGACATCAACCATCCTTCCATCATTGTCTGGAGTCTTGGCAACGAGGCCGGCAACGGGACCAATTTCGTTGCCTGCTATGACTGGATCAAGGCCTATGACCCGACCCGTCCGGTGCAGTACGAACGGGCCGAACTGGAGAGGAACACGGACATATTCTGCCCGATGTACCATACTCCGGAGGAGTGTGTTAACTACCTTGAAAATGATCCTCCTAAGCCCCTTATCCAGTGTGAGTATGCCCATGCCATGGGGAACTCAATGGGTAATTTCAAGGAGTACTGGGACCTTGTCAGGAAGTACCCGGAATACCAGGGCGGTTTTATCTGGGATTTTGCCGACCAGGCGCTCTGGTGGCCGGTTGATCCGAAGAAGTTCGGGGTGGACCATATCTGGACTTTCGGCGGCGACTTCAACGACTATGACGCCTCCGACGGATCTTTCAACTGCAACGGCATTGTCGCTTCCGACAGGAGCTATCATCCCCATGCCTACGAGGTCCGCTACCAGTACAGGAATATCCATACGCGCTGGCTCGGAGACGGTAAGGTGGAGATTTTCAATGAGAATTTCTTTACGGACCTTTCCCCGTACCGCCTGGAATGGAAGCTTGAAGCCGGTGGACGGGTTCTTCGGACCGGTTCGGTCGACCGTATTGCCTGTGCCCCGCAGGGCAGGGTTTCCGTCTTCCTCGGTCTGTCCGGAAAGGATTATCTCCCTGGAGAAGACAATTATCTGACAGTCAGTTATGTGCTTAAGGACGCTACTGCCCTCCAGGATGCCGGCGAGGAAGTCGCCTACGACCAGATGAAGGTCTATGACGGCCCGGAGGCCACCGCCATCAGGCAACTTGCCGAGAAGCCGCGCCTGGAGAACATCCCCGGCGGATACCGCTTCTCCGGTACGAGAATCGTTCCCGGAGTCGCTTCCCCCCGTCCTGCGACCTGGAGTGCGGATATCGTAAATGGTGTGCTTACTTCTTATCAGGTTAACGGCAGGCAGCTTCTGAAGGCCCCGCTTCTTCCGAATACCGGCCGTGCCGTCGTCGAAAATGACATGGGTGCCAAGCTGAACCGCAAGTGGGCCGTATGGCAGTATCCAGAGTGGAAGGCGGCTTCGGTGACCCGCGGCGAAGGTGATGTAATCCGGACTGAATTCGCCCCGGTCGGCTCGGCTGTCGTTGTGCTCGAATACTTCGTCCTCGCGGACGGAACCCTGGCGATCCATGAGTTCCTTAAGGACACTGAGGGTCTTGACCAGATGCCTCCGATGTTCCGTTTCGGAATGCGCCTTGCGATGGGAGGAGAGTTCTCCACTGTCGATTTTGTCGGTTACGGCCCGTGGGAAAATTATGAGGACCGCCGCTCCGGCGCCCTCTTCGGCCACTATGTCCAACGGGTTGAGGACCAGTACCATTACGGTTATGTCCGTTCCCAGGAGAGCGGTACCCATTCCGGTCTCCGCTCCTTCAAGGTCCTGGATCCTTCCGGAAGCGGGATTGCAATCCTCAGCGCGGATTTCTCCGCTGCAGCCCTGCCTTTCTCCCAGGAGCAGTTGGATTTCACCAAAGACGGTACACCTTACCGCCCCAATACATCCAATGTCCAGGAAGGGGCTCCTCTCCACTCCCTCTCGCTGAAGCCCCTCGCCTTTGAGAATGACCGTTATAACGGAACTACCTGGGTGACATTTGAGTCGCGCCAGGCCGGTGTCGGCGGTATAAATTCATGGGGCCGTTGGATGATGGAACCCTACCGCATCAAACCTTCTTCCGAGCTCTCCTTCTGGTTCCTCCTGCAGCCCGTGCTGTAGGAGGGCCTAGCGCCCGCGGGCGGAGGCGGCGACAAGGCCGCGGATGCGGGCGCTGAGGGCTGTGTTCTCCAGCAGGGATTCCAGGGTGCAGTGCATCCGGTAGCGCCAGTAGTGGCGCGGATTAGCCGGAATATTGATTCTCTCGTCGGCGGGGTTTCCGTTGTATCGGACCTCGCCGTCGATTGCCAGCCAGTCCTGGAGAGGCAGCACGGCAAGCATGGCGGGGGACTTAAGATGCTGGGAAACAATCCTTTCCGCTATCCATGGTTCGCAGAAGTACGGCGCGTCACCGTCGCAGCCGAGAATCTCGTTGTAGAAGCGCTGCGTCGAGGCGCGGTCTTCTTCCCACCAGGCGCGTAGCGGCGAGGTGTCATGGGTCCCGGTTGCGCATACGCAGGGGTACGGATAGAGTTCTGTCCTCGCAAATTCCACATGGACATCCTTTGGCATCCGCTGGATTTCAAGCGAAAGAATGGTAAGGTCGTCCATGGTTTCAGGAACGCAGGCGGGAATCATTCCGAGGTCCTCTCCGCAGGAAAGCATACCTGAGGAGCGTAGAAGGGACGGGAGTTTCCGGTAGGCGGATTCCTTCCAGAAACTGTTGTGACGGCGGTAGAAGAAGTCGTCATGGAGAGAGCGGAACCTGTCCTGGCTCTCCCTGGACAGCGACTGGAAGCGGGGAGTATCCACTGCGGAGATCCTGGGATGGTAATATCCCTTCTTCCTGGGATCTTCGACGAAAAGGACATCGGTTTCCGATACGCCGGGACGGGAAAGGGCAGGGGCGTCGAAGCCCATGTGCTGCAGCTCTTCTCCGGAGTAGGGAAGTGCCGGGGAGAAGTGGCCGAGAAGGCCGCTTTTTATTCCGTAGGGGATCTCCCAGATGCGGAAAAAGCCGAGGATATGATCTATACGGTAGGCGTCGAAATACTCGTTCATCTTCTTAAGACGCCGTTTCCACCAGTCAAAGCCGGTTTCTTCCATCCTCTCCCAGTTATATGTCGGGAAGCCCCAGTTCTGGCCGTCAGTCGAAAACGCGTCCGGCGGCGCTCCCGCCTGGGAATCGAGGTTGAAAAGATCCGGTTCCGTCCAGGCGTCAGCGCTTGTCCGGCTGACCCCTATCGGAAGGTCGCCCTTCAGGACGACGCCCCGCCTGTGGGCATAGCGGACAGCATCCTTCAGCTGGACATCCAGAAGGTACTGTTCGAAGAGATAGAAATCGACCTCTTCCTTATGTGCCTTGTGATATGAGGCGGCAAGGCGGGGACTGTATTTTGCCTCCCTGCCCCACTTTGTGAAATCCGGAGTACCCTTTTCATCCTTCAGGGCAGAGAAAACGGCGAAGGGAATTAGCCATTCTTTGTTCTCTTTCAGGAAGCCGCTATACTCCGGAGAGGCCTCTATTTCGGGCCATTTCGCCGCAAAGACCTTTTTCAGGAGGCGTTTTTTCTCGCTGTTGACCCTTTCGTAGTCAATTTGCGGGAGGGCGTTGAGCTCGGCCTGGAGGGCCTTGTACGCCTTGTCCCTGCGTACGCCGGCATCGGGCAGGTGGATGAACTGGGGGTGGAGGGCGAAGGAACTGACGGCATTGTATGGATATGAATCCTGCCATGTCCCGGTCATGGAAGTGTCGTTGACAGGGAGTATCTGAATGACATTCTGGCCCGTTGCAACGGCCCAGTCGACCATTTTCTTCAGGTCATGGAACTCTCCGACTCCGAAGCTGTCTTCGGTCCTCAGTGAGAAAACCGGAACCGCCGTACCGGCGCCCCTCCACGGCAGGGTTCCGAAGGAGGGAACATCGGTCCGGATAACCTGGATGGTTTTTCCGTCCACCTCAAGGGTCCGGTTCGGCCCCTTTTCCCACTCTTTAATCTCTTCCTTTTCCGGGTCGACGAGCACATACTTGTACTCCACCGGGCCGGAAACGGGGACTTCCACCCTCCAGTAGGGGAAGCGGTTGTCGTCCATCACGCGGACGGTATCCCACTCGTCCCAGCTGCCGACAACTCCGACGGCTTCCCCCGGGCGGACTTCCGGGAAAGCCACTTCGAGGATGAGGTTGCCCTTTTCGACCAGGGCTTCGCCGGGATTCCGGAAGGATTTCCCTCCTTCCCGGCGGAAAATGACATCGGTAAAGGCGGAAGACCAGAACGGGGAGTTTACGGGACGCTCCTGCCAGCGGTCGCGGATCTGTACCGTCCTTCCGCTGACTGGCGGCAGGACATGGCTCCGCCACTCGGTCCTGATAATTCCATCCCCGGCGCAGAGGACATAGGAATAAGGAGACTTGATTTCGCTCGCTTTCAGCGTTTTCTTCCAAAGTCCTTCCCCGGCGTATTCCATGTCGAGAAGCTTCTTCCCGACCTTCATCTTAAGTTCTTCCCCCCAATGGGTTTCGTATCGGATTTCAAATAGATAAGTCATGGTAAATGGCTTCCGCCGTTTGTCGATGTATTAGAAAACCAGAATGAAAAGGCCTGCAGCGAGGATACCTCCTACCATCGGGCCTGCTACCGGGACCCAGCTGTAGGACCAGCCGCTGTCCCGCTTTCCCTTGATGGGGAGGACGGCGTGGGCGCAGCGCGGGCTGAGGTCACGGGCGGGATTCATGGCATAGCCGGTAGTACCGCCGAGGGACATGCCGAGGGCCATGATGACGCAGGTGACGGGGAAGGCCCCGACTCCGCTGCCGACCAGTTCAGTGCCGCCGTGCTGCCCGAGGCAGAGGATAAGGAAGACCAGAAGGCAGGTCGCGATGAGCTCGGAGAGGAAGTTTCGCCAGGGGGAGGAGATTGCAGGCATGGTGCAGAAAGTGCCGAGCATGGCGTCCGGGTTGTCGGAAGTGGCGTCATAGTGATCCTTGAAGAACACATAGACGAGAACTGCGCCGGCAAAGCCGCCGAGCATCTGGGCCGCAATGTAACCGAGAACGCCGTCCCAGGCGAATTTTCCCGCGATGGCGAGGCCGAGGGTCACAGCCGGATTGAGGTGGGCTCCCGAAACCGGTCCGGCGATAAGGACGCCGCACATTACGGCGAAGCCCCACGCCAGGGCGATTACGACCCAACCTGCGCCCTGGGCCTTGGATTTATTTAGGGTGACGTTGGCGCAGACGCCGTCACCGAGAAGCACCAGCACGAGAGTGCCGATGAATTCGAAAATGTACTGTGTCATCATATTGGTTATCTTTTACTTAATGTTCTGGAAATGGCGTCTGCCCAGCCGGCCTTAAGCGGCTCGGGATCGGCGTCGGAAGGGTTGAAGACGCGCTCTGCCTTCCACTGGCGGCGGATTTCGTCGAGGGAGTCCCAGTAGCCGACGGCGAGTCCTGCGAGGTAGCAGGCACCCATCGCCGTAGTCTCCGTAACCTCCGGACGTACGACTGAAGCGCCGAGGACATCGGACTGGAACTGCATCATCAGGTTGTTTCTCGAGGCGCCTCCGTCGACCTTCAGTTCAGCAAGGCGGACTCCGGCGTCCTTCTCCATCGCACGGACTATGTCCATGGTCTGGAAGGCGATGCCTTCAAGGGCAGCCCTGGCAATGTGGGCGGCCTTCGTTCCGCGGGTAATGCCGCAGATGGTGCCGTGGGCATAGGCATCCCAATAAGGGGCGCCCATTCCGGTCAGAGCGGGGACGAAATATACTCCGCCATTGTCCGGAACGGACTCTGCGAGAGCTTCTATTTCGGAAGAGGAACGGATGATTCCAAGTCCGTCACGGAGCCACTGTACCACGGAGCCGCCGACGAAAATCGAGCCCTCAAGGGCGTAGTTTACGGTATCTCCGATTTTCCATGCAACCGTAGTCAGCAGGTTGTTTCTGGAGAGGATCGGCTTCTCCCCGGTGTTCATAAGGAGGAAGCAGCCGGTTCCGTAGGTATTCTTCACCGATCCGGGAGCGGTGCACATCTGGCCGAAGAGGGCGGCCTGCTGGTCTCCTGCGATTCCGGCGATGGGAACCTCGTGGGCGAAGATTGTGGTTTTGGTGTGGCCATAGACCTCGGAGGAGGAACGGACCTCAGGCATCATCGAGGCGGGAATTCCGAGAAGATCCAGGAGTTCCTTGTCCCACTCGAGAGTGTTGATGTTGAAGAGCATGGTCCTGGAAGCGTTGCTGACGTCGGTGACATGGACCTCCCCGCGGGTAAGGTTCCAAATCAGCCAGGTGTCGACGGTTCCGAAACTGAGCTTCCCCTTTTCGGCCTTTTCGCGGGCTCCAGGGACGTTTTCCAGTATCCAGCGGATCTTGGTTCCGCTGAAGTAAGCATCAATAATGAGTCCGGTTTTCTCCCGGATACGCTCGGTCAGACCCTGTTGCTTAAGAGAGTCGCAGTATTCCGATGTGCGGCGGTCCTGCCAGACTATTGCGTTGGAGACCGGTTCGCCCGTCTCGGCATCCCAAACGATGGTCGTTTCCCGCTGGTTGGTGATACCGATGCCGGCAATGTCGAGTCCGTTGATTCCGATGGCGCTGATCGCCTCTGCGATTACAGCGGCCTCGGAGGACCATATTTCCTTCGGGTCATGCTCCACCCAGCCCGGTTTCGGGAAGTGCTGGGTGAACTCCTTCTGGGCTACGGAGCGGACCTTGCCTTCGTGGTCGAAGACAATTGCCCTGGAACTTGAGGTGCCCTGGTCGAGGGCGAGGATGAATTTCTCTTTCATGGTATTATGTGGTTCTTATACAATATCGCAGATAAGGGTTGCGCTGGTGAAATCCTTCACGAGAACTTCGGCGTAGTCTCCCTTGTGGTAGTTTCCGGCGGGGAAAACGCACATCTTGTTATTGGAAGCCCGTCCGCAGAGCATTGCGGGGTCTTTTTTTGACGGACCTTCCACGAGGACGCGGAAGCGTTTCCCGACGTCCGCCCCGTATCGTTCACGGCTGATGCGGTTCTGGAGCTCGATTATTTCGTTCAGGCGGCGGGTCTTTTCCTGCGGGGGGACATCGTCCGGATAGTTCCTCGCCGCAAGGGTCCCGGGCCGCTCGGAATACTGGAACATGAATGCCCAGTCGAAACCGACCTCCTCCATCAGGGAGAGGGTCTCCCTGTGGTCCTCCTCCGTTTCCGAGCAGAAACCGGCTATAACGTCTGTCGTCAGCCCGCAGTCCGGCATCACCTCGCGAATCTTCGAAACCCTTTCCAGATACCATTCCCGGGTGTATTTCCGGCGCATTTTCTCCAGCAAGCGGGTGCTTCCCGACTGGACGGGAAGGTGGATATGGCGGCAGATATTGTCATGGGCGGCCATCGTCTCGATAAGCTTGTCGCTGATGTCCTTCGGGTGGGAGGTCGCGAAGCGGACCCGGAGGTCGCCGCTTATTGCGGCAACCCTCTCGAGGAGGTCTGCAAAATCAACGGTCCCGTTTTCGTCCTTCCAGAAGTATGAGTCAACATTCTGGCCGAGGAGGGTGACCTCGCGGTATCCTTTCGAGAATACATCGCAGGCCTCCCTGACAATCGTCCTCGGATTCCTCGACCTCTCTGCGCCGCGGGTATATGGAACCACGCAGTACGAGCAGACATTATTGCATCCGCGCATGATCGATATGAAGGCGGAAACGCCGCTCCGGTCAGTCCTTACGGGGATGATATCGGCGTATGTTTCATCCCGGGAAAGGCGGACGTCGATCTGGGGCGTTTCGGGGCTTACCGCCTCGATCAGCTCCGGAAGGCGCCGGTAGGCATCCGGACCGACGACGAGATCCACCTCATGACTGTCCAGAAGCTTGTCCTTGAGACGTTCGGCCATGCAGCCGACAATGCCTACAATTACTCCCGGGCGGCTTTTTTCCCTGCGGAACTCACCGATGCGCCCGTAAATCCGCTGTTCGGCATTGTCCCTCACCGAGCAGGTGTTGGCCAGGATTACATCGGCTTCCCCGATGGATTCCGTACGCTGATAACCTTCCTTCCCGAGGATGGAAAAAATAACCTCGGTGTCGCTGACGTTCATCTGACAGCCGTAGGTTTCAATGTAGAGTTTCTTCGCCATATCGTATGCAAAGATAAGAAATTGCAGCAGCAATTGCACTTTTTTTCTTACCTTTGTACCAATATGGCATCAAAGAAGCGAATATACCTCATTCTCGTCATGGCGGTTCTCGCCCTGACCTTGTCAGGATGCAGTGACCTGCGGAAGGCGAAGGATATAAAGGTGACTTCCTGCGGAGTGAAGTATGTCGCCCCGACGAGCTCCCGTTCCGTTGACGCCGTGCTTCTTCTCGGCATTGATAATCCCTCTGTCGCCTTTACCGTTTCCGATGTGGAAGGACAGGTGCGGAGAGGGGAGAAGGTGCTCGGGTACTTTACGGCGGGAGAGATAGAGCTGGAGCCACGCACCGAGGCGACCTATGAACTCCCGTGTACGGCTGTCCTTGCGGAAGGGGTTTCCGTCCTGGAGATATTCGCTATTGCAATGAAACGGTCTTATGACGATCTTGCGGCCGATATCATCCTCCGTGTCAAGCTCAGGAACGGTCTTGGCAAGGACTTGGAATTCAAGGACATGAACATTAAAGGACTATTTCAACCTCAATGAAACGCATCATACCGTTTATCCTGGCCCTCTTTGCCGGCGTACTCTCTTATTCACAGGAAATATCGGATTCCCTGTACGTTCCTGCCGCGGTCGATTCGACTCTCCAGGGACGGGACATCATAAATGTCATCCAGTCTGCGGATGGTAATTCTACTGTTTACCAGTCCGCTTCCGTCGGCGTCGCATTCCGGCAGTATGTCTCGAGGAACGCCTCAAAGCCGATGCAGGGGTATAGGATCCGGGTTTATTACGACAGCGACAGGACTTCCAGGGGCGTTTCAGAGTCGATTGCCCGCCAGATTGCCGGCCGCTATCCCGGACTGAAAGTTTACCGGACTTTCGACAGCCCGAACTTTAAGGTTGCAGTCGGTGATTTCAGGACAAAGGACGAGGCCCTTGCCCTTTTCAAGCGCCTGAAAAGCCAGTATCCGGCAGCTTTCATTATAAAGGAAAACATCAATTACCCCCTTGTTGACGCGGATTTGATTTTGCAATGAAACAGGGACTCGAAACCAGACAGGTGCTTCAGCAGAAGCTCTCGCCGCTCCAGATCCAGACCATCAAGCTGATCGAGATGCCGGTGCAGGTGCTCGAGCAGCATGTCCGGGAAGAGTTGAACAACAATCCGGTATTCGAAGACGAGGCCCCTCAGGGTGGCGATTCCGAGGGCCCCAAGGACGTTTCCATCTCCGAAGTCGAGGAGCGGGAGCAGAATTCCTCCGATGACTCCTATGACTATTCCGACGATGATATTCCATCCTATAACCTTAAGGTGAACAACTGGGGGAAGGACGAGCGGCCGGAGTACAATACCTTCTCGGTACGTCAGAGTTTTACCCAGTCGCTGATGGAACAACTTGGTTTCCAGCAGCTTACAGATCATGAGCGCTCTGTTGCGACCTTTATAATCGGAAGTCTGGACGACGGGGGATATCTCCGCAGGGACCTGGAATCCCTTGTGGACGACATGGCCTTCCGCTCTGGAATAGAGACGGATGTCCCTGAGATTGAGCGACTTCTGAAAATCATTCAGCAGTTCGAACCCTCCGGCGTCGGAGCCCGGGACCTTAGGGAGTGTCTCATAATCCAGCTCGAAGACAAGCGGCAGACCCCTTCTGTACGTAATGCCATCCGCGTTCTGGATGAGTGTTTCGACGATTTTTCCGGCCGCCATTTCCAGAGGGTCATGGCCCGCCTCCACCTCTCCAAGGAGGAGATGCAGGAGGTGCTTGCCGAGATAAAGAAACTGAATCCCGCTCCAGGCGGCCAGATAGACGACAGCTATACCGACCAGGCCCAGCAGGTGGTCCCGGACTTTCGTCTGGACTATGACAATGGTGAACTTGTCCTTTCCATGCCCCGTTTCCAGGTCCCGGAACTGAGGATAAACCGGAGGTACTCCGAAATTCTGGAACAGAGCCGCTACTCCAAGCAGCGCTCCGAAAAAGAGGCGGCCACCTTCGTAAAACAGAAAATCGACTCAGCCAAGTGGTTCATCGAAGCTCTTCGCCAGCGTCAGAATACCCTGGAACGCACCATGAAGGCAATCATCGCCTACCAGCACGATTTCTTTATAGATGGTGACGAAACCAACCTCCGCCCCATGGTCCTTAAGGACATAGCCGAGCGGACCGGCTTCGATATTTCGACTATTTCGCGGGTTGTCAACAGCAAGTGGATAGAAACCCATTTCGGCGTCTTCCCGCTGAAGTATTTCTTCTCGGAAGGACTTGAAAACCAGGACGGTGAAGAGGTGTCCACGAGGGAGATCAAGAAGGTTCTCCAGGACTGTGTCAGCAAGGAGGACAAGCGCAATCCTCTGACGGACGACGACCTTGTCGAAGAGCTTTCCAACCGTGGCTACAAAGTTGCCCGCCGTACAATCGCAAAATACCGTTCCCAGCTCGACATTCCGAAGGCACGCCTTCGCCGGGAACTCTAATTACTTTTCCAGCCAGGACAGAAAATCGAGGGCGCGGCCCCTGGAGACAGTAATATCTCCCCGGGCTTCTATTCCTTCCCGGAGATATATGCGGAGACGGCCGCCGAGCAGTTTGGAAATGCTGTCAATGCTTTTCCCGGCGATGATGCAACCGCGCGAAATGCGGAAGAACTGTTCGGGGTCAAGTGAACCCTCAATGGCGTCCAGAGACTCGTCAATTACATATGAGATTCCGTTTCCGGTAATGAGATACGTGTTTTTCGCTTCCGAGTAGAAGTATGCTATATCGCTTACGTTTACCGGGACGATGCGGTCGTTGAGGCGGATGATGAGGCGGTCTTTACGGGCGGTCTTGCCAAAGGCGTCCATCACTTTCTGGAAATCCATGGCCGGTTTTGCGGTGTACATGTTTTTTTTCACCCTGTCCATGGCGCGTCTGAGGTCGCTTTCTGAAACCGGTTTCAACAGATAGTCCACAGAATTGACTTCGAAAGCGCGTACGGCATATGTGTCGTATGCGGTCGTCATGACTACCTGGGCCTTTACGTCCACCTTGCGGAAAATATCGAAGCAGTTGCCGTCCGACAGTTCCACGTCCATGAAAACCACATCCGGTTCATTACAGGAGAGCCAGGCGATGGAGTCCCGGACCGATCCGGTTTCGCCAATGACCTCCACCTCCGGGAAGGTGCGCTCCAGAAGCGTGACCATGTTCTTCCTCGCGCGGGGTTCATCTTCTATGATAAGTGCTTTGATGTTCATGGGAAAAAGTTTTAAAGAAGCGGTATTTCCACCCGGAATTTCTCGGCGGTCTTCTCAACGCGTATGTCCTGCCCGGCCGCATCCAGATACTGCTGCCGGATATACTTCATGCCCAGCCCGGTCGAGGAGACCGGCGTAATTTTCGGAATGAGGGCATTTTCTACGGCGAGAGTCTCTCTTTGGGTGGATAATATACTTATTATCAGCGGGTTGCTTTTATCTATGGCGTTGTGTTTCGTGGCGTTCTCAATCAGCAGCTGCAGGGTGCAGGGAATAACAAAGCGGCTCCGGACCTCTTCGGGGATATCCACATGGATCTCAAGCCCTTCCGGGAATCGGACCTGGAGTAGCCGGAAGTACATTTCCGCAAATTCGAGTTCCTCTTCCACACGGACCAGGGCCGCGTTTTCATGGCGTAGCATATACCGGTAGATACCGCTGAGCCGCCGGATAAAATCCCTGGCCTCACTGGTCTCCCCGTCCAGGATCAGGGAGTCGAGGATGTTCAGCGAGTTGAAGAGAAAGTGGGGGTTGACCTGGTGTTTCAGGGTCATGTAGCGGAATTCCGCCTGGTGGGTCCTCTCCTTTTCCTTTTCCACCTCGTTTCTCATACGAACGGCGGCGGAGATGACGTAAATGAGGGCAAAGAGGGTCACCTCGGCCAGGAAGGCGACTACCAGCATCCGGAGGTAGAGGTTCCATCCCGGCGAGGGGGAAAAGTGGAAGGGTATTCCGTAGCTCTCAAGTAGGGCTGCAAGGGCCGAAATTACAAGTATGGTTACGGTAACCGGGACGGCGATATTTGAGGTGTTGCCAATCTTGTTGAGGGAGAAGACGGTGGCCGCAATCATGAGCAGAAGCACCACGGAATTGGAGAAGAAGGCCTGCAGGGATTCAACAACTCCGACTTCCATGAACAGGCGGGTTTCTACTACGATGTCTATCAGAATACGGACCAGATAGATTGTGACCGCCAGCGAGACTACGAGAATGGGACGGGCCCCCATCCGCTTGTCCTCGAGCTTCACGTTTTTCGAAAACAGAACGATGCTCCACCCAAGAACTTCGGTTGTAAAGAAGGTGGAAAGTGCGTGGACCGCCAGGGGGGAAGAGAGGAAGATACCAAAAAAGTCCGCCCCAAGGGTCCCAAGAATGAATCCTCCGACATTTACCAGAATGAGGACAATTGCGGTCATGTCGAGCGCAACCGCCCTGCCGATGCACAGGAGAACCGACATGGTCAGGGTAAGCAGCGTCAACACCAGGGCGTCCCTTATGCCGGCGACGGCGCAGAGGACGGTGACGGCGGCGTGGAGAGCCGCAAACCCGTGAATCAGCAGTGGTTCCCGTTTCAGTGTCATAGAGCGAAAGTTAAGAAAATTTGGCATGAATTGCAAAAATATGCAGCGATTCATCCCGAAAAATGAACAATTCTTCGTCAAAATCCGACAATTCGTCCCGCGTGTATTTTATTAATAAAGTCATTCTCGTAAATTTGCGAGCTGAATCCGGGTACGCCCGGGACTGATAACCAAGAGAATGAATAATAAAAGAAAGCTATCCCTCACCCAGCTGGTGAATCTGAGTTTTGGATTTTTTGGAGTCCAGATTGCATATTCGCTCCAGAGCGCCAATATTTCCCGTATTTTTGCTACTCTGGGCGCAGATCCACACCAACTGTCGTTTTTCTGGATTCTTCCTCCGCTGATGGGGATGCTGGTTCAGCCGCTGATAGGAAAATGGTCGGACAGGACATGGTGCCGTCTGGGAAGAAGGAAACCTTACCTTCTCGTCGGAGCGATTGTAGCCGTGCTGGTCATGGTTCTCCTCCCGAATGCCGGGAGTCTTCATTTTTCGACGCGGTTCTTCCTCGGTCTGAACGCCGCGATGTGGTTCGGACTCTTCTCCCTGATCTTCCTTGACACTTCCATCAACGTCGCCATGCAGCCCTTCAAGATGATGGTCGGAGACATGGTTAACGAGGAGCAGAAGACCCGTGCCTATTCCATCCAGAGTTTCCTCTGCAATGCAGGCAGTCTTGTCGGGTATCTCCTTCCGATAGCGTTTACGTGGATCGGAATCGCCAACGAGGCCCCTGAGGGTGTCATTCCGGATTCTGTCAGGGTGTCCTTCTACGTCGGAGCCGCCATCCTGATCCTGTGTGTCCTGTACACTTTCTTCAGGGTAAAGGAAATGCCTCCGAAGGAGTATGCCGAGTTCCATGGAATCAATCTCGAAAAGCAGGAAGAAGCCCCGAAGGAAGGGCTCCTGAAACTTCTGGTAAAGGCCCCGAGGACCTTCTGGACCGTCGGTCTGGTGCAGTTCTTCTGCTGGGCCGCCTTCCTTTATATGTGGACCTACTCGAACGGGGCCATCGCCGCGAACTGCTGGGGAATCGACCCGAACGCTCCCGGTATGACGGCTTCGTCCGCTTATCAGGCGGCTGGAAACTGGGTCGGTGTCGTTTTCGCCGTCCAGGCCGTCGGTTCCATCCTCTGGGCCCTTGTAATCCCGAAATTCCGCAGCATTTCTCTTTCGTACGTCGTCTCTCTCCTTGCCGGCGCCCTCGGCTTTGCATCGATAATACTGGTCCATAACCAGTATCTCCTCTTTGTGAGCTACTTCCTTATCGGATTTGCCTGGGCCGCCATGCTGGCACTCCCGTTCACGCTCGTGACGAACGCCCTCGAGGGGAACCCGTACATGGGAAGCTATCTCGGGCTTTTCAACTGCACGATCTGCCTTCCGCAAATCATTGCGGCGGCGACCGGAGGCCTTGTCATGTCTCTCGTCGGCGGAAGCCAGGCGATGATGCTCCTCGTGGCCGGTATTTTCCTTGTCGCCGGGGCGCTCTGCGTACGCTTTATCGATACTAAAAAACAATAGTCAAATAACTTATGAAGAGAATTATTACTCTTGCAGCAATTCTAATCCTTTGCGCGTCGGCGGCTGTTCCTGCCTTCGCTCAGGGATATCAGGTGAAAGGAGTCGTGACCGATTCCATGGGTCCGGTAATTGGAGCCACCGTGTTGGAGAAAGGAACGTCCAACGGTGTCCCTACCGGGCTGGATGGAGACTTCGTCCTTACGGTGTCCGGTCCGGATGCCATAGTTGAGGTAAGTTGCATCGGTTATTCCACCCTTTCTTTCAAGGCCTCCGAGGTCCCTCCGACCATTGACCTGTCCGAGGACAATACCTTCCTTGACGAGGTTGTCGTAATCGGTTACGGTTCACAGAAGAAGAAAGAGGTCACCGGCTCTGTCGCCTCTATCAAGAGCGAGGACTTCAATGCCGGTGTAAAGACCAATCCCATGGGACTTCTCCAGGGTAAGGTGGCGGGTCTGAACATCATAAAGACCACATCCGACCCTACCAGTACCGGTTACAACATCCAGATCCGCGGTTTCTCCACCCTCGACAAGGGTACCGGAACCAGCCCTCTGTTCATTGTGGACGGGGTTCCGGTCAGCAATATCGACAACATAGCTGCCGATGAAATCGCTTCCATGGATGTGCTGAAGGACGGTTCTGCGGCCGCTATCTACGGAACGAGGGGTACCAACGGCGTTATCATCATTACGACGAAGCGTGGTGATGCTTTTTCCGAGGTGGCTACCACCCGTGTAGAGTATTCCGGATACGCTTCCGTTTCTGTCCGCAACCATGGTACCGGAATGGCGACCGCAGAGGAATTCCGCTCTCTGGCGGAGCTTTCCGGCGGCCTTGCCGCGGCCAACATCTATACCGGTCCGGGAGGGGAGTCCTACAATACGGACTGGATGGCTGAGGTTTGCCGTCCCGCCGCCCTCGCCCATAACCACAATGTGGCAATCGTCGGTTCTTCGAGCAAATTCAATTACAGGGCTTCCGTAAGCTATAAGAACGCCGAAGGAATTGCCCGCACCAACAACCGCAACGAGGTTATGGCAAAGCTTGCCGCCGGGCAGAAGGCCCTGGACGGGTGGCTCGACCTCCAGTATGACCTCTCCTACATGCATTACCGCAACGATTACTTCTGCGGAGATTTCAAAAATGCGGCCCTGCTTAATCCGACCTACCCGGTCTATGATCAGAGTACCCAGAACGGATATTTCTGGCGCAGCGAGGAAACGGGTTTCGTGAACCCTGTCGAGAACATGAACCAGAAGGAATCCTACGGTACCGGCAACTTCTTCCGCGGCAGTGTAAAGGCAACGGTGAATATCAAACCCGTCCAGGGACTGAAAGTCAGCGGCTTCGCAGCCGTCGAGGAAGGTGACAACGCCGGATTCTGGTATAACGGCGTCATCAATACCGACGCCTCCGGATCGGAGAAGGCCGGACGGTCCAACGACAGCAGCATGAACCGGCTGTTTGAACTCACGTCCGACTATGTACGCAATTTCGACGGGCACAATGTCGCCCTTGTCGCCGGTGTTTCCTACCAGAATTTCTTCTACGACTCTTCATCCATGGCAAACAAGGGATTCGCTGCCCCGGATGTCATGAAATACTTCAAGATGGGAGACGGAGACGCGACAAAGAAATATATGGAGATGGGTTCTGACCGTAATTCCCACACCCTGATCGCACAGTTCCTCCGTGTCAACTACAATTACAAGGAAAAATACCTCCTTTCGGCTTCGCTTCGCCACGAGGGTTCATCCCGCTTCGGGGCGAGCAACAAATGGGGCTGGTTCCCGGCCCTGAGCGCCGGCTGGAGGGTCAGCGGAGAGCCGTTCATGGAGCAGGTCCAGTGGGTTGACGACCTGAAAGTCCGTGCGGGCTTCGGTGTGACCGGAAACGACCTCGGGAGCGATCTCCGTTCCGTGGAGCTCCTCTCGAATGGAGGAACATTCTGGTACAACGGGGCTTATGTCTATACTTACACGGTAAGCCAGAATGTAAATCCGGACCTTCGCTGGGAAAAGAAGTACGAGTATAACATCGGTGCCGATTATTCCCTGTTCAAGGATACCGTGTACGGTAGTCTGGATGTTTACTACCGCCACACCAAGGACCTTCTCTGGGACTATGAAGTTCCTACTCCTCCCTATCAGTACAGCACTCTGCTGGCCAATGCCGGAAAGATGGATAGTTTCGGCGTAGAACTCAATGTGTCCGTGGTTCCTGTACGGAACGACCGGATTACCTGGGTTACCACCCCGACTCTCTCATTCAACCGCAACCGGATCACCTCCCTGTCCGATCCTTCCAAGGGATTCAACTACACCGAGACCACTTCCGGTGGAGTCGGCGAGAACGGTATCATGAATACCGACACCCAGATTCTGGTGGAAGGCCAGGCGGTAGGAACCTTCTACGGTTACAAGTTCTTCGGAGTGAACCCCTCTTCGGGTCTGTGGACTTACTATAAGCCGGACCAGGGAGACGGGACAGTGCGCTACTGCGACGAGAGTACGGCGGTCGAAAGCGACCGTCAGCCGATAGGCAGCGCCCAGCCGCTGTTTACCTACGGATGGAACAATACCGTACATATGGGTAACTGGGATTTCACCATGTTCCTTCGCGGTGTTGTAGGAAACAAGATCCTGAACGTGACCCGGTGGGCCTATGGTCCTATGAGCGCCAACAACAAGAATGTCTTCATGAAGGACGTCAACGGCGCCTCCACGGTTCTGACCCAGAAAGCCCAGTTCTCGGATTATTATCTTGAAAGCGGGACATACCTGAAGCTGGACAACCTTACCGTAGGTTATACCGTCCCTTTGAAGGAGAATAAATACATCCAGTCCATGAGGGTTTACGCCACTGGGCAGAATCTCCTCACCCTCACTTCTTACAGCGGCCAGGATCCCGAGGTAAACACCACCTCGGTATGGAACGGCGGTATCGACTACTGCTCCTTCTACCCGCCTGTCGCTACCTTCCTGATCGGCATTAACCTGAGTTTCAATTAATTGAAAAGGAAAGATATGAAAAAGATACTTTATATATCAGTTATCTTTGTCCTCACCCTGTGCACAGCTTCCTGCGACCAGATGCTGGAGGAGGTTAACTATGGCAACCCCACCACTGCGGACCTGATGACCAATGAGGCGAACGTCCCCCTGCTGGTGGGCCAGTGCTACGCCGAAGTCAAATGGCTGCATGACCACTGGGGATACTGGGGCGTCGTCACCCTGACCGCGGACGAGGGCCTTTGCCCTACGCGTATGCCCGACAAGGACTGGGCGGACGGCGGTTACTGGCGTAACCTCAATACGCACAACTGGAATGAGATGGGCGGAGCGTTCCGGAACATTTGGAACACTACCATCGCCGGAGCAGTTCTCTGCAACAAGCTGCTTAAGACGCTCGACGACTACAGGTCTTCAATGTCGGATCAGGTTTATGCTCAGTATTCCGGTGAGCTCGAAGTCATGCGTTCGTACTACTACTATATGCTCTTCGACTGCTTCGGACGTATTCCTTATCTCGAGGAGTTCGTCGACAAGGCGAGTGATCCGCTGATGGAGCCGGAGGATGTCTGGTCCAAGCTTGTCAACTGCTTGGAGAAGAACGCTCCCAACCTGCCTGCCGTTACTGACGATGCCTCCAGGGCGCTCAATTACGGCCGGGCTACCCAGGGTCTCGCCTATGCGCTTCTGGCCCGTCTTTACCTGAACGCGGAGTCTTTCGGATGCACCCCCGCAAATGTTAAGCTGGACAATGCCTATTCCACGCCTGTCAACACCGCTGCGGATTTCTACACCAATGCAGTGCGGTGCTGTGATGCCATAATAAACGCCGGCTCTTATACCATTGAACCGGACTACTTCACCAATTTCAAGATTGACAACTCCTCCAGCCGGGAAAACATATTCGTGATAGTGGAGAACGGGGAGGCGAATATCGACGAGCGCTCCGGAGACGACGGCATGATGCTCAACAAACTCCGCATATCCCTGCTTACCCTGAATTACAATCACCAGAAGACATATAACCTTCTTGAGACTCCTTGGAATGGTTTTTGCGCCCGTCCGGGCTTCATTGACCGCTATGCAGCAACAGATGTTCGCGGTCCGGGCAATGAAGGCAAGGGTACCAATGACACCAAGCAGTGGGGCTGGTTCCTCGGACCAATCTATGACGCATCCGGCGTGCTGTGTAAGGACAAGGACGAGGCGGCTTCCCCCGCAATCATTGTCAAGGACGTGACCTCCTTGACCGAGGCCACAGACCTGGACGGGGCCCGCTGCATCAAGTATGAGATTGACAAAGCCGGGAAATACAAGTATTCCGAGAACGATTTCGTGCTGTTCCGCTACGCCGATGTCCTCTGGATGAAGGAAGAGGCCATCCTCAGGGGCGGCTCCGGAACCTCCGGTTGGAATTCCGCGGATTTCCAGACCCTTCGTAACCGTGCATTTGCCTATGATGCGTCGCCGGCCGCGGCATATACTGCCGCCTATCCTACTGCCCTTACGCTGGACGGAATCCTGGACGAGCGCGGACGTGAATTTGCGTGGGAAAACATGCGGCGTCGCGACCTTATCCGCTTCGGAAAGTTCAACCAGCCGTCCTATGTTGAGTTTGTGACCGCAACTGACGACTATCGCAAATGGTTCCCTATTCCTTACAAGATTCTCGAGAAGTCTGTCCGGGACGAAAACGGCAATCCCGTGTGGACCCAGAATCCTGGTTATCCTTCCAACCTTTGACCACTAAAATCTAAATTATAAATTAACTATTAATTAATCATTTATGAAACGTTTATTTATGTTTGGGATGGCTGCCCTCTCAGTTTTGGCAGTATCCTGCAATGGTGACAAGAACGAAATCGACTGGTCTGCTGTGACCGTCGACGGTTTCTATGTGGCAGGCCCCGCTACCGGATCCGACGAAATCAAGTCCGAGTGCGTCATGGCAGCCGGTTTCAATGAGGTCGACAAGGCCCTCCGCGACGGTATGTATGAGAAATACATCGTCCTGGAAGCCAACAAGGACTTCTATCTTCTCTACAACGACGGTGGAAAAAAGGAGCGCTACAGCGCCTCCCTTTCCGAGTTCACTACTCCCGAGGAAGAAGCTTATGCCGATAACCCCGCTTCCGTAATGAAGGGAACCCTCGTTACCGGATCTTCCGCTCCCGCAATGAGGGTTAGCACTACCGGTCTCTACCACATCGTCCTTGACATCAACAAGGCAGGTGACCTTAAGGAACCTCAGATCGTGCTTCTCGATGCCAGCGACTTCGGTGTCCGTGGCGCAATGAACGGCTGGGGCTTCTCTTCCGCTACGGAAAAGAGCGCGTTCAGCAATGACGGCATGACCTTCACCTTCAAGGATCAGAAAATGTCCAAGAACGGTGAGTTCAAGTTCGCGACCGGCAACTACTGGAAGGTGACCCTCGACGACGCCGGAAAGGTAAAGGCCGAGGTTTCCCTCGCAGAGGGCATGACCCTCAACGGTGCCAACCTCAAGGTTGACAAGGCGGGTCTCTATGACATCACTCTTACCTTCAAGCTCGCACAGGGTTCTTTCGACAAAAACTTCAGCTACACCGCAGTATGCACCCAGGAATCCAACCTTCCTGAGGAAATGTATATGATAGGCGAAGGTATTGAAGGATGGGGTCTTGAGGATACTCCTTCACAGGCAGTCGCTATGCACCCGTTCCACAGCCAGCCCGGCGCCTTCTGGGCAATCCGCTATATCGAGGCCGGCAAGGGCTTCAAGTTCAGCACCGTGAACACCAAGTGGGGTTCCGACTTCACCGACCTCGGAAATGGCAAGGGCTTCACCGTAAAGGATGGCAACTGCTTCGTTGAGACTACCGGTCTCTACACCCTCGAGGTCGACTACGAAAACAGCGCAGTTATCGTAGAGCCCGCAGTCATCATCGGTATGGACGCTCCGTTCGGAAACGGCAGCTGGGACAAGACCCTCGAGGCCGCCAAGTTTACCATCAACGGCAAGCTCGCTTCCAAGACCGCAGTTGCAGCCGGTAACATCCGCACCTTCGTTTCCTGCGAACTCAACGGCGACTGGTGGCATGCCGAGTTCATCCCTAAGGATGGAAAGATCGTTTATCGTGAGGCCGGTGGAGATCCTGAGGCCGTCGCGATTGCAGCCGGACAGACCGTTACTTATGACTTCAATGCCGGAACTGGCGTAGTCAAGTAGGTTTTTCTGACACATTTTAACCTGCAAGCCCCTGATACGGACTTGCAGGTTCCAATTCAAAACGGTACGTCCATGAAAAAGATAATCCTCGTGCCTGTGATTCTGGCATCGCTCCTGCTAACCATCAGTTGCAGAAAGGATCCTGTGTCACCCGATGAAAAGTGGGTGGCGCCTTCCTATTCTTCAGGTGAAAAACAGGGCAACATCACTTATCAGCTTCTGATTTACAGTTTCGCCGACAGTGATGGGGACGGAATCGGGGATTTCAACGGAATCCGGTCCCGTCTGGATTATCTGGATGCCCTTGGCGTAAGCGCAATCTGGCTTTCTCCTGCCCATCCGGCGGATTCATACCATGGATATGACGTCCAGGACTACTCCACCGTAAATCCCAAGTACGGCACGGAAGAGGACTTCAAGGCCCTTATTGACGCTGCACATGAAAAGGATATAAAAATATACATGGATTATGTCCTGAACCATACCGGTAAAGGGAATATCTGGTTCACGGAAGCGAAAAAGGGGAGGAGCTCGGATAAGTTCGGCTGGTATCATATCAGCGCCGACCCCGTAACGGATATCGCCACCGGGGTCTTTCCCATGCTGAGCGGGTATTACCCCGGCGAGTGGTACGATGTGACGGTAGGCGAGATCGGATATACCGGCCGTCTCCACTTCAAGGTCGATTTCTCCGGTTCTCCAAAGACCCTGACCGTGAGCCGTTCCGAAGCTGAGGCGCAATCCCCGAATTCGGATACGTCCGTAAGCATGTTCCTCTGGATCGGAGAACCCGGGAAGGCCGTGCGCATGTACAGGACCGGGACGGACGTTTATGAAATAACCCTTGACGTGGATTCTCCGTGGGGCGTACTTGTCCGTACCTCAGATACTTCCTGGGACGGAGGGACGAAATGGGGAGCGCCCAGGGGGGCCAATGTCCTTACCTTCGGGCAGCCGTTGACCCTGAGCACCGACGATGCCCAGGACATCCTCTTCGGTTCCCCTTCCCAGATGAAATTCCAGGGTGCATTTGGAAGCTGGATGCCGGACCTGAATTTCGGCGCGGTTTCCGATGCTGCATCGTCCGGACCCTTCCTCGCCCTTGCGGAGACGGCTGACAAGTGGATTTCCCTCGGGGTGGACGGTTTCCGTCTGGATGCGGTCAAGCACATATATCCCAATGAACGCGGAGAGGAGAATCCGGCTTTCCTGAAACTCTGGTACGACCGCTGCAATGAAACATTCCGGAAAACCCATTCTACGGATATCTACATGGTCGGGGAGGTCTGGATGGATGCATCTTCCGTCGCGCCCTATTACAAGGGCCTTCCCGCCTGCTTCGAATTTGATTTCTGGGATAGGTTGAAATGGGTCCTGAATCAGCGTACCGGCTGTTATTTCGCCAAGGACCTGATGGGATACCGGGAGTTATACCGTTCCGTCCGGAATGCTCCTGTGCCCGCAACCAAACTGACCAACCATGACGAGACCCGTGCGGCTACAATCCTTGACCGGAACCTTGCAAAACTCAAGCAGGCCGCGGCCTTCCTCATGACCGCCGAAGGAGAACCGTATATCTACCAGGGAGAAGAGCTGGGCTATTGGGGGAAAGACAGCGATGACGGTGACTGCGACGAGAAGGTCCGTACTCCGATAGTTTGGGAAAAGGCGACTGATGCCGCAACGGGAGACCTGAACGGGCATTTTGACATGACGCTGGTGACGGATGAAATTTCAGTGGCCCATCAGACTTCGGATTCCGGTTCATTGCTCCGCACATATTTCGATTGGACACGGGCCAGAAATACCACTCCGGCGCTTTCTTCGGGGAAGATGTCGGCCCACGGCCGTTACAATGAAAGCAATACCTCCGACTCTTCGGTCGCCGCCTGGTATATGACTTCATCTGACGGATCCAAGGCCCTGGTAATCCATAATGTAGGACAGTCCGAAGTGACCCTTGACCTTTCCGGAGACAAACTTGACAATCAGGTGGTTTCCCTTGGGTCCGTGTCGGTTTCCGGATCCTCGTTGAAACTCGGAGCGTCCTCTTCAGTAGTATTTTTGCAATAATCCATATGAAAAGATCAATCTTCCTCGCCTTTGCCGCCCTCCTTGTTTTTGTCGGCTGCGCAAAAAAAGCCGAAGCTCCCTTAGTCCATCCGGGGTGGTCCTACAACACTGTGATGTACGAAGTCAATATCCGTCAGTTTTCCCCCGAAGGGACCTTCAAGGGTGTTGAGGCCCAGCTCCCGCGGCTTGCTGAACTCGGAGTTGACATCCTCTGGCTTATGCCCATGTATCAAATCGGCGTCGAGGAGCGGAAAGGAACCCTCGGTTCCTATTACGCAATATCTGACTATAAGAAGGTTAATCCTGAATTCGGGACGGAGCAGGATTTCGACGATCTTCTCGCCGCCGCCCATGCTGCCGGTTTCAAGGTGATTCTCGACTGGGTTGCTAACCAGACCTCTCCGGACCATGTCTGGATGACTGAAAAGCCGGCCGACTTCTATGAGCGTGATTCCCTTGGAAACGCCATTTATGAGTACGACTGGACAGATACCCGCAGCTTGAATTATGAGAATGAGGCCGTGTGGGATGCCCAGGAAGACTGTATGAAATTCTGGCTTGACCGCGGGGTGGACGGTTTCCGCTGTGACGCGGCAGGGGAGATGCCCGTGAAAGTATGGGAACGCATTATCCCGGACCTCAGGAAGCAGTATTCCGATGCCTATTTCCTCGCTGAAGCGGAGAAACCTGAGCTCTCCGCCATTTTCGATGCAACCTACGCCTGGGAACTCCACCATCTGATGAACGACATGGCAAAGGGGAAGAAAGGTATCTCTGACCTGAAGGAATACATAGCAAGGGATGCTGAGAATCACCGTCCTGAGGCCTTCCGGCTGATGTTTACTTCTAACCATGATGAGAATTCATGGTCCGGGACCGAGTTCGAGCGCATGGGGGACGCCGCGAACCTTATGGCGTTACTCTGCTTCACCCTTCCGAAGGGGCAGCCGCTGATTTACACCGGCCAGGAAATCGGCCTTTCCCGCCGGCTGGCCTTCTTTGAGAAAGATCCGGTTACCGACTGGTCGTCAAATGCTTACACGACCTTCTTCAAGGGACTGGTTGACCTGAGGCATAATAACCCGGCCCTTGCTGCGGGGGAGAAGGGAGGCCCTCTGACATACCTGGAGGGATATCCTGAGAGTGTTCTCGCCTTCCGCCGTGAAGTAGAGAATAACTCCGTCACGGTCGTTGCCAACATTTCAGAAGACCCCGTGGTCCTTCCTGACGGAACGACCCTGCCTTCGTGGGGCTACAGTATCGAGTGCAAGTAATATCCGTAATTCTAAAACCTATGACTCAGGAAACAGCAGCTGCAATCGACAGCATCCAGGTCCAGCTAAACGCGGGTGGGATGAACACCATCAATATCGTTCTCGCCTTCGTGATGTTCGGCGTCGCCCTCGGCATCCAGCCGAAGATTTTTGTGGACGTCTTCCGGAAACCCAAATCAGTGCTTCTCGGGATGTGCTGCCAGCTTATTCTGCTGCCGGCCTTCACCTGTCTTCTCGCCATTATCCTCGGGAAATCCATTTCCCCGATGATGGGCCTCGGCATGATACTGGTCGCGGCCTGCCCGGGCGGGAATATTTCGAATTTCATGTCCTCCCTCGGCAAGGCAAATATCGAGCTCTCAGTCTCGCTTACGGCGATTTCGACTGCACTCGCGATATTCATGACCCCTTTCAACTTCTGGTTCTGGGGCAATATCTATCTGAATACCGCAAATGTCGCCGCCGAGGTTCCGACCCTGGTGATTCCGCTCTGGGATGTATTCAAGACGATTTTTATCCTTCTCGGTATTCCCCTTACCCTCGGAATCCTGACCTCCCACTTCCTGCCGAAGGTTGCGAACGCCCTTAAAAAGCCCCTCCAGTGGGTTTCCATCCTCTTTTTCATTGCGATGGTTATCCTGTCTTTCAGCAGCAACATGGATGCCTTCCTCCGCTGCGTAAAGTATATTTTCCTGGTGGTGTTTATCCATAATCTCCTGGCCCTTTCCATAGGTTTCGGGGTCGGAACGGTCTTCAAGGTGCCCTTCCGCGACCGCCGTACCCTTACTATTGAAACCGGTATCCAGAATTCAGGCCTTGGTCTCGCCCTTATGCTCGGGACCTCGCTCTTTGCCGGCTTCCCGCCGCACGGGGGCATGCTGGTAATTACCGCCTGGTGGGGAATCTGGCACATTGTTTCCGGCCTTATCGTAGCTACGATTTTCAACCGCAGCAGGAAGAATGGCTGATATCTGGGCACATGACTCTCTGTACGCCTTTCTGAGGCCTTATGTGGATTACTGTACCCGGAAGAGTTTCCGCTCTCTGGCCGTTGAGGGAAGCTTTCCGAGGGGCGGGGCCGTAATAATAACCCCTAACCATTGCAATACCCTCATGGACGCTCTCGTCGTCCTTCAGTCCGATCCGGACTCCTTTGTTTTCGGGGCCCGTGCGGACCTTTTCGTAAAGCCCCTTTTGGAAAGGGTGCTCCGTTTCCTGAAAATCCTCCCAATGGCCCGTCTCCGCGACGGACTCGCTGTCCAGAGACGCTTTGCGGGGATATACCGGGAAGTCGATGATACCCTCGCCGCCGGGGTCCCATTCTGTATGTTTCCGGAGGGGCACCATACGCCAGGATACGCTGTTGACCCGCTCCGGAAAGGACTTTTGAGGATCGCCAGGGCTTCCGCTGAAAAGCGGCCGACCATTGTCGTCCCTGCCGGGCTATCTTATGACGGCTTTTTCCGCTTCCGGAACCGCTGTACCCTCCGTTACGGGGCGCCGATTGACGTCAACGCCTTTCTGGAAGACCACGCCCTTCTCGACGATGCGGCTCTTCTTTCCGCGTTCAACACAGAGCTCCGTTCCAGGATTCAGGAACTCGTATTCAGACCGGAAAAGAGCAGGAAAAAGCTGCTTCTTGCCGTTCTTACCTCCCCGCTGGCCCTTCTTGCCGCAATCCTTTCGGCTCCGATGTGGATTGTTTCAGAGATTATTTGCAACAAACTGAAGGACAAGGCCTTCGGGAACAGCATCCGCTTTTTCATCAAGCTTGTCCTGACTCCTCTGATGGTGCTTTTCTGGGCCCTTGTCCTCTTCCTTTCTATGAAATGGTGGATTGCAGCTCCGCTGTTTATCCTTTTCTTCTTCTCCTATTCGGCCGTATATGAGTGGTCCGCCCTGTTGAAACCTGTTTCTGAAGACATCCGATGATGAATCCACGCCGTCTTTTCCTTAATATCATGTCCCTCGCAGCTCTGATTATCTTTTCCGGCTGCGGGTCCCGCTCCGTCGTTTTTTCGGATATCCTGTCCATGAAAAGCCCCGACGGCGCCCTTTCCGTCCGTGTCGGCTTAACCTCGAAGGGGGAGCCGTTTTATGCCCTTGACCGGGGCGGAGAGCCGGTAGTACTCCCTTCAAAGCTTGGTTTCGACCTTATGGACGGGAGTAACCTGAAGGAGGGATTCCAACTTTTGTCGGTTGCTCCTCCGGAGGAAACCGATGAGACCTGGAACCCGGTCTGGGGGGAGGAGAGAGAGATCCGGAATCACTTTAACGAGATGTCCCTGACTTTCGACAAGGATGATGGCGCAATAATGAGGGTGGTCTTCCGTCTTTATGACGAAGGGCTCGGCTTTCGATATGAATTTCCGGGGGAGAACAAGCTTTCTTATTTTAACATAAAGGAAGAGCTGACGGAATTTGCAATGACCGGGGACCACCTTTGCTGGTGGATCAGCGGAGACTATGACACCCAGGAATACAATTATACCGAAAGCCGCCTCAGCGAGATCCGGAGCCGTTCGAGGGCAATGCGCCTTGGGAATGCCTCCCAGTCGGGTTTTTCCGATACAGGGGTCCAGACTTCGCTCCAGATGAAGACCGGCTCGGGGCTCTATGTCAACATCCATGAGGCGGCGGTAGTCAATTACCCGACCGCGAACCTCGATCTGGATGATAAGAAAATGGTTTTCCGGATTTGGCTGACCCCGGATGCCGAAGGGGTCAAAGGTCGGATGCAGGCCCCATGCGTGACCCCCTGGAGGACGGTTATGGCCGTGGATGACGCCAGAAAGGTACTCTCGTCCCGGCTCATTCTGAATCTCAATGAACCATGTGCCATAGAAGATGTCAGCTGGATCCATCCGGTGAAGTATATGGGGGTCTGGTGGGAGATGATTACGGGAAAGTCAGAGTGGTCCTACACGTACGACGTCCCATCCGTCCAGCTCGGGAAGACAGACTACCGAAAACTCAATCCCCATGGTCGCCACGGGGCGAATACCGACAATGTCCGCCGCTATATAGACTTTGCCGCGGCACATGGATTCGACGCCCTTCTGGTCGAGGGATGGAATGAGGGCTGGGAGGACTGGTTCGGGAAGCAGAAGGACTATGTGTTCGATTTTGTGACCCCTTATCCGGATTTCGACATCGAGTCCTTGAACAGCTATGCCCATCTCAAGGGGATCCGGCTTATCATGCACCATGAGACTTCCTCTTCGACCCAGAACTACGAGCGTCACATGGAGAAGGCCTATGACCTTATGAACAAATATGGTTATGACGCGGTTAAGAGCGGCTATGTCGGGAATATCATTCCTTATGGAGAGCACCACTACAGCCAGCCGCTGATAAACCATTATCTTTTTGCCATCAAAGAGGCCGCAAAGCACCATATAATGGTCAATGCCCATGAGGCGGTTCGTCCGACAGGCCTTTGCCGGACATGGCCGAATCTTATCGGCAACGAGTCCGCCATGGGAACGGAGTACCGGGCGGGAATAAACCCCGGCCATACGACAATTCTTCCTTTCACACGGCTCCAGGGCGGTCCGATGGACTACACTCCCGGTATTTTCGAGCAGGATATGTCGAAGCTCAATCCCGGAGATCACTCCAGGATGCGCCATACCATTGGAAACCAGCTTGGACTTTACGTAGTGATGTATTCCCCGCTGCAGATGGCTGCGGACCTGCCGGAGCATTATGAGAGATTCATGGATGCGTTCCAGTTTATTAAGGATGTTGACGTAGATTGGCTTCAGAGCCGGTATCTTCTTGCCGAGCCCGGCAGCCATATCGTTACGGCCCGCGAGTCGAAGAGAGAGCCGGGAGTCTGGTTTGTAGGCGGGGTGACGGATGAGAACGAGAGGGTAGTGACCTTCCCGCTCGACTTCCTGGAGGAGGGAAGGACATATGAGGCGACGCTTTATGCCGACGCCCCGGATGCGGACTTTGAAACCGCCCCGCAGTCCTACGTCATAACCCGCAGCACAGTAAGTGCTTCCGATTCGCTTACAATCAGGATGGCCCGCTCCGGCGGCTTCGGCCTTACACTCCGCAAAAATAATTGTTTGACTTATTAGACATAATCCGATATGAACCGTTTTATTCTTTCTGCCGCCGCCGCTTTGGCGCTGCTTCCGGTTACTTCGTGCCGCTTCAATCCTTCGCTCAAAGAGGAATTAGTCGTTGATTTTGCAGATTGGACCCCCGACAGCGTCGAGGTGAAGGGTTCGACCCAGGGCTTTGCCATGTGGGAGAACTATGCCGTAGTCGTCCATGACAAGGGCCAGTGCTGCATCTTCGACATGGACGGCAAGTCCCTCTGGGCAAGCTATAAGCTTTCCGGCAACGAGTCCCACTGCAACAACGCCTTCTTCGGTCTGGAAAAGAGCAGCGAAGACGCCCTTTTCCCCCTCCTGTATATCTCTGAGTGCCGCGGCACCCACGCCTGCTTTGTCACGGATCTTGGCAGGGACAGCGCGAGGATAGTCCAGAAGATTTATTTCGACAATGAAAACGGGGATTATCCTGGCTCTTTTGACTGGGCTCCCGACCTTGGAAACGGGTTTATTTACACCTATGGCGGGAAGAACGGTTCATTCAAACTCCTGAAAAAGTTCCGTATGCCTTCCCTCGCCGATTCGGACGGCAGCGGTGAAGTCCATCTCCGTGAAGCCGACGTCATCGATGAGATACGTTTCGAGGACGAAATCAATATCTGGCAGGGGAGCTTTGTGGACGGCCGCTATGCCTTCCTTCCGGACGGGTATCCGCCCCATAAGGAGTATATCCATGTGGCTGACCTGAAAAAGAAGGAGATACTTTTGTCCAAGGAAGTGACGGATCTCGGCCTCGAGCCAGAAGGACTCGTAAGGAAGGGCGACTGGCTCTATGTGGTCTTCCACAAGAAAAAGGCGCCCCGCCATTCAACCCTGTACCGTTTCTCGCTGAAATAGTTATTCCACCGGGACGAAGGGAGCGTCCGAAGCTCCGGTGAAGCGGTAGAGGCGGAGGGTCGTCTGCTGCAGCTTTTCCGGAGTCTTGGAGTTTTCGGAGAAGTAGAAGAGTCCGTTACCCATTGAGATGATTCCGGTGGCTCCGTATTTGAAGCGCCAGCCGCGGACTCCGCTTTCCTTGTGCTCCTTCCCCGCGTCGGCGAGCGGGACGACAAGCCCTTTCCGGACATATGGAACGCCCTCAAGCTTCTGTTTGACGGGCTTTGAAGCCCCGTCCACGGCGAAGAGGGTATAGTTCGGGTATTGGGGCTTCTTGCCTTTATAAGCCGCCATGAACCAGTAGCCGGTAGAGGGGTCGTATTCCAGGTTCTGGATACCCCAGGTAGTGTTTCCGGTAAATGCGTAGAAGCATTTCCGGGGCTTTGCGGGGCCCTGTCGGTGGAGGTTCCCGACCTCGAGGGGCTTGGCATATTTCTTCATCCACTTCGAGGTGTCGTATTCGAGGATGACCTGGTAGTCGTTGTCGCTCCTGTCATTGTCCCCATATATTCCGTAGCAGACCATCAGATAGTTCTTCCCGCCCTTTTTCCCGAATTCGGGACCGAAGCTGACGCCGTCGATGCCGCTGCAGCCGAGGCGGTGGGGGAGCTCCTTCCCGTCAACCGTTACATGGCCCTCGTAGTCGGCGACTACGGAGGGGAGGTTCACGCAGGTGACAATCCCGTCTTTCAGGGCGTCCATGTTCTCCCGGACTATTTTCTTTCCGTCAATGATGGCGATGTAGAAGGTATTCTCGTACTGGAGGTCGGATTTATTCCTTTTAAGAATACCCTGTCCGATTACGTCGTCCTTGTATTCGAGTGAGCCATAAATCAGCCCGTCCTCTTCGTTGTAGTCGAGGCAGCCGAGGTGGCCGAGCAGGCCGGTTACTGTCCCGACGACCTTTCCGTTCATGTCCGTTTTCACAATCATGTCAGTGAATGAAAAATAGACATACTCCCGGGCGGCGTCGACAACGGCGCCCTGGACGTGGCCGGAATTCCAGCTGCCGGAATAGATTTCCCGGGGAAGATCCTGGGCCGTCAGGGTAAGGGCGGCTGCAAATGCGGCCGCGAGGGATAGGATTTTTTTCATCGTACTCTTAATTTCCTCCCTATCTGGAGTGTAGTTGTGGGTTTGATGCCGTTGAGACGGCAGAGGGTGGAGACGGAAGTGTGGTATTTCACGGCGAGGCCGGAGAGCGTGTCTCCTTTCTTTATTGTATGCCAGCGCATGGCGGCCTGGGCAGCACGCTCCCGTTCCGCCGCCAGCTGTTTCTCCCTCTCTTCCTTTTCTATGCGGGCCTTTTCGTCACCTTCCCAGATGGCGTCCTCGTCGTCCACGTCCTGGACATATTTCTGGGACGGGTTGAAGTACCAGCTCCGGATGTGGAGCATCCGGTGTCGGAGGGTTCCGGTCTCGAAATCTATCAGCCACGAAGGGTCGAAGGCATAGCCGCGATAGCGGGTCTCAAAGTGGAGATGGGGGCCTGTAGACCGGCCGGTGTTGCCTCCGAGGGCAATGGTGTCGCCGGCGTGGACCCATTGTCCCGGCTCAACCAGACTGCGAGAAAGGTGGCCGTAATAGGTCTCCAGCCCGTTTGCATGACGGATGATCACGAGGTTTCCGTATCCTCCGACATGCTGGGAGTAGCGTACCTTGCCGTCGAATGCGGCAAAGACCGGCGTCCCGACAGGGTAGGGAAGGTCAATTCCCTGATGGGCCCGGCCGTGGCGGTAACCGAATTTGGAAGAGATCCTTCCATAACGGGGGCAGCAGTAGGAATCGAGGGTATCGACAATCCAGAGATGGAGGTCTCCGGGCTGGACATTCTCGCTCCGGTAAGGGTTCGTGGTTTCGGTATCCCAGTACTCGGTAAAGACCTTTTCGTCGGCGAGGGCCTTCGGGTCCCGGGCGTATTTCCATGTCCCGTTGTTATACAGGACGAGTTTCACGTCGGGATTACCGGTATCGAGGGTATCTGCGTAGGGCGTTCCCGTATTCTGGGAGGTCCGTACGCTCTCCCGGCCGTAAACATGGCGAAGGGAGTCGATAATCGGCTCCGGAGCGGCCCATGAAGACAGCGAGGAGACCAGAAGGGTCAGGGTAAGTAACGTCTTTCGGGTCATTGGCTAACGTGTTGCTCCGAACTGCTCGAAGAGGATTTTGTCCGTCTCGGCGATCTTCTCGCGGAGGAGTTCCTTGGAGGACGCCTCGCAGATGAAGCGGAGGTAGGGTTCGGTATTGGAAGGACGGATGTTGAACCACCATGAAGGGAACTCGACCCTGTATCCGTCGAAGTCCATAAAAGCGGTCGGAGTTTCTTTTTCGGTGAAATGGGCCTTTACGGCATCCATCGCTCCCTTCTTGTCTTCGACGCGGTAGTTGATTTCCCCGGAGTTCTCGTACCGGACGATCTCCGAAATCGCCTCCGAGAGGGTCTTTCCCTCCTTTTTAAGGTCGGCGACGATGTTGAGAAGGATTATGGAGGCGAGAAGGCCGCTGTCCGAGTAGAAGAAGTCGCGGAAATAGTAGTGCCCGGCCAGTTCTCCGCCCCAGACTCCGTCAATCTCGCGGAGTTTCGCGGCGGCAAAGGCGCGACCGACCTTCCATGTCCTCATTTCGCAGCCCATCGGGGCGAGGTATTCGCCGACTGCCTTGGAAGAGCGGATATCCTGGAGCACAAGCCCCTTGAGACCCCTTTCTCCCACAAAATAACGGCCCATAAGGGCAATCATGAGGTCGGGGGAGATGAAGGTTCCCCTCTCGTCCACGAACATTACGCGGTCCGCGTCTCCGTCGTAGATAACACCGGCGTCGGCTCCGACTTCGCGTACTTTCTCCTCAAGGGGATAGCAGTTTTTCTCGATGAGGGGGTTCGGCTCATGGTTGGGGAAACGGCCGTCGAGGGTGTCGAAGAGATAGTGGAAGTTCTTTCCGGTCCCGAAGATTTCCTTTGCGAAGAGGTTCGCCATTCCGTTGGAAAGGTCCATCGCTATGGTGAGGCCGCTATAGTCCTTGACGAATTTTCTCATGAAGACGAGATAGTCGCCGAGGATTTCTTTTTGGAAGACTTTTCCCCGCTGCGCAGCCACCGGAGTGGGTTTTCCCTCGTCGATCCAGCCCTTGATTGTCCCGAGCCCGGCGTCGAAGCCCACGGCCTGGGCGTCCGTTGTGGACACCTTCATGCCGTTGTACTCGGCCGGATTATGGGAAGCGGTAATCTGGATCGAGGCGTCGAAGCCGTAGTTCGCCGTTCCGAAATATACCAGCGGCGTCGAGCTGAGTCCGATGTCATAGACGTCGGCTCCGGCGTCATTGATTCCCCTGATGACCGCATCGTGGATTTCGTCAGATGAAACCCTGCAGTCGCGGCCCACGAGGACCTTGTCCGCCTTAAGCAGAACGGGGATGAAATATCCTACCTTGTATGCGATGTCGAGGTCCCAGTCTTTGCCCCAGACTCCGCGGATGTCGTATGCGTGAAATGCTCCCATAGAATAATAGCTTTATAAATTATTGTGTTTCAGTGCGTTAATATGTTTTGTCCGCACCAAAAGTAACAAACGGGTAACAAACACGATGTCAATAAATAGCCACAAAACGGCCGTAAACCCGGGTACGGATTTACAAAATTACAAATAATTCCGGAAAACGCCATTTATTTCTTCCCCCACGCCATATTCCGGGTAACAGATTTTGTTACCGCAGCCGCGCGAGGTTCCTCGTCGGTTGAATGGCGGTTGGAGAGGAGCCACCGCTCCACGGTCATGGTATGCCACTGTACCCCGTCCGGCCCGGTGACTGTGCACGCGTCGGTCCATGATGATGAGCAGGAGGCGATAACACCTAGACACAGGGCACAGATGACTGTATGGACGGACGCATTTCGCATTAATCTAATAGTCTTTATCTCCTGTTTGTTCTTCCGGCTCACTGAATGGAAGCTGCTCCGGCGATTGGATGTGGTCTATGGCTTTCTTGGGAGAGATAACGCTGTGACCGATACGCTTTTCCGCCTCTTCGCGAGCCGATTTTGCCACTTCAGCACCTTCCTTGGCAACCCCGGCATTCTCCGCCAAACCTTCCGGACTGCGAGCCTTGCTGATTTCCGTGGCGGTTTCTTCCGCCAAGGCGTTGAGGAGCAGTTCCATATTGGTCATGTTGTCCCGCAGATTCTCTTTGGTGAGGCCTTTGTACTTCTTATACTCACGTGTCGTCAGCCCGCTCCAGGTTTTGGACATAAGGTCTGTGAGGAAAGCAAAGTCCACCTCCTGCGTCACTCCACCACGTTTCCACTCGTCGGTGAGCCCTTTCCGGATTTCGATGGTTTTGATTCTCTGGGTAATCCACGCCTCCGAGTATCCCAAACGCCGATAATCCGCTATTGCCTGGTCGATACTGCGCTCCGGATCAATAGCTTGATTAATCCGCTCCGCGGCGACCTGAGCCATCCAGACCTTGAACGGCTCTGCCTTCTTAGAAGGAATAGATTCAATTATTCGCAGAATAACGGCCATCTCTCCAGCCAATGTTTTCCTGTGTTTCCCTGTTGGAGTGAGCATTTCTACCTGGGGACAATTTGTCCCCACGTACTCGGCCAACCCGACCTCACGCTTCCTCATTTTCTTGAAATAATCAGTAGGATCCTTACTGTCCGTAAGAATCTCAATCACATCAAGCACTGAAAAGTACCACTTTTCTTCCTTCTCGTCCCAAACCGTCCGAATCTTCCGACCCTCGAACAACTGAATTTTCTCAATATCTGACATACTCGTTTCTTTTTCACAAAGATAACTCAAAAGCAGGGCGGAAACAAATAATTGCAAGCTTGTAATCCGCGGAGACAGGATAAAAAATGACAGCATGTCCTCCAGCGGAATCTGGCAAAAAAATCGAGATTCCGCTACAGCAAAATTTAATCCTCAGTGTAAACTCCTGAAAATATGATTATTACAACGAAATTCTATTCCAGCGGAATCTGGCAAAAAAATCGAGATTCCGCTGGGAACTAAAAATAAATGATTATATTTGCAAAAAAGGAGATAGCTATGGTCATTGGAAGAGAAATAGAGCAGGAGCGCTTAATGCACGCTTACGATTCTGAGTATTCCCGTCTTGTTATTGTATATGGGAGGCGCAGGGTCGGAAAAACATTTCTGGTAAATGAGACTTTCCGTGGCAGGATTTTTTTTGAACATACGGGAGAGTATATATCTGAAAGTAGTTCCATGACGCCCGGTGAGAAGCTTTCACAGGAGCTTCGCTCATTCTGGAATTCCCTCCTTCGACAAGGTCTTGGTTCTTGCCCGGTACCTTCTGATTGGCGTGAAGCATTCGAACTGCTTAAGGACCTGATTGGAGCAGAAGATCTGTCGGCAGAGCATCCCGCCAAAAAGGTTCTCTTCCTGGATGAACTGTCCTGGATGGAAACACCGGAGTCAGATTTCCTCTCAATGCTATCCTCGTTCTGGAATGGGTGGGCATCTAAACGCCATGACATACTTCTTGTGGTTTGTGCCTCTTCTACATCGTGGATTTTCAAGGAATTCCTCTCAGACAAGGGAGGCCTTTACCGCAGACAATCGGACGTTTTGAATATCAAGCCATTCAATCTTCGTGAATGTGAGAAGTTCGCCGAGAGCAAGCACCTCGCAATGACCCGGAAGAACATAATGGAGGCCTATATGATTCTGGGAGGCATTCCATACTACTGGGATGAATTCCTTCCGATGGATACAGTTGCAAGCGGCGTCAACCGCATGTTTTTCGGGGATTCCCCTACACTGTACAATGAATTTGAGATGCTCTACAGGGTTGCGTTTGAACAGCCGTTGCCCTATGTCAAGGTAATCACTGCATTGTCCGGCAAGGGTTCAGGTATGCTTCGTGAGGAGATTATCAGGGAGAGCGGACTGAGTGACGGAGGTACACTGTCTACTATCCTTGAAGACTTGGAGAAATCCGGTTTCATCCGTCGGTACACTGCTTTCGGGAAGGCAAAGAAGGATTCCATGTACCAATTGATTGATAACTTTACGCTTTTCTACTTCAAATTCCTGAAGGATGGAATTCTCTATAGCGATGACTTCTCCCAGATTCCTTCCAGGGTATTTGACAATTGGGCTGGACACTCTTTTGAAAGAATCTGCCTCCTCCATTCGGAACAGATTAAGAAAAAACTGGGAATCAGCGGAATTCCCACGCGCGTCTGCTCCTGGCAGTGCAAAAAAGACCCTGATAACGGAATAGAGGGAGCTCAGGTTGATCTTGTTATTGACAAGGGCAGTTTTGGCGTCACTCTCTGCGAAATGCGATTCTACGAGGATGACTATCCTCTTTCCGGAAAGGATGAGAAGGATTTCGCCCGAAGGAGGAACTCCTTCCGCGCTGTCACCAGGACAAGGAATCCCATCCAGACAGTCCTTGTTACAACGTGTGGTGTCGTCAGGAACAAATATGCCGGAATTGTGAATGCCGTCGTTACGGCAGATGATCTCTTCGCTGAGATTTGACGGAGGATTCTTAGTCGATTATTTCAATTTCGAAGCGTAGCGGGGATGGACCTTGCCCTTCTGGATGTTCTGGAGCTTTTTTGAGAGCATCTTTTTCCGGATGGGGGCTACGTCGTCGGTGAACATGTTGCCGTCGAGGTGGGAAAGCTCATGCTGGACCATCCGGGCGGCGAATTTGTCGAAGGTCTCGGTCACCTGTTTGAGGTCCTCGTCATAGTAGGTTACCGTGATGGCGGCTGGGCGGACCACGTCGGCATAGATGCCGGGGATGCTGAGACAGCCCTCCTGGTAGGTGCACTTTTCGGAGCTCTCCGAAACGACTACCGGGTTGATAAGGGTGCGCTTGAAGTCCTTGAGATAGGGATAGACGTCAGTCATTTCGGTTCCGTCTACGATGACTGCCTTTCGGCTGACTCCTATCTGGGGAGCGGCGAGGCCGCAGCCCTCGGCGACTTTCAGGGTGTCCTTAAGGTCCTGGACGAGGGCGGCGATGCCTTCCCTGTCGCCAAGGTCCATCTCCTCGGCCTTCCGGCGGAGCACTTCGGAACCATAGAGGTAAATCGGCTGTATCATTTTCTTCTTTTTTTTGTCACATTCCTGGCCATCGACTCTGGGACCGCGTCCGGGTTCACATTGAGATGCGCCCCGCCGGTCCGGTCCATGTAGGATTGGAGGATGATGGCGGCGCTGATTCTGTCCACCGAGGCCTTGTCGCGGCGGTCTTTTGCCTTCATGCCGCCGTCAATCATCGTCCGGTGGGCGAGGACGGAGGTGAACCTTTCGTCTTCAAGCGTTACCGGAATCCCCGGGAATTCCCGCTCAAGGACCTTCAGGAAGGCCTCTACGTCGGCGGCCGCCTCGGAAGGCCGTCCGTCCATGTTTACGGGGAAACCAACGACAAATCGTCCGATTGTCTCTACTTGAGCATAATTTTTGAGATAATCTATTAACTTTGCAGTATCGACCGTATCAAGGGCGGATGAAAAGATGCGGAGTGGATCGCTCACGGCGACGCCGGTGCGTTTCCTCCCGTAATCTATTCCTACGAGTCTGTCCATTGGTGCAAAGGTAACACATTTTTATGGAGAAAAAAACCACCAGGAAAAAACGTTCCGACATATTCCGTCTCTCTCTGACTGAGGACGTTTCCCACCGCGAGGTCCGTTCGCTCCGCTTTTCGCGGGGGCGGATGGTCATCGGGCTGATTACGATTCTGGTCCTCGTTCTGGTAGCCGCATTCTGCATAATCGCCTATACTCCGCTCAGGTCATTCATACCGGGATATCCGGATGCCCAGACGCGGAAGCAGGCCGTCCAGAACGCGATGAGGATAGATTCCCTCGAGACGAGAATCCTCCAGTGGGAACTCTATACGGAGAATCTCCGGAGGGTCGTTTCCGGCGAGGATCCTATCCGGCTGGACAGTCTGATTTCCAGGATATCCTCAGAGCGTGAGCTGGGTTCGAAGGACGCCGCGGCTGCGGATTCCGCGCTGAGGGCCATGGTCGCGGAAGAAGAGCGTTACGAGATTTCGGGTAAGAAACGGAATCTGCCGATAGAGGGAATCCATTTCTTCGTCCCGATAAGGGGCTCTGTTTCAGTGGGGTATGGACCTTCCCATCCTTATTTGGAGGTCTCAGCCCAGCCCGGTACGACGGTGATGTCCGTGCTCGATGGCAGCATTGTTTACGTCTCCTGGGATGCGGACGAGGGCTATACGCTGGTGCTCCAGCACGACGGGGACATCGTCTCCGTGTACGGCCATGCCAGCAAGCTCCTCCACAAGGTTGGGGACCAGGTCAGGGCCGGGACGCCTATAGCCCTTCTCGGGAATGAGTCCCTGCGGTTCGAACTGTGGTATGAAGGCCGGTCGGTGGATCCGGCAGGGTACATTGGATTTTAGGGAATGAAGAGAATTGCGATACTCGGATCGACTGGATCGATCGGAAAACAGACAATAGACGTAGTCCGGCAGCATCCTGACCGCTTTTCAGTGGAGCTCGTCTCCGCCCGCTCGAGTGCGGACCTGCTGATTGAGCAGGCCCTCGAGATGAAGGCGCATCGGGCAGTTATCTGCGACGAATCCCTCTATGGGAAGGTAAGGGACGCCCTTGCTGGCTCCGGAACGGAGGTTTATGGGGGGATGGACGCCCTGTGCGAGCTGGTGACCGCCCCGGAGGTCGATGTCGTAGTTGCTTCCATGGTCGGATTCAGCGGACTCCGCCCGACCCTCTCCGCCATCGAGGCGGGGAAGGCGATTGCCCTTGCCAACAAGGAGACCCTCGTTGCCGCGGGGTCCATTGTGATGGGCGCGGCAGAGCGGAAGGGAGTGGCCGTGTATCCGGTCGATTCGGAGCATTCGGCAATCTTCCAGTGCCTCCAGGCGGCTGGTCCCAACCGGCTTGAAAAGATCCACCTCACAGCTTCCGGTGGTCCTTTCCGCACCTGGCCCCGCGAGGAAATCGCCCGCGCCACAAAGGATGCGGCCCTGAAACATCCGAACTGGAACATGGGGGCGAAGATTACCATCGATTCCGCGACCATGATGAACAAGGGCTTCGAGGTCATAGAGGCAAAATGGCTCTTCTCGACCGAGTCTATCCATGTGCTCGTCCACCCCGAATCGGTCATCCATTCGATGGTCGAGTTCGTCGATGGGTCCGTCCTTGCCCAGCTCGGCTGTCCCGACATGCGGGAGCCGATCCAGCTGGCCCTTTCATATCCGGAACGCCTTCCCTTGAACAACCGGAAACTCGATTTCGCTTCCCTCGGCGCCCTGACCTTTTATGAGCCCGATCTCGGGAAGTTCCCCTGCCTCTCCCTCGCCTTCGAGGCGATGGCTCGTGGAGGGAATGTCCCCGCAGCCCTGAATGCCGCGAACGAAGCCGCCGTTGCGGCCTACCTTTCCGGGAGGATAGGTTTTTATGACATTTCCGGCATTGCGGCGGACTGTATGGCAAAGGTTCCCTTCATCTCCGACCCGACAATTGAGGATATTTTCGGGACCGATTCTGAAATCCGGAAACGTGCGGAGGAAATGACATGGTAGTGCTCATAAAGACCCTTCAGGTCATCCTCGCCCTGTCGATACTCATCATTATCCATGAGTCCGGCCACTTCACCTTCGCCCGCCTTTTCGGCGTCCGGGTGGAGAAATTTTTCCTTTTCTTCGATATCGGCGGGAAGAAGCTATTCTCTACCAGAAGCCCCTCATTTATAAAGCTTTTCCCGAAGGCCGCCTCCTGGGAAACCGAGTATGGAATCGGCTGGCTGCCCCTTGGAGGATACTGCAAGATTTCCGGGATGATCGACGAGTCCATGGACCTCGAGCAGATGAAGCAGGAGCCGAAGCCCTGGGAACTCCGGACCAAACCGGCCTGGAAACGGCTTTTCGTCATGGCCGGAGGTGTCCTTTACAATTTCATCTTCGCCATCCTCGCCTATATCCTGATTATGGATATCTACGGCAGCGCATATTTTCCGAACGAGGGGAACTGTATCTATGTCAATGAGTTATCCTACTCGATTGGCTTCAGGACCGGGGACCGGATCCTGGCTTTCGACGATTATGTGCCGGAGGATTTCGGGACTCTTCAGGCGGATCTTGCGAGGCGGGATGTCAGGACGGCGACAGTTCTTCGCGGAAACGACACCCTCAAGATCTGGATAGACCAGGGCCGGATAGCGGAGGTGCTGAACACCCCTTCCATGTTCGAGCTGGCGATTCCCTTCGTGGTGGATTCGGTGATGGCCGGGTCCGCAAACGCGGTCCTGCGCCCCGGAGACCGTATTTTTTCCCTGGAAGGAGAGGATGTCCCTTACCTCCAGGACGCCCGTAAATTCCTTGCATCCCATTCCGGTGAAACCCTTTCCGGCGGGATCATCCGCGGGGCGGACACCCTTTCGGTGCCGCTGCAGGTCGATTCCCTCGGTCGCGTCGGCGTCTTTACGCGCCTGCCCCTCCATGTTACCCGGGAATATACCTTCCTGCAGGCCATTCCAGCTGGGCTGAAACTTACCGGAGAGACCATAGGCGGCTACCTGAGGGACCTTCGCATGATTTTCACCCCTCGGACAAAGGCCTATAAGGCAGTGGGAAGCTTTATTGCGATTGGCCAGGTCTTCCCTTCGGCCTGGGACTGGTACACCTTCATCAACCTTCTCGCCCTGCTGTCGATTATGCTTGGGGTGATGAACCTCCTCCCGATACCGGGACTTGACGGGGGACATATTGTCTTCTGTCTCTATGAAATGCTGACCGGGAAGAAGCCGTCGGACCGGTTCATGACCGTCGCCCAGGCGATAGGCATGTTCCTTCTTCTGATGCTTATGTTCCTGGCTTTTGGAAATGATATTGGTAGATTGATTCATTGATTATGAAAAAGTTATCCATCCTTATGGCGGCAGTACTCCTCCTTGCGGGCTGTCGCGGGAAAGGTTCCGGCACGAACCTCCTTCCGAATGTGAGCGGAAAGGCCGGCGAGATTGTGGTTGTTATCGACAGGGACGCCTGGGAAGGCGCCGTCGGTTCATCCCTTCGGGAACTGCTCGCAGGCGAGTGCCCTTATCTCGCCCAGAGGGAACCGCTCTTCACCCTCGCGAATGTTCCCCCGTCGAGCTTTACCAACATGTTCAAGGTCCATAGGAACATCATCATACTCAATGTCGATCCCCAGCAGGTGAAGGAAGGCATGGTCTATCGGCAGGATAAATGGGCCCGCCCGCAGTCTGTCGCCCAGATCAACGCCTTCGACCTCGAGGGCGCCGTCAGGATTATAAAGGAGAACGAGGCGATTCTCCCCGAGTACTTCGAGCAGGCGGAGCGTAACCGAATCATTGCCAACGCCAAACTATACGAAGAGGCGTCGGTAGTTCCCTTTGTAAAAGCCCTTACCGGCGGAACGATGAATTTCCCGAGCGGATACCGGCTTAAAAAGGCGACCGAGGATTTCCTGTGGATTTCCGATGAGAAACAGTACGTGGACCATCATGTAATGATTTATCGCTATCCCGTTCCGGACGGCGATCCTTTCTCTGCCGAAACTGCTCTTGAAAAGCGGAACGAAGTCCTGAAGGCAAACGTTCCCGGCATGTTTGAAAACACCTACATGACTACTTCGGCGGCGTTTCCTATAATGACCGGCTTCAAGAAATACCACGGCATCGATTTCCTGGAAATGAGGGGGATGTGGGAGGTTTACAATGATTTCATGGGAGGGCCCTTTGTCTCCCACTCCTTCTACAGCAAAGACGGGAAGGACATCCTGGTGCTCGAGGGCTCTGTGTACGCTCCGAAGTACGACAAACGCAAGCTCCTCCGGGAAGTGGAATCGCTGCTCTACTCGTTTGAGTGGACAAAATAAGGAAATATCAAAAATTATTTTGCGCTCTTGAAATAATTTTCTAACTTTGCACTCCCTTTCGGCGTCATGCAAGTGCTGATGCGGAAAGAGGGGATCCGGTGGGTTCGTATAACGGTTAGTACTCGGGATTTTCATTCCCGCAATAGGAGTTCGATTCTCCTACCCACTACAAAATATAAAAAATAAAGTAATGGCAAACACAAAATCTGCTCAGAAGGCCGTTCGTCAGAACGAAAGGCATAGATTGCATAACAAGTATTATGCAAAGACGACGCGGAACGCTATCCGTGATCTCCGCAATACAACCGATAAGAAAACGGCTGAGGAGGAAGCTCCGAAGGTCTATGCGATGATTGACAAGCTCGCAAAAATCGGCGTTATCCACCAGAATAAGGCCGCGAACCTTAAGAGCGGTCTTGCCGTCTATATCAACAAGCTCGCCTAATAAGGCCGGCAACGGGATGTAGCGCAGTTGGTAGCGCACTACGTTCGGGACGTAGGGGTCGCTCGTTCGAGTCGAGTCATCCCGACAGGATAAAAAAAGTCAACCTGCCCATTTCCGGGCAGGTTGACTTCTTTTATTCCCATTCAATTGTTGCCGGTGGTTTGGAGGATATGTCATAGACAACCCGGTTGACGCCCCGGACACGGTTTATGATATCCGATGAAACCTTTTCCATCAGGTCATAGGGGAGGCGGAACCAGTCGGCCGTCATTCCGTCGGTGGATACCACTGCGCGGAGGGCGACCGGGTGTTCGTATGTCCTTTCATCACCCATGACTCCGACGCTTTTCACCGGAAGGAGGACAACCCCCGCCTGCCAGATGGCATCGTAGAGGGTTTTCGCCTCTTCAAGAGGATCTGAAGCGCTTCTAAGGTGCATTTCCGAGCAGTCGTACCCCCTGAGTGCGGATATGAAGATATCGTCCGCTTCCCGGAGTACGGCGAGCTTTTCTTCCGTGACTTCTCCGAGAAGGCGGATTGCGAGGGACGGACCCGGGAAGGGATGCCGCCCTATAAGTTCTTCCTTTATTCCGAGGGCCCGTCCGACCCGTCTGACTTCGTCTTTGAAAAGCAGGCGGAGCGGTTCCACAATCTTCAGGTTCATCTTCTCGGGAAGTCCGCCGACATTGTGGTGGGACTTGATTTTCGCAGCGGTCCCACCCACGGCGGCAGATTCTATTACATCGGGGTAAATCGTCCCCTGGGCAAGCCAGGCGGCACCTTCTATCCGTCCGGCATAGGAATCAAATGTTTCTACGAAAAGCCGTCCGATTGTCTTCCGCTTCTCCTCCGGGTCGGTCACCCCCTTAAGGGCGGCGAGGAAGGCGGCCGAGGCGTCGGCTCCGATGACATTTAGCCCCATGTCCCGGTATGAATCCAGGACTGAGCTGTATTCATTTTTCCTTAGCAGTCCGTTGTTTACGAAGATGCAGGTCAGGTTTTTACCGATTGCCCTGTCGAGGAGGACGGCTGCGACAGTCGAGTCCACCCCGCCGCTGAGCCCGAGTATAACCTTTTCGTCGCCGATTTTTTCCTTAAGGGCCTCTACGGTACTTTCGATGAAACTCTCCGGAGTCCAGTCTCCCTTGCAGCCACAGATTCCGAGGGCAAAGTTTGAGAGCATCTTTCCGCCCTCGGCGGTGTGGTAAACCTCCGGATGGAACTGGACGGCGTAAGTCTCTTCCCCCTCGATCCGGTAGGCCGCATTTTCGACATCCTCCGTGGAGGCGATGGCCTTTCCGCCTTCAGGAAGGACGGAGATCGTGTCTCCGTGGGACATCCAGACCTGGGATTTCGGCGAAACGCCGCGAAGAAGGGGGCATGAGGAGTCCCGAAGACGGAGCGTCGCCCTTCCGTATTCCCGGGCGATGGATCCTTCAACTTTTCCCCCATAGTGCTGTGCGAGAAACTGAGCCCCGTAACAGATGCCGAGTAGGGGAATGCGCCCCTTGATCGCTTCGAGATGGAGCATCGGCGCGTCGGCGTCCCGGACGGAGCGGGGACTGCCGGAAAGGATTACTCCTTTTACCGTTCCGTCAATTTCAGGTATGCGGTTGTATGGGTAGATTTCGCAGTAAACCCCGATTTCCCGGAGGCGGCGGCCGATCAGCTGGGTCACCTGGGATCCGGAATCGAGGATGATAATTCTTTCTGTCATGTGCGAAAGGGTTTAGAACGCAAATTTACGAATAATTTTACCGGTTTTTCCATTGAAATCCGTAATTTTGCAAGTTTTTAATAGTTAGTGTATGGAAATCAGGAATATTGCGATCATCGCCCACGTCGACCACGGCAAGACGACCCTTGTCGACAGGATGATCTATCAGGCGAACCTTGTGCGCCGCCCCGAGGATCTTGGAAACCTGATCCTCGACAATAACGACCTGGAGCGCGAGCGGGGTATCACCATCCTTGCCAAGAATGTCTCGGTTACGTATAAGGGAGTGAAAATCAATATTATCGATACTCCCGGTCACAGCGATTTCGGCGGCGAAGTGGAACGCGTCCTTAATATGGCGGACGGCGTCCTGCTTCTGGTTGATGCTTTCGAGGGCTGCATGCCCCAGACCCGTTTCGTCCTCCAGAAGGCCCTTCAGATGGGGAAGAAACCGATAGTCGTAATCAATAAGGTCGATAAGCCGAATTGCCGTCCGGACGAGGTCCAGGACGAGGTTTTCGAGCTCATGTTCAACCTTGGGGCGACAGACGACCAGCTCGACTACAAGACTGTTTACGGCAGCGCGAAGCAGGGTTGGATGTCCCTCGACTGGAAACAGCCGGCAAACGACATCACCGCGCTTCTGGATACGATTCTTTCCGAGATTCCAGCTCCTGAAGTAGTCGAGGGCACTCCCCAGATGCTGATTTCCTCCCTTGAGTACTCTCCGTATGTAGGGCGTATCGCCGTCGGCCGCATAACCCGCGGGGAACTGAAGGCCGGTATGCCGGTCAGCTTGTGCAAACGCTATGATATCGTCGAGAAGTCGAAGATCAAGCAGCTTATGGTCTTCGAGGGGCTGGGCAAAGCCAGCGTTTCTGAGGTTGGCTGTGGGGACATCTGCGCTGTCGTAGGAATCGAGGGATTCGAAATCGGGGACACGATTGCTGACTTTGAGACCCCTGAGGCCCTCCCTCCGATTGCGGTTGACGAGCCGACGATGTCCATGCTCTTCATGATCAATAACTCTCCCTTCTTTGGAAAAGACGGGAAATACGTAACTTCCCGCCACCTCAAGGATCGCCTTGACCGGGAGTTGGAGAAGAACCTGGCGCTGAGGGTGAAACCTGGCGTAAACGCTGATTCCTTCGTGGTTTACGGCCGTGGCGTTCTCCATCTTTCGGTTCTTATCGAGACTATGCGCCGCGAAGGTTTCGAACTCCAGGTCGGTCAGCCGAAGGTTCTCGACAAGACCATAAACGGCCAGCGCTGCGAACCGATAGAGGAGCTTTCCATCGAGGTCCCCGAGCAGTTTGTCGGAGCCGCAATCGAGCTCTCGACCCGGCGGAAGGCCGCTCTCGTGAGAATGGAACCGCGTGGAGACCGGACGCTCCTCGAATTTGAAATTCCGACACGAGGGCTTATGGGACTTAGGAGCAATCTCCTCACCGCAACCCAGGGAGAGGCGGTTGTAGCCCACCGTTTCAAGGATTATCAGCCCTACAAGGGAGAAATCGAGATGCGTACGAACGGCTCCCTGGTCTCCCTCGAGACCGGCGAGGCCGTCGCTTATTCCATGAACAAACTTCTCGACCGGGGACGCTTTTTCGTAGAGCCGGGCGAGGAAATCTACGCCGGTCAGGTCGTCGGAGAGCATACCCGCGACCGGGACCTGAACATCAATATCTGCAAGACCAAGAAACTCACCAACGTCCGTGCCTCCGGCTCTGACGAGAAGGTGATGCTGCCTCCTGCAATCAAATTCTCCCTCGAAGAGGCCCTCGAGTATATCCAGGAGGATGAGCTCATGGAAGTTACCCCGAACCATATGAGGATGCGCAAAATCCTGCTGGATCCCCTTGCCCGTAAGAGAAATTCCGGCAGTGAGGATTGAAATTAGAAAAAAAATGATTACCTTTGCATCCCTTAATCTGATTCGAGGAAATGAATGATGGATGTATCATCCCTTTGAACGGATGGACGGAAGGCCGGAAAGAGTTCCAGGTTTCCGTCGGGAAGGAGTTCTTTGAAGCTTTTGATAATTCAGAAATCCTTGACGCAAACGTCAGAATCGATATTTCTGTCGAAAAATCCCTTCGGGTAACCGATGTGGATCTGGAACTGTCAGGCACGTTGACGGTTCCATGCGACAGATGTCTCGAGGACCTGGTAATCCCGGTTTCGGCTTCGCCAAGACTCCGGGTGCGTTTCGGCGCGGGAAAGGATGAGGAGGAAGATGGACGGGAAACCATCTTTGCAGATCCTTCGCTTCCAGACCTTGACCTTAGCCAGGAGATTTACGACTATGCGATGCTTGCCCTGCCCCTCCAGAGGGTCCACCCGGGGGGAGGTTGCAACCCGGCTGCACTGAGGTATCTGAATCTTGAAAGCACGGAGCCGGAGGTGGCAGACAGCCCTTTTGCGTCTCTCAAAGGACTTTTTGACGAGAAATGATAATATTAAAAATATAAAACAATGGCACATCCGAAACACAAACACTCCAAGCAGAGACGCGACAAGAGGAGAACTCATGATTTCGCTCCTGTCCCGACCCTCAGTGTATGCCCGAATTGCGGTGCAACCGTAATGTATCATCGTGTATGCCCTGAGTGCGGTTTCTACAGAGGACGTCAGATCGTCGTCAAAGACGAGCAGTAATCCACCGCTTTATGCCGGGCCTTAGCCCGGGCGGTATGGCCTCATAGTTCAACGGATAGAACGGAAGTTTCCTAAACGTTGGGAGACTGGCGAACGAGGGGCTGCAATCAGCGGGAGGCGAGACCTCCGGAAACAAATTGTCAAAAATTGACAACAGAAAGCGTAAGGCTCTGTAGTTCAACGGATAGAATAGCGGTTTCCTAAACCGTAGATGGCAGTTCGATTCTGCCCGGAGCTACCACCTTTCTAAGCCCGACCGTCTGGCCGGGCTTTTTTGTTACCGCACTATTCCGCACTTTTTGCGTATATTTGCGGTGAAAAGTTCTACAATAGTTCTACAGAGCAATCGACTATGGCAACATTTAAGGCAGAGGTGTACGCCCACCAGAAGAAACAGGACGGCACCTGGAATATCAAGATACGGGTATTCCATAACGGGCGCAAGCGTTACATCGCCACGAGCTGGTATGTGACGAAAGAGGATCTGACACGCTCACTGAAACTCAAAAACCAGACATACATTGACTACACCGATGCCCTCATTAAGAAGTATCGGCAGAAATGCGACAGGGCCGGAGAGCGTCTGAAAGGTATGACAGTGGATGAGGTCGTGGAGTTGCTGGAGAATGAGCAGGACGGAGAGCAGTTCGACCTGGATATTGTGGCATACGGGCGGGGCATTGTCTCCAGGCTCCGTGCCACGGGGCACGAGGGGAACGCATTGAGCTATGAGGGTGCGCTGAACAATCTGGTGAGGTTCGTTGGCAGGGAGTGCGTGAGCGTCAAGGAGGTGACGGCACGGTTCATACAGGACTGGATAGACTGGATTGCTGCACAGCCAGCGAGAAAGAACAGGAAGAAAGGAAGCCGGGCACAGAGCCTCTATCCGTCACAGCTGAGAGCGATCCTCAACCAGGCCAAGGCAGAGTTCAACGATGAGGATGCGGGCATCATCAGAATCCCGCAATCCCCTTTCAAGAAAGTGAAGCTGCCCAAGGTTGAGCAGGCGCGGTGGCGGGCAATCACCCTGGAACAGGTCAAGGCCCTGCGTGACTTGCCGGACACGAAGATACTCCAGCCGGGGCAGAACAGGCGCAATCTGGCGCGGGATGCGTGGCTCATCAGTTTCTATCTTGTGGGGATGAATGAGGCGGATCTGTACGAGTGCGAGGACTGCAACGGGGGGAGGATAACATACCAGCGGAAGAAAACCAGGAACAGGCGGGCAGACCGGGCAGAGATCTCCCTGGAGATTCAGCCGGAACTGGAACCATTGCTTGCCAGGTACCGCGACCCCTCCGGCCAGAGAGTGTTCTGTTTCTACAAGATGTACAGCTCAATCAATACGTTCACCACTTCGCTCAATAAGGGGCTTAAATCTGTCGGAGAGGAGCTGGGCATTGATGACCTTGAGTTTTACTCTGCCCGGCATACCTGGGCAACGCTGGCGGTGAATGAGGCCGGGGTGGATAAGTACACCGTTCACACGGCACTCAACCACGTGGATGAGAAGCTGAGGGTTACGGATGTCTATATCAAGAAATCTTGGAAACCGATAGACACGGCCAACAGAAAAGTATTGGATTTGCTTAAGCAAAAATTACAAGTCGCTGAAAATGAGGAATAAAGACACTTCATTTTGCTTAAGCAAAAATATTTCGGGCTAAAATTGCCCGTTTTTCGATGTTTTCCAGTGCCTTTATTCTTGCATTTTGCTTAAGCAAAATTTTCAAAGTATTGATAATCAGCGAGTAAGTATGTGCGTTTTGCTTAAGCAAAATACAAACACTATTTTTGCTTGAATTTTGCTTGACTTTTTGCTTAAGCAAAATTATAAAGTGCTAAATATCAGTGGTTTAGGTGGTTTTCTGTATTTTGCTTAAGCAAAATTTGTAATATGTTGATAATCAATAATATAAATAGCCTATTTTGCTTAAGCAAAAATCAGAGGTTTTGAAAATCGGCTTTACAAGCGCGTCAGAGGCCGTTTTTGTTTGCCCTCGCGTGCGCGCACGCGCTTTATATTCCAGAATATAAATATACGTTTATACAAAGAGATGTGGTAGATAGATAATAGGGGGTATGGGGGAAAGAAGAAAGGGATGCAAATTTGCTTAAGCAAAATGCACCCCTTTTCCGTCATCGCTCTCTGTCGAACATCTTACCGTAGCCAGTCAGCAGCCAGCGGGCACTCACTCCGAACTCCCGCACCATCGGCTGGAGCCAGGAGACCTGGAACCAGCCACGGTTGAGGTCTTTCCGTTGTGCAATGAGGTTGCGCCTGTCAATGTCGTACAGACGGCAGTACGTGTTCACGCCACGGATCGTCTTTGTCTCTATCAGCTCATCCAGACACTGGTAGAAACGCTCCATTATCTGCTTTGTCACTTCGGTATTCATTGTAAGGAAACGCTTATTTTACACTGGCAGTTGGTTGTCTGGCCGTCCTCGGTGGTGACGGGGAAAATGAATCCGATATACTGGGTACCACGTTTCTTCACCCAGCCCTTTGTGTAGTATTCCATCTCCAGCTCGATATGCTGTGCTGAGGCAATGGCCTTGGTGATCTTGGTGCCCGGAGCCAGCGTTGCAGTCCCCAGCCTCCCTTTGTCAATCATCCTCGTATCGTCAAAGATGATCCGGTCGCTCTCCTCCTCGATTATCACCACGCTCTTATCCCAGTCTATCGTGAGCACCTGTCCGGTTTTGTTCCGGAATGTCACATCGCAGAAGTAGTTGTAGCTGCTGAATGTGAAATCAATCCGCACAAGGTCATTTTCAAGGCTCAATTCCTCGTTTTCCGGCTCAACCATACGCAGGTAGCACCCGGCATTCTTAATCTGTCCAGAGAGGCTGGAAACGGCCACTGTGAACAAAATGGCAACTGTCGTTAGAATCCTTTTCATACTGCTTACTTTTTTTCAATTATCGAAATCAATCTGTCAATCTGTTCCTGGCTCTTAGATAGCTGCTGCTGGCTCACCGTGAGTTGGGCACTCTGCTGGAGGATTACATCAAGGAGCTTTCCGGAATCGGACTTCACCTCAACGTGGGTGCCGTTGATGTTGTCCCCATTCTGGGTGTGTTGATGCACAAGAGGGGGCGTTGTGCCTGTCATCTCTCCCTCCCCTGTCTGGATCCAATCCGGGTTAATATCCGGAACCAATTTCTTTAGCTTTTCCATAAAGTCTTTGGGTTCATCAACCTGTCCGTTAATGATTTGGGAGAAATAGGATTCATTGCTGTACCCCAAAAGCCGTCCAAGCTCCTTTTGGCTCTGTACCACACCCAAATCCTTTAGGTGCCGTACCAAAATTTTGTACCTATCTACTTTGTTCATAATCAAAGAGTTGCATTAAAGTTTTGAACATTGGCAACAAAAGTCTTTATAAAAATTCACCAAAATCTTTGGTAATTCAAAATAAAGTCTTTATATTTGCACTCAGATTGATTGAGTAGCGGTGCAAATATAGTGATTTTACCGCGATTTATGTTTATCAAACACAGTGGAATATGGAAAATATGCCGAAAACTGGATTGAGGAAAATTTATGACGCTCTGCCCGCCAGAGAGCACATCGCGCCTAAAAAGGATTTCATTAACAGGCTGGCGAAGCTCACCAAGGTTCACCCGCAGACCGTCAAGGGTTGGATATACGGTAGTTATACTCCGGATTCCCTGCGACAGGAGCTGATAAGCAAAGAGCTGGGAATCCCTGTAGAAGAACTGTTCCAAACACTTTAATGCAGCACACAATGAAAAGAGCAATCAAACGCATCTGGGAGGCAATCGCCTCCGTCTGGGCGGGATTCATTCGCCTGGTAAAGCGGTTCAACTGGGAGGAGGCCCGCAAAGTTGAGGGCATCACCCTTATGAATGCCGTTGGTACCATAGTATTCTACACGCTTGCGCTCGTGTGCGTAGGTGCTGCCCTGTTCTGTGGGGCCTGGCACCAGCTGTTCCTGGCTGTAGTCAGTTACGTAATGGGCGCGACCCTCATCCAGGACAACTTTCTGGGCAACGAAAAGGCCGTCCACTATTTCGAGCGTTGTTTCAGCAAAAAAGCGTAGTGGCTATGGCGATTGTCCTGGAACTGTACGAACTAAAGAACCTCTGTATGGAGATGTCGGAGCTGGGTGCTGCACAGTACCAGAAGCGGACGGCACCTCTCCAGGATGAGCTGACACAGCGCGAAGCCTACTCCCAGTTCGGGGAGGCAAGGGTGAAGCGGTTTGTGTCTGCCGGACTGGTGAGCGGACAGAGAGACGGGCGGTGTAAGAACAGCCCGAAGCGGTACAGCAGGGCAGAGCTGATGGCTGCAATCGAGGCCGAGAAGATGGTAGCACTTGTAAACAGGTAGAGCAATGTTCAACGTAACACCGGAAATATACGGCCAGCTGCTGGAGCAGATTGAGAGCGCGGTAGAGGGCCAGTGGGATCCGGACTACAGGGATCCCGATACGGTCAAGGGAGAGGCCGAGGTGGAAGTGGGTGACTATCTGTGCACCCTGTCCTTTTCCGCATATCCGAGCTATCGCTATGAGGAGATCAACCCAGGACTGTACGCACCCTATGACAGCCAGTTTGGTTGGGTGCTCACGAGAATATCCATTGATTGCGATGAGTTCACCGTGACCGATGAGGACGGAAACGAGCTGGAAAACGATTTTTCCGCTGACGAAGTGAAAGAGATAACTTATTAACAAACACCTTTTTATAAACCCTTTAATGTAACGCTATTATGGCAGAAGAAACAAAAGATGTGGCTGCACAGCAGGAGAAAGCTGTAGCCGTGGTGGACTACACCAAATTGCCCGACCTTTCCAAGGCCGAGCCGGAACCCCTGGAGATGTCCGGAGAATACTGGACACCGGAGAAAGAGGGAGAAACCAGACGCTTGTTCTTTGTCGGCCTTGCCGAGGAATCCGTGCTGGATATGGAGACTGGCGAGAATCGCCCTCTGTTGGTGGTTCGCTTCGCTGAGAACACCGGAGGCACCCTTCACGTGGTGCGCAACGGTTCCCGCAGGCTTGTGGGTATCTTCGAGCAGTTCCAGAACACCATCCAGCCCGGAGACGCTTTCGAGGTCACTTACCTTGGCAAGCGTAAGAACCAGAACAACCAGTTCAAGAGCGACAACTGGAGTGTCAAACGCCTTATTCTGAAAAAGTAATGGATCAGAGTGAGGCAATGGAGAGATTCGGCTTTGAGGCACCCGACCTTTCGGGTGCCCAGGTTGAATCCCAGGAGATGGCTCAGATGCCAGAACTCCAGTTCGACAAATCGGGTTACACCGACTTTCAGAGCTTCATCTTCAAGGTGAGCCAGCTGCCGGACAAACCCGCGACCAAGAAACCAGCTGTCAAGACCCTGGCTGTAGCAAAGGGTAGCCGGGTGGTGAATGATAAGATGGAAAAGTACCTGGCTGCACCGGGCGAAAGCAGCTCTGCGCTGAAAACAGCCCTTGTGTCCCCGCGTCACTACCTCATCTACAAGAATGAGAAACTGAAACCCAAGGATGACAGTCATTTCACCCTTGGCACGTTCATTCACTCCGCATTCCTGGAGCCGTCCAAGTTCGATAAGGTCAAGGTGCTGCCGGAGAATGCACCCCGCAACACCAATGACGGACTTATTGCCCTCATTGACTACTTCTGGAGGCTCCTTGGCAAGGAGCAGAAAGACCTCAGCGAGTTCAAGCAGGGGCAGCTGAAAGCTGAACTGGCAGAACTGGAGGCCGAAGCTGCCGAGCAGGGCTACACGTTCATCTCTGCCCCGGATGCCGAGATTATCCGCATTATCCGCTCCTCATACCGCACCTATGGCGGTGGTATCATTCCCAAGCTCATCCGCAACGGTCGCACCGAAACGAGTATGTACGGTATTGACCCCGCCACTGGGCTGAAAGTGAAGATACGCCCGGACTGTATGCTGCTGGAGGAGCAGATCGGGGTGAACATCATCCTGTCCGTCAAGACAACGAGTGCAAGCACGCTGGACGGGTTTATGAGGGACGCAGCAAAATACAGGTACGAGCTGGCCGAGGGTATGTATCTCCAGGTGGCGAGTGAGATCACTGGCCGGAAGTTCACCGGAACGCTGATGCTCATTGCCCAGACCGTGATTCCTTTCCAGTGTGCCCTCATTTGGCTTGACGCTGAGGATCTGGAGATCGGCAAGTACAAGTACCAGCAGGCGATGGAGACCGTGCGCCAGGCCAAGGAATCCGACTGTTACCCCGGATTCGAGTGCTATGCCGAGGAGGGTGCCAGGGGAATTATCCAGGCACGCTTCCCGTCCTACATCAAAGCGGAACTGAAACCTCAGTTCATTCCGGAACAGTACCGCCAAGAATAACCATTAAAGTATTTCACTATGCTCAAAGGATTTGAATTGGAAACCCAGCCTCTGACAGACTACGAGGAAAAAGTGTTGGTTCCTGTCGTGGCCCGTGGCCTTGCTGCCAAACGTGGCAGGAAGAATGCCGTTAAAAACAAGTACATCTGCGAAAGGCTGACCGAAAAGGGGTATAAGATTGACGAAATCCGGCTCCGTAAGGTCGTGAACCATATTCGTATCAAGGGCATAGTGAAATGCCTTATTGCGACCAGTAACGGCTACTACGTGGCAGAGAACCGCAAGCAGATTGATGACTATACCGCCAGCCTCAAAGGGCGCGAGGATAGCATTCACGCTGTGCGTGTGGCCCTGTCCGACCAGGCCGTTGTTGCTTTCTTTGACTAATTCCCTAACATTCAACATTATGCAAAAAGAAATTGTTTTGACCGTGGAAGAATTGAGAAAACTCTATGCCGAGAGCACCCGCGAGGGAAAGGACATCCTGGAGGCAAAGGTGCCCGATAAGAGCTTTTTCAACGCTCCCACGCTTGATGACTACAAGAGCATCAAGACCTATGAGGATGCCTGCACAGCACTGGGGGTGGAGCCTCTGAAAGAGGATGCTTTGCTTGCTGCCGGAGCTGACGCACACATCATTGCCCTTATGAAGCTGGAGACCATCAGCAAGGCTCTCTGGGGCCGTGACTTCGAGCCGAGGCCACAGGCCGAGTGGGACGGCCACACTTACTACTACTGG
>JAFSSE010000023.1 GCA_017445755.1 Bacteroidales bacterium | reverse complement strand
GTCACTCATAATATATGGGATTAGTATCCAACTACGGGATAAATAAGCTAAATTTGTATCGACACAGCTTTGTCAAGCCCTATGCTACATATTGAAATGACGCCTCAAGAGATGCGGAGATATTTGAAGTATTTCCGCGGCGAGGAAGACTGTCCATACGAATACCGATACAACGGAGCGTGTTGGCAAGCAGAGTCAATCATAGCAAGCAGTTGGAAGAACCTTACCGCAAATTTCCATGGCGGCATATCCCCCGATGGCAGATGTCTTGAGCAATGCATCATTGTACGACTATGGGCAAACATGGATCAGGTCGGTCACGAACTTCAAAGAGATAATCGAGCGAAACGGTATCCAGGTCCAGCGTTTCAAGCCGATAACGGAAGAGGATGCTATCGCCTCTATCCCCTTTAATAAACGTAGAAGTCTAGGAATCATGAGAGTCTTTAATGGGATCGAGCGTCCGGACTTTACTCCGGACAATATAACTGAATTACGGAATGACGAGGTATTCGTCTTCGGCTCCAATCTCGAAGGCATGCATGGTGGTGGAGCCGCTTATGTCGCCTTCAAGAGGTTTGGGGCTGTCATGGGCTGCGGAGTCGGACAACGAGGTCAGAGTTATGCCATCCCGACTATGCAAGGCGGTGTTGAAACCATTAGACCTTACGTCGACGAATTTTTAGGGTATGCCCAGCAGCATTCGGATCTTTTCTTCTATGTCACCCGCATCGGCTGTGGCATTGCCGGATTCAAGGATAAGGAAATCGCTCCTTTGTTTTCGGCAGCTCGGGACATCGAGAATATCTGTTTGCCAAAGTCTTTCCTTGAACATATTGATTAGGGGTCATGGAATCCAGAAAACACCTCGCAGCCGAGAAGAAACGCTGCAACTCACATAACTGCGCCCAGTCGGTCGTCTGCACCTACTGCGACCTCGTGGGCCTTCCCGAGCAGACCGCCCTGGACATCGCCGGAGCGTACGGCACTGGCATGGGCAATATGGAAGGCACATGCGGAGCCATCGTCGGCGCCGGGATGATCGTAGGCCTCGCCACACAGGACCGCAACCTCTCCCGCTCCCGGATGAAGCAGATCATGGAGAAGTTCCAGGAACGGAACGGCGCCACCAGGTGCAAACTCCTCAAGGGCGTAGGGACCGGCCAGCCCCTTCGCGACTGCCCCGACTGCGTCGCCGATGCTTCTGAGTTCCTTGAAGAATTCCTCTAACGTCCTTAATAATGGTCATCAACGTCTATTCACAATACTTCCAGGCCAGGGCCTGCTTCTCCGGTGTGGAGCGCCGGGGCGCCCTGGTCCTGCTGATTTCCGACTCGGAAGCCGGAATGATTTCATACAAGGTCGCCGTTTCCTTCTTCCCTCATCGGGATGCGGAGGATTTCGGGGTGTCGTATGACGCATATTTCGAGAAGGAGGTTTACAGCGCTCTTGGCCGCCGTTCCAGAAAGCGTGAAGCCGCATTCCTGGAGTCCCTCCGGAGCGAGATCGATGCCATCGCGGCAGAGCATGACGCAATGGTCGACTGGGAGCATCCCTTGAATGAGGCACGGATGGGATAAGGCAATGAAAGATACAGATTTCATAGAGTCCCTGCTTGAGAAGCCCTACTGGCTGATCGATGTCCTGCCGAAGCAAGTCCCGGCCGGATCCGCCGGACAGTACTTCAACGTGGAGCGGTATTTCCTGTCCCGGCTAAATGAGTTCAGCCGGAAGTTCGCCCGCGTTCTTATCAGGCTGAACTGGTACTATGACCTTACGGTGAGCACGGACGGGGAGAGCTGGATCCTGAACGGATCCCCCGAGGACCTGGCGCGCCGTTTCGAAGAGAGCGCCGCTTCCCACACCCCTCTTTCCATCCTTATCGGATCGGACGAGGCTCTCGTGACCTTCAGCGG
>JAFSSE010000002.1 GCA_017445755.1 Bacteroidales bacterium | reverse complement strand
GCTATTCATGTGAGCCGAGATTGTTTACCGGTCACAAAGGTACGACATCAATTCAAATCGGCACGGAGCATTTTTGCCTATAACTAATTATTAAACAATATATTACAAAGAACTAACAAAATTTTCTTTGGACACTAGTGATTTTTGCATATCAATCAACGAACACACACAAACCATATGCGAAGAATCTATTTATTCCTCCTCCTTTTTTTGCTTCCGGCTCTCCGTCTGAGCGCGGAAACTCCTGAAATCACATGGACTAAAGGTCCATCCTGGCTTGAGAACACGGTTATATACCAGGTTTATCCTTCCTCTTTCAAGGACTCGGACGGAAACGGCATCGGCGATATTCCCGGGGTTCTTTCCAAGCTGAATTATATCGAGAAACTGGGGGTAGGAGTAATCTGGTTCAACCCTCTTTTTGAGTCCGGCTGGATTGACGGCGGATACGATATAAAGGACTATTACAAGGTGGATCCCCGTTTCGGGACCAATACCGACCTCGTGAACCTTATTGAGGAGGCCCACAAAAGGGGAATTCGCGTGTTCCTGGACCTTGTTCCGGGCCATACTTCCATAGACCATCCCTGGTTCCGCCAGTCGATGGAGGGAGATTCCAACCAACGCTACAGCGATTATTTCATATGGTCGGACCGCCTGCCCGACGAGAAGGCGGAAAGGGATCTGAAGGCCATGCTCGCATCGGACAACCCCATGCAGAACACCCACGGAAAGTGGATGGTCTCCGACGCGCCACGGGCAAAATACTATTACAAGAACTTTTACGCCTGCCAGCCGGCCCTGAACTACGGCTATGCGAATCCGTCGCCGGACCGTCCGTGGGAGCAGGATTTCGACGATCCGGGCCCCCGCGCCGTCCGCCGAGAGCTTAAGAACATCATATCGTTCTGGTTTGACAAGGGAGTCGACGGTTTTCGTGTCGACATGGCCAGTTCCCTCGTGAAAAACGACCCGAAAAAGGTGGTGATCAAGCGGCTCTGGAGGGAGATGCGCGCATGGATGGATGAAAACTATCCGGACCATGTCCTCATGGCGGAGTGGAACGACCCGGGAGTTTGCCTCGCCTCCGGCTTCAACGTGGACATGAACCTCAATTCGACAAGGTCCGCCAACCGCCGGCTCTATTTCGACGTGAAACACCAGGCCGACGGCGGAAGCTACTTCTCCCTTAACGGCGGAAAGCCCTCTGTGAAAGACCTTTACGGAAATCCATGGCCGGGGGACCGGGTGGATTCCGAGACGACTCCGGAGCAGATGCTGAAGAGGTATTACGACTATTACGAAAAGGTCCAGGCGGAGACTTCGGAGCTCGGCTATTTTGCGACCATTACCGGGAACCATGACCACCTCCGCCTCAACACCGGGGCGCGGAATGATCCCAGGCAGCTGAAGGTTCTGATGACCTTTGTCATGACCATGCCACTTCCGATTCTCTATTATGGAGATGAAATCGGAATTCGCTCCCTTGTGGAACTTCCGAATGTCGAGGGGGCGAACCACAATGGCAAGGAGCGTGCGGGCGGAAGAACGCCGATGCAGTGGGACGGGAGCGAAAATGCGGGCTTTTCGACCTGTGAGCCGGAAAAACTGTATCTCCCGGTCTGCCCGGAGTGGACCCCTGCGACCTCTCTTCCGCTCTATAAGGAGTGGAAGGCCGCCGGGGCGAAGAACCCGACTGCTTCAGGCAGCATTACCGTCGCCTCCCAGGAGAATGATCCCGCCTCGCTTCTCAATTATACCCGGAAGCTGATTGCCCTCCGGAAGGCGGAAAAGCCCTTCTGGGCATCCAGCACATGGACTCCGGTATTTACCGAAGGGACTCCTTATCCGATGGTTTATACCCGTTCCGACGGAGATTCCATTTATCTTGTCGCCCTCAACCCGACGGGTGTGAAAAAGACCGTTACAATAGCCCCCATGACCTCCCTTAAGAAGGGAACGCTGGTCCCCGAGGTTTCCGAGGGCAAGGTAACTTATAAGATTTCGAAGAAGGGGGACGTCCTTACGATGGGGCCCACCTCCGTTATGATTGTGAAAATCCGTTAGGGACGTTTTTTCGTGGAGAATTGTTAACTTTGCAGGTTAACATGTTTTGAGAAATGGAGAAAAAGAAATTCAATATGTGGAACAGGATCGTCGCGTGGGCCGTTTTTGCGGTCTCTGCGGCGGTTTACCTGGCCACGATAGAACCGACCGCTTCCTTCTGGGACTGCGGGGAATTCATAGCTTCATCGTATAAGCTGGAGGTCGGCCATCCTCCGGGAAACCCCGTATTCCAGCTGTTCGCCCGCTTCTTCTCGATGTGGGTGGATCCCGCCCATGCGGCGGTTGCGGTCAATGCCATGAACGCGATTCTTTCCGCACTGACGGTTTTCTTCCTGTACCTTACGATTGTTTTCTTCGTTAAGCGTCTGATCAAGAAGGAAAAGTACAGTGTAGCGGACAGTATCGTGATTTTCGGAAGCGGGGCAGTCGGTGCGCTGGCTTACTGTTTCTCCGACACTTTCTGGTTCTCTGCGGTCGAGGGTGAGGTCTATGCGATGTCCTCGCTCTTTACGGCCCTCGTCTTCTGGTGCATGTGCAAGTGGTACGAGGAGGCGGACGAGCCCCATTCCAACCGCTGGATTATCTTCATCACCTTCCTGATGGGACTTTCCATCGGCGTCCACCTGCTGAACCTCCTGACCATCCCCGCCTTCGTTTTCATGTACTACTACCGGAAGAACGAAGACCGGAAGCTGCCTTTCAAGAAGCTCTTCGGGATATTCATGATCGGCGTAGTCATTGAGTTCATCCTCGTCTATCTGTTCATCCCGTACCTTCCGAAACTCGCGGCCTTCTTCGACCGGATTTTCGTCAACGGATTCGGGCTGCCGTACAATACGGGAGCGGCCTTCTTCATGGTCGCCCTCCTCGCCCTCTGTTTCTGGGGACTTTTCCGTTCGCTGAAAAAGGGGAATGTGCTGGCCAATACCGTACTCCTTGGTGTAACTTCCCTTGTAATAGGTTTTTCCCTATTCTCGATAGTTATTATCCGTTCTTCGGTAAAGACCCCTACCAACGAGTACCAGCCGGACAACGCCTATACCCTTGTGAGGTATCTCAGCCGCGAGCAGTATGGCTCGACTCCGCTGCTTTACGGTCAGTACTACGATGCCCCCTATGACCTGAAGGTCAAGAAGTACTGGGCCCCCCTGAACGGGAAATACATCCATGTGGACGCCCCCGCAGAGGCGGACTATTACCCGGAAGGGAAGATGTTTTTCCCGAGGATGTGGAGCGGCCAGGACCAGCGTTTCATAGATTTCTATGAGGGCTATACCAAAGGGAAGGGGACCCGCGTGAGGGGTGCCCAGCACCGGAAACCCTCCTTCGGGGCGAACATGCTCTATTTCTTTGACTACCAGCTCAACTGGATGTACTGGCGCTATTTCATGTGGAATTTCGCCGGAAGGCAGAATGATATCCATTCCCCGACCCCGGGGGATATCTTCTACGGGAACTGGGAGAGCGGCATTCCCTTCCTGGACAATTTCCGCCTCGGAGACCAGTCCGACGCCCCGGCGTCCCTGTCGGAGAACAAGGGTAAGAACCATTATTACCTGCTTCCCCTCCTTCTCGGCATCATCGGGCTCATGTTCCAGTTCAACCGCGACAAGCGCGGTTCATGGATAGTCTTCCTGATGTTTTTCATGACGGGTATAGCGATTGTGCTCTACCTCAACCAGCCGCCTTACCAGGTCCGCGAGCGGGATTACGCCTATGCGGGTTCCTTCTATATGTTCTCACTGTGGATAGGGCTTGCCGTCGCGGCGATATATGCGAAGGTCTGCGAGCTTCTGAAGGGAAAGAACGAAGGGGCGGCCGCCGTCGCGACGACCCTCCTGTGCCTCTTTGTCCCGGCGCTGATGGGCGCGGAAAACTGGGACGACCATGACCGCAGCCACCGCTACACCTCTACCGAGATGGCCCGGAACTACCTCAATTCCGTAGGGAAGAACGGTATCCTTATCACCCACGGGGACAATGATACCTTCCCGCTCTGGTATGCTCAGGAAATCGAAGGGGTGAGGACCGACGTCAGGATCGTGAACACCTCCCTCCTTGGCACCGACTGGCACATCGACCAGATGAAGTACGCCTGCAATGAGTCCAAACCGCTGCCGCTGACCGTCAGTCCGAGACAGTACCTCTACGGGACAAACGAGTATATCTTCATAACCGGAGATGACGGAAAGCCGATGCTCCTTTCGAAGGTCATGGACGTTTTCAAGAACCCGAAGATGAAAGTGGACCTCTCGAGCGGCCGGAAGGCGGATTTCATCTGCGCCCGGAAACTCGTCATCCCGGTAAACCGGGAAAATGTCCTGAAGTTCGGCATCCTCGAGGAGAAGTTCGCCTCCGAGATACCGGATTCCATCGTGATGGAAATACCTGCAGACAAGAACTACCTTACCAAGCCGGAACTCTTCCTCCTCGACTTCCTTTCCAACTATCAGTGGGACCGGCCGCTCAGCGTGCTGAACATGGGCGGCGACCTCAATGTCGGGCTGAAGGATTACCTGATGTATGACGGCTTCTCATACCGCTTCACCCCTCTGAAGAACAAGATTACGGCGACCGATATCGGAAAGGTCGATACGGAGTCCCTCTACCGGAAGATGAAGGGCGTGTATTCCTGGGATGCCATGAAGCGGACCGACTGGTATGTGGATTACCAGAACTGCTACACCTTCCTCGGAGTGCTGTCACAGCGGGCGATGTTCTGTAACGTTGCGGAAGCCCTTCTCGCAGACGGGAAGAAGGACAAGGCCCTCGAGATTCTGGACATGTGCCAGGAGAATGTCCCGGAGGAGAATTTCCCCCTGGAGAGCATTCCTCTCGGCTTTTCGACCAACGATTACATGGTAATCCGGATGGTTCGCTGTTATTATGGCGCCGGGGCTCCGGAAAAGGCCCGCGACCTCGCCGTTAAAATCGGCGACGACCTTGTAGAGTCGGCCCGGTTCTATCTGGAGTTCTATGACTATGCCCGCCACGATTTCGACCTTTGCGGCCAGTATATCTATTACCTGGCGGACATCCTCCGGAAGAACGGGGACAAGGAAATCGCCCAGCAGCTCGAGGATAATTTCGAACTGCTTATCCGCTTTGCCTCAGGTTCTTACGAGGGTGGGGACAGCGATACGCTTTCGCTGAAAAAGAATATTCGCTGAGAAGCTATCTCTTAGCTCGGACGAAGATGCTCAAGGGGAGGACCTTGCCGAATGAATCGGTGAGGGCCAGTTCCCCTGACTCCAGGGTGAGAGGGTGCTCCTTGCCGAAGGCCTCCCGGACGACGGTTTCCCCGAGCATTGAGGAGTAGCCGTTGGAATAGAGGTTGAGGACCATGAACCCTTCGCGGGGCGAGAGAATCGCCGCTACGTTTTTCATGAGGTCGAAAAGGAGCTCGTCGAGTTTCCATTTTTCCCCGTCAGGACCATGCCCGTAAGCGGGAGGGTCGAGGATTATTCCCTGATATACATTGCCCCGTTTCGCCTCCCTGCGGGCGAATTTCATGGCGTCTTCTATCACCCAGCGGACCCCGTCGAGACCGCTCCTTTCCATATTCTCCCGGGCCCATGTCACTACCTGGCGGACCGAGTCCAGATGGGTCACGTCAGCCCCCGCGGCCCTGGCGGCGAGGGAGGCGCCTCCGGTGTAGGCGAAGAGGTTGAGGACCTTCGGGGCGGGGAGGCCGTTGGCCTTGTGGATCCGGCAGAGACGGGAGGTCTCCCGGAAAATGAATTCCCAGTTCGGGGCCTGTTCCGGGAATACTCCGACATGCTTGAAGGAGGTAAGGGCCAGCCGGAGACGGAAGTCGAGATCGGAGGCGGCATGGGTCACGGGGTCCGGTTCGCCGCGGTATCCGATCCACCACTGGTCCTCCATTTTCTTCAGAAGGTCCCATGTTCCGCTGTCCTCCTTCCCCGCCTTGCCGAATCCGGCTCCGGGAGTAAAGCGCACATGGGCGAGGGCTCGCCACTGGCTCTCTGTCATGCTCTTGTCCCAGAGGGCCTTCGGTTCCGGGCGGATAAGCGTATACTTTCCGAAGCGCTCCAGCTTCTCTCCTCTTCCGGAGTCCAGAAGCTCGTAATCTTTCCAGTACTGGGCGGGGTATTCTATGGTCATGGCGGTTTTTTGTTTGCAAAGATACGGGATTCCTTAATTATTTGCTAAATTTGCAGATTGGAAAATAGATTATATACGTAAAATATCATGCAACAGTACCTTGACAATTACGACTTCGCAGGCAAGAAAGCCATTGTGCGCGTCGACTTTAATGTTCCCCTTAACGACAAGTTTGAAATTACGGACGACACCCGCATCCGCAGGGCCATGCCGACCCTTAAGAAGATTCTCGAAAAGGGTGGTTCGGTTATAATCATGTCCCACCTCGGCCGTCCTAAGGGAGTGGATGACAAATTCTCCCTCAGGCATATCGTGGATCGCGTTTCCGAGCTGCTCGGCGTCAGTGTCGCCTTCGCTCCCGACTGCCAGAAGGCGGACGATGCGGCCGCTGCCCTCGTCCCCGGTCAGGCACTTCTTCTCGAGAACCTCCGGTTCTATGCGGAAGAGGAAGGGAAGCCCCGCGGGCTGAAGGAGGATGCTTCCGACGAGGAGAAGAAGGCCGCAAAGGCAGCCGTCAAGGCCAGCCAGAAGGAATTCGTCAAGAAGCTCGCCAGCTATGCCGACTGCTATGTCAACGATGCCTTCGGTACGGCCCACCGTGCCCACGCTTCCACCGCCCTCATCGCGGAGTATTTCCCGAACGACAAGATGTTCGGCTATCTCATGGAAGGTGAGATCAAGGCCATCGACAACGTCCTTAAGAATGCTCAGCGCCCCCTGACCGCGATTATCGGCGGTTCCAAGGTCAGCTCCAAGCTCGCCGTCCTTAAAAACCTCGTCGGAAAGGTCGACAACCTTATCATCGGCGGCGGTATGGGTTACACCTTCATCAAGGCCCAGGGCGGACAGATCGGCAAATCCCTCCACGAAGACGAACTTATTCCCGACGCACTCGCAATCCTCGCCGAGGCGAAGGAGAAGGGTGTGAATGTCTCCCTTTCAGTGAAGACAATCGGCGGCCAGGCCTTCGAGAACGACACTCCCCAGCGCATTTTCGACACCCACGCCATCGATCCCGAATGGGAAGGCATGGATGCCGCTCCGGAGTCCATCGAGAACTGGAAGAAGATTATCCTTGCTTCCAAAACCATTCTCTGGAACGGTCCGGTAGGTGTTTTTGAGCTTCCGAACTTCGCCAAGGGAACACTCGCCATCGCCGAGGCCCTTGCAGAAGCGACAGAAAAGGGCGCTTACACACTTGTCGGCGGCGGTGACTCCGTCGCTGCCGTGACCCAGATGGGTTATGCCGACAAGGTCAGTTATGTATCCACCGGCGGCGGCGCCATGCTCGAGGCCATCGAAGGCAAGGTCCTCCCCGGCATTGCAGCCATCCAGGACTAATTCTTTAATTTTATGTTCGATTTACTCGCCGTCCACTGGCATGTCGATCCGGCCATTTTCCGGATAGGCGGTTTCCAGCTTCGCTGGTACAGCGTCCTTTTCATCTCGGGGTTCATCCTCGGTTGGTATATCATGAAATGGATTTTCAAGCGCGAGCGCATGGATGAGAAGCTGCTGGATCCGCTGCTTTATACCCTCCTTATCGGAACGATAGTGGGGGCCCGCCTCGGCCACTGTCTCTTCTATGACTTCGATTATTTTTTCGGATCGTGGAAGGGCTTCCTCGAGGTGTTCATGCCGTGGAAGGGCGGGCTCGCGAGCCATGGCGGGACGATTGCTCTGATAATCGCCCTTATCTGGTTCGCCCATCACTATGGCCCCAGGTACCGTAATTTCGATTTCTTCTGGCTGGTGGACCGGCTGCTGATTCCGGTGAGTTTCGCCGCGGCGTTTATTCGCTTTGGAAATCTCTTTAACTCAGAGATTTACGGCGATCCGACGAATCTTCCGTGGGGCTTTATCTTCGAGCTTCGCGGGGAAACCGTCCCGAAGCATCCGACGGCCCTTTACGAGGCATTCAGCTATATACTGATCGGACTGGTGCTGCTCTGGCTCTATCTCAAGAAGAGAGATAAGCTGAAAAGGGGCTTTATGACCGGACTGTTCTTCGTTTGCTGCTTCGGGGTCCGTTTCCTTATTGAGTTCGTAAAGGAAGAGGATGTCCTGTTCTTTAACAATACTCTCAATACGGGCCAGGTCCTTTCCATTCCTTTTGTCCTGCTCGGCATCGCCATTATGGTGTGGAGTTTAAAAAAAGGAAAACCAATGGATTTGCCAAAGTGAGTATAGCATACTTTTTGCATAAATCGGGCATCCCGTTGAGGGATGCCGATTTTTTTGTAGTTGGAAGTGTATGAAGTTTAAAGTTAGCGGTTTACTTGCAGCAGGAGCCCTGCTCCTGTCTTTTTCTGCCAAGGCGCAGTATATGGAGGACCCTCCGGTACAGGAAGACTCCACAATTATTCTTTCGCTGAATGACGCCCTTCGAATCGCCATGAGTGAAAACGTGTCCGTAAAGGTTGCGGACAAGGAAATTGAGCGCGTAAAGTATGCACAGAAGGGTTCTTATGCCGCCCTTCTTCCCCAGATTAACGGATCCGGATCGTACCAGCGTACCATCAAGAAACAGGTTATGTACATGGGCGGGGACGACGATGATGAAGAAGGCGGCGGAATGTCGGGCATGTTCTCCGGCATCATGGACCCCATCATGTATTATATCCAGCAGCTGATCGGCCAGACCGGTGCGGTCATTCCTCCGTATGTCGCACCCCCTTCGACGACCGAAGACTCCTCGGGCGGCGGCATTGAGGTCGGACGGTGGAATACCTTCTCCGCCGGAGTAAGCGCCGCGATGCCCCTTGTCAACGTCCAGCTCTGGGAGAGTCTCCGGCTGACGGGGGATCAGGTCGAAATGGCCGTCGAGCAGGCACGGGAGTCCCGACTCGGGACTGTGACCGCCGTAAAACAGGCCTTCTATGCGGCCCTGATGGCAAAAGAGGCGTTCAATGTCTATAAGACAGTCTATGAGAACGCCGTGGAAAACTATAACAAGACGGAGAAGCGGTATAATGTCCAGAAGGCCTCCGAACTCGATTTCGTCCGGGCGAAGACCTCCGTTGCGAATGCGATTCCGAATGTCTATAACGCCGAAAGCTCGGTGATTCTGTCACTTTGGCAGCTGAAGGCGGTCATGGGCGTGGACCTCGACGAGAATATAGATATAGCCGGCTCCCTCGAGGATTATGCGGACCATATGTTCTATGACATCCACGAGCAGGACAGCGTCTCCCTGAGCGGCAATGCCACGATCCGCCAGCTCGCCCTCCAGGCAGAGCAGCTTGCGAAAACGATCCGGATGCAGCAGTATGCCTATCTGCCGACCCTTTCGCTGTCGTTCGCCTACAGCTATAACGCCATGACAAACGATTTCAAGTTCAGCGAGTACAAGTGGACCCCTTATTCCTATGTGGGACTGTCCCTGTCCATTCCGATTTTCTCCGGCGGTCAGCGCTACCACCAGATCAAGCAGACCCGCGTCCAGGCGGAAGAGCTTGACCTTCAGAGGATAAATACCGAACGTCAGCTGAAAATAGGCATACGCCAGAACCTCCAGACAATGGAAACGGCCATGAAAACCTATGAGGCGGCGCTCGACGCCCTGGGCTCGGCCGAAAAGGCCTATGACATTGCGGCGAAATCGTATGAGGTCGGACGCAGTACCCTGACCGACCTTAACGACGCCCAGCTGATGCTTACCCAGTCAAAACTCTCGGTCAGCCAGGCCATTTACAGTTTCGTGGTCGCAAAGGCGTCCCTCGAGCAGACTCTCGGAGCGGATTTTCTCGACGAGGAGGGGAACGTGGACCTTAATTATGACAAATAAACATTTCATGAAAAAGATAAACAGAGTGGTTTTTGTCCTTGCCGCCGCGGCGCTTCTCGCCGGCTGTGGCGCGAAAGGGGACAAGAAGGCGGAGCAGGCCCAGTCTGCCGCTCCCGTTGAAGAGAAGGTTCCCTACGTGGAAACAGTAGTTGCAACCATGCGCCCTGTCGCGCAGGAGAGTTCATACTCCAGCACCGTAGAGCCGTACGCAACCAATAACATAGTCTCCCAGACGGCCGGCCGGATCCGGAAAATCAATGTCGAGGTAGGGGACTATGTATATAAAGGGAAGGTCCTCGCCGAAATGGACCGTCTCCAGCTCGAGCAGACAAGGATGCAGTTCCGTAACGACAGCATCGAGCTCGGACGGCTCCGCAAGCTCTATTCCGAAGGCGGTGTCGCCCAGGCGGACCTCGAGGCCATGGAACTGGCCTTCAATGTCCGTAAGACGACCCTTGAGAACCTTGAGGAGAATACCGTTCTCCGTTCACCTCTTACGGGATATGTAACGGCCAGGAACTATGACGTAAACGACATGTACGCCATGTCCATGCCGATTTTCACCATCCAGCAGGTCGTCCCCGTGAAGCTTCTGGTCGGTATTTCCGAAAGCGATTACACGAGGGTTAAGAAGGGTGACACCGTTACCCTTACCGTTGACGCCCTTCCGGGAAGGACCTTCACCGGGAAGATCGGGCGCCTCCATCCTACGGTCAATGCCGCGACCCATACCTTCAATGCCGAAGTGGTGGTACCCAATGACGACCGCGCCCTCCGTCCGGGGATATACGCCCGTGTGAGCGTTAATTTCGGGACCAACAGCCGGATTGTCATTCCGGACCAGTCCATAGTCCGCCAGGAAGGCACCGGCCAGCGTTATGTTTATCTGCTCGGGAGCGACAACACTGTTTCCTATGTTCCGGTCACCCTCGGCCGGCATATCGGCAGCGAGTATGAGATTGTTTCGGGCATAGAGGAAGGCAGCGTCGTGGTCTCCAAGGGCCAGTCTGCCCTTCGGGACGGGGTCAAAGTCAGTGTTCTGGAGAAGAAATAAGCTGTCATGAGTATTTACAGAACCTCAGTTAACCGGCCGGTGACTACGGCTCTCCTCTTCCTGGCGTTCGCAATTCTGGGAATTTTCGCCCTTACGCGGCTCCCGGTTGACAACCTGCCTGATGTGGAGTCCAATGTCATCATGGTCATGTCCTCCTATCCGGGCGCTTCCGCCGAAGATGTGGAGAACAACCTCACCAAACTCCTGGAGAATTCCCTGAACGGTGTCGCCGACCTTAAGAATGTAACTTCCAATTCCCGGGAGAACATCGCGGTGCTCTCCCTCGAATTCGAGTACGGGACAGATATTGACGAGGCGACAAATGACGTGAGGGACAAGCTCGATATGATCAGCCAGTCCCTTCCGGACGGGGCCTCCCTCCCGTTCATCTTCAAGTTCAGCGTGGACGACATGCCGATCATGATCATGGCGGCGACGGCGGACCAGAGCGTTTCCGCCCTCGACAAGGTACTGGACGACAGGGTCGCCACTCCGCTGGCCCGCGTCTCCGGAGTCGGTACGGTATCGGTCGCAGGTGCCCCGAAGCGCGAAATCCAGGTCTATTGCGATCCTGCGAAACTCCAGGCCTACAACCTCAGCGTCGCCCAGATTTCCGGGATAATCGCCGGTGAAAACCGGAATGTACCTTCCGGAAGCATCGATATCGGCTCCGAAACATATTCCCTCCGAATCCGGAAGGAATTCGGGGACCCTTCGGAACTTCTGGACGTTGTAGTCGGTTCCTACGCCGGCGGAGTCGTCTATCTTAGGGACGTCGCCCGCGTAGAGGATACGGTAGAGGAAAAATCCCAGGAATCCTATACCAACGGGGTCCGTGGAGCCCAGATCATAATCCAGAAACAGTCCGGCTACAATACGGTCGAGGTCATCCGGAAGGTGAAGAAGGAGATGAACAAGATTTCCCGCAACCTCCCGTCGGACATCAAGATTACGACTGTAGTTGACAGCTCCGACAATATCCTCCGGACTATCAACTCCCTGAAGGAGACCATCGCGATTACATTCCTCGTCGTCATGCTGGTCGTCTTCCTCTTCCTCGGCCGATGGAGGGGAACCCTGATTGTCGTGCTCTCCATACCTATAGCCCTCCTTGCTTCGCTCCTCTACCTCTTTGCAACCGGGAATACCCTGAACATCATCTCGATGTCGGCCCTTTCCATCGCAATAGGAATGGTCGTCGATGATGCAATTGTGGTCCTGGAGAACGTTACAACCCATATCGAGCGGGGTGAAAAACCCAAGGAGGCCGCCGTCCATGGCACCTCGGAGGTCGGTATCTCGGTAATCGCTTCGACCCTGACGATGCTCTGCGTGTTCATCCCGCTGACCATGATAAAGGGTATGGCCGGCATCATGTTCAAGCAGCTCGGCTGGATAGTCTCGATTATCATGATTGTCTCGACGACGGCCGCCCTGACCCTTGTCCCGATGCTCTGCTCGGTCCTCCTGAACAACAAAAACAACCACTCCCGCTTCTACAAGGTTTTTTTCACTCCGGTGAACAAGGCCCTCGACGGGATTTCCTATGGCTATTCCAAGCTCATCGCCTGGTGCATGCGCCATAAGAAACTTATCCTCGCCGGAGCCCTTGCGGTCTTTGTGGTGGTTCTTGCCCTGTACATGCCCCGCATGAAGACTGAATTCATGCCTTCCTCTGACTCCGGGCGGCTCTCGGCGAGTATCGAACTGCCGATCGGAACGTCCCAGAATGTGACGAGGGATGTCGCGGCGCGGATTTACCAGCAAATTATTGAAGACGTGCCGGAGGTCCGGATTCTCAGCTACCGCTTCGGCCAGGCCGACTCCGACAACGCCTTCGCCTCTATGCAGAACAACGGCGCCTACCTTATTTCCATGAATATCAACATCGGAAGTATGGAGGAGCGTACCCGGGGCATCCAGGAAATTGCTGACATTATCCGTGATGACCTTCGTAAGTTCCCTGAACTCAAGCGTTTCAATGTCAACGAAGGCGGCATGATGGGAGGGGCGGCATCCGTCCAGCTCGAAATCTACGGATATGATTTCGAAGAGACGGAGGCGGCTGCAAATTCCGTCCGCGAGAGGATGATGGCGAGCGGCGATTTCGCCCAGGTTATCCTGAGCCGTGACCAGTATACCCCGGAATACGAGGTCGATTTCGACAGGGAAAAACTGGCTCTGAACGGGCTCTCATCGACGAGTGCGGCCGCCGCAGTGAGCGCGGCGATGAGCGGCTCCGTCGGCTCATACTACCGTGAGGACGGTGACGAGTACAATATCCGGGTCCGCTATGCTCCGGAATTCCGTACCAGCACCGAGGACATTGAGAATATCGTGATTTACAATACCCAGGGTCGCGGAATCCGGGTGCGTGACCTCGGCACCATTGTCGAAGCAAAGGTTCCTCCGACCATCCAGCGCAAAAACCGCGAGCGGTATATCTCCGTGACCGGTATTGTGGCCCGCGGGAAGGCCCTCAGCCAGGCCGTGGCGACGACGGAACAGCTGATGACAGACGAGCCCCTTCCTCCGGAATTCGGCTGGCGCATCGGCGGAGACTATGAGGAACAGCAGGATATGTTTGCGGACATGGGACTGCTTATCGCCTTGATAATCATCCTTGTATATATGGTCATGGCCTCCCAGTTCGAGTCCTTCCTCGGACCTCTCGTCATCATGTTCTCCATCCCCTTCGCCTTCGTCGGCGTGGCCCTCGGGAACATGGCTGCGAATATGGCGGTCGGAATGATGAGTCTCATCGGTATCATCATCCTGCTGGGTATAGTCGTTAAGAACGGTATCGTTCTGATTGACTACACAATCCTTTGTCAGGAAAGGGGCATGGACGTCCGTGAGGCCTCGGTTACCGCGGCCAGGAGCCGTCTCCGTCCTATCCTCATGACCACCCTTACAACCGTCCTGGGCATGCTGCCGATGGCCCTCGGCCGCGGCGAGGGTTCCGAAATGTGGCGGGGTCTCGGAACGACTGTTGCATGGGGACTTTCTGTCTCCACGGTCATCACCCTTGTCCTGATTCCGGTCCTGTATTGCGGAATTACCGAGCACAGGGCCCGTCGTAAAAACAGAAAGAAGAAATGAAAGCCATCTTCATCGCCTATAACCAGGCCTATAACGAGGAACTGATAGACCTCCTCGAATCTCTTGGACAGCGGGGCTATACCCGCTGGGAGGGTGTTGGCGGCCGCGGGTCCGTGGAGGGTGAACCCCACCTCGGAAACCACGCCTGGCCGACCCAGAACCACGCCCTGCTTACCGTCGTGGAGGACTCCCTCGCCTCGAAGATAATGGATGAACTCCGCAGGAAGGATTCGGAGAATCCTGCCCTGGGACTGAGGGCATATGTCCTTCCGGTAGAAGACGCTTTGTAGAAATACTTTTTCCTCAACACGTTTGTGTTTTAAAAAAATAGTTATATTTGCACCTTGGTAACATATCTTTAATTATGGCAAAAGTAGCGACGAATACGAGTTTCGACTCCCTCCTGAATGATGATAAGCTCGTCGTGGTGGATTTTTGGGCTGTCTGGTGCGGCCCCTGCCGCATGCTTTCCCCGATTGTCGACCAGATTTCCGAAGAGATGGCCGACAAGGTTACAGTCATTAAATGCAATGTTGACGACTGTGATGAAATTGCGGAGAAATACCGCATCATGAACATCCCTACCCTTATCTTTTTCCGTGGCGGCGAGGTGGTTGACCGTACGGTCGGCCTGATGCCGAAAGCGGATCTCGTTGAAAAAATCAATTCTTTACTCTAAATTTATGAAAAGGTTATTTACTATTCTCGCAGCGGCCGTAGCTATGTTTGCTTCGGTCAACGCAAATGCCCAGATCGGTCTCCTCGTGGGTGTTACCTCTTCGGGTACCGATGTGAAGACAATGGAAGACGCAAAGGCGGCTTTCCAGAATGTCAGCACTTATCAGGCAGGTCTTACCTTCAAGATTCCCCTACCGCTCGGTCTCGCCGTCCAGCCGTCCATCATCTATCAGGTGAAGGGAGCCCAGGTCAGCGGTATCTCCGATGCTACTACTGCAGATGATTTTGAGCTGAAGACCGGTTATGTCGAGGTTCCTGTCAATATCCAGTGGGGTCCGGATCTCATCGCCTTCCGTCCGTTCGTGTTTGCAGAGCCCTTTGTCGGCTACCAGATTACCTCCGACGACAGCACCCAGCTTGGCGAAATCGCTGCTACCACTACCGGTAATACCCAGGTGGAAGACAGCTTCGCTTCCTGGTCCGAGGGTGCCAAGAATCGTCTCGAGTACGGTTTCGGCCTCGGTGTCGGTGTCGAGATTCTCGGCCATATCCAGATTACTGCCCAGTATTTCACCAACCTCGGAAACCTTTACAATGAGGACCAGGCGAATACTACCGTAGGCGATCTTGCCACAACGATTGCAGACTCCGCCAAGAACATTACCAAGGATGTCGGAAACTTCCAGGGTATCAAGGTTAATGTTGCGATTCTCTTCTAAATGAGAGAAAGAAAAATTGCTGTCTTCTGCTCGGCCAGTGCCGGTATTGATGACAGGTTCAATGAAGCAGCGCGTGAAGTCATTCATGCGCTGCATTCTTTGGGGTATGCCATCGTCTCAGGCGGTACGGTGAAAAGTACGATGAAGGTTATCGTCGACGCTTCCGTCGAATGCGGAGGGAAGCACGTCGGAGTCATCCCGAGGTTCATGGCCCCGGTGGTCCACCCTGGCCTTTCGGAGGTCAGATGGACTGATTCCATGTCCGAGAGGAAGGAGATGATGAGGGATGGAACGGTCGGCGCCATCGCCCTTCCCGGCGGCATCGGAACCCTCGATGAGATGATCGAAACCCTTGTCCTGGCGAAGCTCGACCGTTATCATGGCGTGCTCTGCTGCCTTAATCTCGACGGCTTTTTCGACCCTTTCATCTCCCTTCTTGACCACTATGTGGAAACCGGCATGCTGGACGCCCCGTCCCGGGCCCTGCTCCATTTCCCAACCACGGTGGAAGAACTTGTATCATACTATAAATAAATGGATATAAAGGAAATATACGCCTATCTCGCGGCTCCGATGGAGGAGGTGACCCGTCTCATGAAGGAACGGCTCGGGAGCGACATCGCTCTCCTCGATGCGGTCAATACCTCCCTTCTGGAACAGGGAGGCAAGCGGCTTCGTCCGATTCTCGCCCTCCTTGTCGCCGGCGCCTTCGGCCCCATCGGGGAGGATGCGGTCCGCGTCGCCGCGGCCTCGGAACTTCTCCACAATGCCACCCTTCTCCATGACGATGTCGTGGACGGGAGTGACGAGCGGCGCGGGAAGCCGACGGTTCGTTCCATACTGAACGGACCCGCATCGGTTCTGATAGGCGATTTCTGGCTTGTCCAGGGCGTCCAGTCGATACTTTCGCTGTCCCGCTACAGCGAGAGGATTGTGAGAATCTTTGCAAAGACCCTGTCGGATCTCGCCGAAGGGGAAATGCTCCAGCTCCAGAAGACTGAACGTTGTGACACGCTGGAGGAAGACTATTTCCGGATTATCTATTCCAAGACCGCTTCGCTTTTCGAAGCGGCGGCCGTTTCTGCAGCCATTTCTGCCGGCGCAACCGGGGCCGAATCCGCATCTGCCGGAAGATATGCCCGTAACCTCGGCATGGCCTTCCAGATCAGGGATGACATGCTGGATTATTCCGGCGATGAATCCCTCGGGAAGCCGGTCGGGATAGACATTCTCGAGCAGAAAATCACCATGCCCCTTCTCGGTGCCCTCTCGGCGGTTTCTGCCGAAGAGGGGGAAGAGGTCCGCGAAATGATCCGCCGGATTCCCGGGGAACCGGCCCTGGCGGGGGATGTACGCGCCTTTGTCCGCGACCACGGCGGTATGGAAGCGGCGGCGAAAGTGCTGTCCCGATTTACCGAAGATGCAATTTTATCCTTGTCGTCGCTTCCGGAATCCAGGGAAAAATCGTATCTTGCACACCTTGCCCGTTATGTGGGCGAAAGAAACTTATGAGATTTGAGGATATTCATGGCAACGGAACGACTGTCTCCGCCCTCCGGAACATGGTGGACGGGGGAAGGATTCCCCATGCCCTGATGTTCCATGAAAACGACGGCGGGGGGCGCAATTCCTCTGGCCCTGGCCTTTATCCAGTACCTCTACTGCCGCAGCCGCAGCGACGGGGATTCATGCGGGGAATGCCCTGTGTGCCGCCGTGTGACAAAGCTTATCCATCCGGATATCCAGTTCATCTGCCCCATTGCCTCTTCGAAGGAAAAACCTACTTCGGAATCATATATCTCTGAGATTCGGGAACTTCTGGAGAAGAACCCATATTTTTATGAGCATGAACTCTATTCCGCCCTCGGGATAGAGGGGAAGCAGGCGGCTATCGCGGTCCCGGAGGCCCGTTCCATCCTGTCCAAGCTTTCGCTTTCAGGTGTTGAAGGCGGTTGGCGGACGGTAATGGTGTACCTTCCCGAAAAGATGAATGCCTCCGCGGCCAACACCCTCCTGAAAATGGTCGAGGAGCCCCCGGAAATGACTCTTTTCCTCATGATCACCCATGAGCCGGAGAAGGTCCTCCGGACCATTTACTCCCGCTGCCTTGTGCTCCGGGTCATACCCCTTTCAGGGGAAGATTTTGCTGCGGTCCATCCCGAGGACGCAGAAGACGCCACCAGGATGACAGACCTGTTTGCAGATCTTTTCAATGCGCTTTCGGAGAAGGATTTACTTGGAGCCCTGGAGGCAGGAGAGCAGGCGGCAGGGCTGGAAAATCGTGAAAAACAGAAAACTTTCTGTAAATTTGCGGGGGAAGTCCTTCGAAGGATTTTCCTTGTGCAGCAGGGTCTTGAGGACCTTGCCCTTATTCCGGAGACGGAGGTCGAATTCTACCGCCAGGCGGCTACAAAGTGCAGGAAATCCTTCCCTCGCGGTGCCATGGCTTATTTCGACCGTGCGACCGAACTTCTGGAAAGGAATGTCAACCAGAAGATAATTTTTGCCGACCTTGTCGACAAATTATATATGATTGTGTGATATGGAACTTGCAATCAACGAAAAAACGAAATTCGACTGCTCGAGGGGCTGCGCGGTTTCGGTGGACCAGGAGACGGGGGAGACCCATTGCTCCTACCGCCAGGGCTGCTGCAAGCTGGAGGTGTACGACTGGCTGAAGGGAGTCCATCAGGAGCAGTATGACAAATACTTCGAAGTCCGCTTCAAGAATTCCCGGAAGGGGATTTATATCAATAATTCCGGTCAGAGCATCAAGACTGGCGACCTCGTCGTCGTCGAGGCCCAGACCGGCCATGATCTCGGTATCGTGACCCTTGAGGGGCCGATTGTGGGCCGCCAGATGAAGTGCAAGGGGATTGATCCGGCGACGACTGAATTCAGGAAAATCTACCGGAAGGCGAAAACCTACGATATTTCCCGCTGGCAGGAAGCCATCGCCAGGGAGCAGGAAACGATGATCCGCTCCCGCGTCCTCGCTGCGAATCTCGGGCTCGAGATGAAAATTGGGGACGTGGAGTTCCAGGGCGACGGGACGAAGGCGATTTTCTATTACATCGCCGACGGGCGCGTCGATTTCCGCCAGTTGATAAAGGATTTTGCCGAGGAGTTCCATATCCGCGTCGAGATGAAACAGATCGGCGCCCGCCAGGAAGCCGGCCTTATCGGCGGCCTTGGTGTTTGCGGACGGGAACTCTGCTGCGCTAATTATATAACTGAGTTCAAGTCGATTACGACAGCTGCCGCGAGGGTTCAGAACCTTTCGCTCAACCCTCAGAAGCTCGCCGGCCAGTGCGGGAAACTGAAGTGCTGCCTCAATTATGAGGTTGCGGCTTATATGGACGCCCAGTCGAGGATTCCGAGGGTGAGTGAGCCGCTCGAGTTTGAAGACGGCCAGGCGTGGCTGGTCAAGACCGATATCTTGAAGGAGACTCTTTGGTTCTCTTACGAAAAGGGCTCCCTTACCAATATTTATCCTCTTTCTGCCTCCGAGGTCCGGGAAATCATTATGATGAACCGCAACGGACGCCGTCCCGCAACGCTTGTTCCAGAGCCGATCGAGTCCGTGCCGGAGTTCGTGACTGCCGTCGGAGACGAAAGCATCACCCGCTTTGACGAAGCCCGGAGCCGCAAGCGCCGAAACAAAAACCGCGGCCGGAATCGCTCCAAGGCCTCATCTACAAAGGAATAGATCCCCCCTCGCTGCCGTTCTTATTCGAGGGAAGGGCAGCTAAGGAACCGTGAACAATTACCTGCATCACTTTCCCTGCCGTCGCCCTGTGGGCGACCCCTCCCTAAAGGGCCCCTCCCTCTTATGATGCCGAGGGTGGCACAGGCGATGAAAGTGATGCAGGTAATTGTTCCAGCCCTTGCTATATGCCGTTCTTCTTCGAGGGATTGTGGGAGAAGGAACGGCGGGGACCTTCGGCTTGGCGCCAATAGGCCTCGTCGAAGCTTTCGGGGCTTCGGAGTTCCCCGTCATTTTCCAGCGTAAAGGCCTGGTAAGTAATAGGTATCCCCATCCCGAGGAACATCGTTTCGTAGAACGTCTGGACGGAAAACAGGGCTTCAATGTCCTTCAGCCGGCCTTTTGACTCTTTTTCCAGGACCGAGGGCCCGGTCGAGTAAAGGTCCGTCGTTGCGGCAAGGCAGGGGAGGGCGTTTTCCTCTGTCACGGCACGGGTGTATTCGTACAGGAAGCGGCTGTCAGTTTTCAGGTGTACTATGCCTCCGGGGATGAGAAGGCGGCGATACCGCTCCAGAAAAACGGGGGAGGTCAGGCGGCTGTTTTCGCTTTTCATCTGAGGATCGGAGAAGGTCAGCCAGATTTCAGAGACCTCGCCTTCCGCAAAGAGGGCCGGCAGGAATTCGATCCTTGTCCGCAGGAATGCAACATTCGGGAGACCGTGTTCGGTAGCGTACTTGGCCCCTTTCCAGAGACGGGCGCCCTTGATGTCCACGCCTATATAATTGTATTCCGGGTGGCGCTCCGCAAGGGCTATCGTATATTCCCCCTTGCCGCAGCCGAGCTCGATGATAAGCGGCTGTTTCTTTTCGAACATCATGTCTCCCCAGTGGCCCTTTACCGGGTGGTCATGGAGGAGCAGTGCCCCATCCTCCGTACGGCTGGCAATCTCAGAAGCGTCCGGCTGCAGTAAAAGCCGGAACGTCTCGTTCTCCGCGAATTTTTTCAGTTTACCGTGTCCCATTCCATATCCTTTTCATCGCGGCAAATTTACTGCTTTCAGCGGAAGAAAACAAAAGCGTCAAAGTGCTGCTGATTCTTGTCGGTCAAAATGTCAGTATGAAGATGGCGGAGCGGAATTTGCAGTAGAAGGGGAAAAAGAAAGACTATGGGATCAGCCAAATGGATAGCAGGATTTCTCGGATGGGTTACCCTCGGGCCCATCGGGGCCCTGCTCGGTTTTCTCGCCGGTACGGTATGGGATAACGCCATTGATGTGACAAGACAGCTCGGAGGCGGAGAGAGCCGGCGTACCTTTGGACAGGGCGGTTACAGCGCGACAGAGCAGCGGAACAGCTTCTTCGTGTCACTTCTGGTGCTGTCATCGGCGATCATTAAGGCAGATGGGAAGACTCACCCCAAGGAGATTGAAGTCGTTAAGGACTTCGTCCGGCAGAATTTCGGCGAGGCGGCTGTTTCGGATGCCGTCAAAGTTCTGGACCGGCTGCAGGGCCAGCAGGTGAACATTTACGAGGTCGGCCCCCAGATAGAGCGCTACATGAACTATTCTCAGCGGCTGCAGCTCTTCCATTATCTCGTCCAGATTGCCATCGCCGACGGACAGTTCGACAAGAGCGAGAAATCCGTCCTGGAGGCGATTGCTTCGACCATCGGGCTGAGCTCCTCCGACGCCGCATCGGTCATCGCCATGTTCTATAAAGACACCGGCTCCGCCTATGCGGTGCTGGAAATCCAGCCCTCCGCGACGGACGACGAGGTGCGGAGCGCCTACCGGCGGATGGCCATGAAGAACCATCCAGACAAGGTGGCGACCCTGGGGCCGGAAGTACAGAAGGCCGCGGAAGAGAAGTTCCGAAAGATCCAGGAGGCCTATGAGACCATTAAGAAAGAAAGGGGAATGAGCTGAAACACAATCGAAATATTTTTGTATCTTTGCGCCCTCATAATAAAAAGTGGTGCATCGAATGAAAAAATGTTTTTTGCTTAGTGCAGTCGTCCTGACAGGAATATTTGTCGGATGCTCAAAGGATAATCTTGAGCCGGAGAAGAACTATTTTGCTTCCTGGAATCCCTGCGAAGCCCTTACGGCGCTTACCGAATATGTGACCGATGTGACTGACAGCCGCTCCTCCAATTATATTAAAGAGGAGGACAGGATTGCCACTTTCGACATGGACGGCACCTTTGTGGGTGAGCTTTACCCGAGCTATTTCGAGTACAATCTGCTTGAATACCGTGTCCTTGACGACCCCTCGTACAAGGATAAGGCGCCGGAGGACGTAAAGGAGGCCGCACAGGCCATCAGGGACTTCGTCCGAAACGGGAAAAAGCTTCCCGACGGCTTTGACATGATCCATGCAAGGGCCGCGGCCAAGGCGTATGCCGGAATGACCGTGGCGGAATTCGATGCATATGTAAAGGCCTATGCCGCTAAGCCGGCAAACGGCTTCACCGGGATGACATACGGCCGGAGCTTTTATGAGCCGATGCTGGAAGTATTTGATTATCTGAAGGATCATGGCTTTACCTACTATGTGGTTTCAGGATCCGACCGGTTCATCTGCCGGGCCCTTGTAAGCGCCATCGGAATAGCGCCTAACCGCGTGATCGGCATGGATGTGACACTCACGTCCAGCAGCCAGGGGGAGGACGCCGGAGTCAATTATACGATGGGCTCGGATGAGGACCTCGTAAGGACGGACGAACTCATCATTAAGAACCTTAAGACCAACAAGGTCCTTCAGATAACCCAGGAGATCGGAAAAGTTCCGGTCCTGTCCTTCGGAAACAGCGGGGGCGACGCCGCCATGCACAATTTCTGTCTTGGCAACTCCCTGAAATCCGCCGCCTTCATGCTGATTGCCGACGATGACGAGAGGGATCATGCCAACCGCGAAAAGGCCCTCGCCCTCGGGAGCCAGTGGAAGGAAGCCGGATACCATGTCATCTCGATGCGAGACGATTTCAGGACAATCTATGGGACCGGGGTGAAGAAAGTGGATTTCACGTTCTAGTTTTTATTGCGAAAACCCCTTGAAAATCAAAAAAATAATCGTATCTTTGCGGTCCGCAAAAGTATGCGGAACAATTTAAAGTATTAATAAACAATTAATTAACAAACCAATGCCTGGATTAATTGGAAAGAAAGTCGGAATGATTTCCGTCTTCGGTGCCGACGGTAAGAATATACCGTGCACCGTCGTTGAGGCTGGTCCATGTGTTGTCACGCAGGTTCGTACGGTCGAAAAAGATGGTTATGCCGCCGT
>JAFSSE010000022.1 GCA_017445755.1 Bacteroidales bacterium | reverse complement strand
TAGGGGGACGGGGCCCGTTGGATACAAGTTCCCGCGAAAGCGGGGACGAAGGAGACAATGGGAGGGGCCGGAACGGAGCGAAGCGTAGTGGAGTCCCCCGGGAGGGTATCCCTTCCTCATTGGCATAAAAAAAGAGGAGAGCTGCTTCTGACAGCCCTCCCCTTTACTTTCAGGAATCTCGGGAAGTAATTACTTCGTAATGACTTTCGCCATCTCGAGAACCTTGTTGCTGTAACCCCACTCGTTGTCATACCAGGAGCAGACCTTCACGAAGGTAGGATCGAGCTGGATACCGGCCTTCTCGTCGAAGATCGAGGTACGGGGATCGTTGCGGAAGTCCGTGGAAACGACAGACTCGTTGGTATATCCGAGAACACCCTTGAGTTCGCCCTCGGAGGCCTCCTTCATAGCGGCGCAAATCTCTTCGTAGGAAGCGGGTTTTGCGAGCTCGACGGTCAGGTCAACGAAGGAAACGTCGGAAGTGGGAACACGGAGGGACATACCGGTAAGCTTGCCGTTGAGTTCAGGAAGAACCTTGCCGACCGCCTTGGCAGCGCCAGTGGAGGACGGGATAATGTTCTCGAGGATTCCGCGACCGCCTCTCCAGTCCTTCTTGGAAGGACCGTCAACGGTCTTCTGGGTAGCGGTAGCAGCGTGGACCGTGGTCATGAGGCCGCGGACGACACCGAACTTGTCATTGAGGACCTTCGTGATCGGAGCAAGGCAGTTGGTCGTGCAGGAAGCGTTGGAGATGATGTCCTGGCCGGCATAGGTCTCATGGTTGACACCATAGACGAACATCGGGGTTGCATCCTTGGAAGGAGCGGACATGATAACCTTCTTCGCACCGGCTTCGATGTGCTTGCGGGCCTTCTCATCGGTCAGGAAGAGACCGGTGGATTCGACGACGACCTCGGCGCCCACCTCGTTCCATTTGAGGTTGGCCGGATCCATCTCAGCGGTGAGGCGGATCTTCTTTCCATTGACGATCAGGGTGTTGCCTTCGACAGCGATTTCACCGTTGAACTGGCCGTGGACAGAGTCATACTTAAGCATGTAAGCGAGATAGTCGGGATCGAGAAGATCGTTGATACCTACAATCTCGATGTCGTTCGGGAAGTTCTCGACGGCAGCACGGAAGACCATACGTCCGATACGGCCGAATCCGTTAATACCAAGTTTTACCATAATGTTGTTAAAATTTATTGTTTGTTATTGTAAAGTTCATTCAAGTCGGAGAAAAGTTCTCCTGAATGCGACGCAAATTTACGAAAAAATACTTATAAATCCGTATATTTGCAGAGAATTTATAAAATATTTGACGAAATGAAAATCCTTATTTCCAACGACGACGGATACCAGGCCCCGGGAATTCACGCCCTCGCAAGAGTGATGTCCGAATTCGGCGAGGTGACGGTCGTAGCCCCAAAATACCACCAGAGCGCGATGTCAATGGCCGTCGACCTTGGATTTAAGAAACTTGCGTTCAAAGAACTCCCGGAAGAAGGGCCCGGACGCTGGGCCTACCTTGACGCCGCCCCGGCAAGCTGCGTGAAATTCGGCCTCGAATACATGTACCCGAACCGGGACCCTGATCTGGTCATATGCGGCATCAATCACGGCACCAACGCCGCCAGCGCGGCGAACTACTCGGCGACCCTCGGGGCAACGATGGAAGGAGCAATAAACGGTATCAAATCCATAGGCGTTTCCCTCTGCAATTTCAAGCCGGACGCAGACATGTCCGAAGTCGAGAAAGTTCTTCCTCCGATCATCCAGAAACTACTTGATTTATGGCCGGATAACTCTTATGGCCTGTTGTATAACATTAACATACCGGACCTTCCCGCAGACAAGATAAAGGGAGTCCGCATTTCCCGCCAGGGAAAGGCCCACTGGATAAAGGAATTCGTGTCCTGGGACCCCGAAACCCTCAACAGCTACGACCACTCCCTTGTAACCTTCGGAAAGAAGGCGGAAAAGCCCCTGGAGGAAGGTGAGACGGCTTATCTCATGGTCGGGGAATTCGTCGATGACGAACCCGAAACCTCTCTTGCAGACCACCGGCTCAACGAAGAGGGCTGGATAACCATTACCCCGAACACCATAGACCGGACCGAATACGGCGAGTTGAAGCGTCTGGACATGGTTTTTTAGCAATGCGATACTACCTCATAGCGGGCGAGGCCTCCGGCGACCTCCATGGCTCAAACCTTCTGAAGGGTCTTTACAGCGAGGACCCTTCATGTACGGCCCGCTTCTGGGGCGGACCGCTTATGGACGGGGTCAGAATCGCAAATGAAGGGACCTCAGGGCTGGTCCATGATTATAATGAGGGAGCCATGATCGGCTTTTCGGAGGTTATCTCAAAGGCCCCGAAACTCCTTCGGAACCTTCGCTCCTGCAAGGAAGACATCACCTCCTGGAAGCCGGATGTGATTATCCTTATCGACTACCCCGGATTCAACTTCAGGATTGCCTCCTGGGCCCACAAAAAGGGCTTCCGCGTCGTCTATTACATTGCCCCCAAGGTATGGGCCTCCCGCGAAAGCCGCGTCCGGAAGCTACGCAAATATGTTGACCGGCTCTATATCGTCTTCCCCTTCGAAAAAGAATACTTCAAGAGGAAAAGGGTCCCGTTCACCTATGTCGGCAACCCCCTCATAGACGCCATAGACGGCTCCCCCGCCCTGGCTGAATCCCGTGAAGATTTCTTCGGGAGAATCCTTCCCCGGGATAAAGGGAATACAGCCGCCGAAAAAAACGGATTCCCTTATATCGCCCTTCTTGCGGGCTCAAGACGGGGAGAAGTGAGCTATATGATGCCACGCCTGGCGCAGTTCACAGACCTAATGCACTCGCTCCCGAAGTACAGGGACTACCATTTCATAATTGCCGGAGCCCCTTCCAGGACAATTGAAGACTATAAACCATATCTGGAAGGCCGTGAGGACTATCTTCATGTGGTTTTCGGGGAAACCTACGGAGTTCTTCGCCACGCCGAGGCCGCAGTTATCAACTCCGGGACCGCCTCCCTTGAAGCGGCGCTTATCGGGACCCCGCAGGTAGTCTGCTACGGAGGGACAGAGTTTACCTATCTTATTGGAAGGCAGATACTTAAGGCGCCATTTATCAGTCTCGGCAACCTGATCATCAATAAGCTTGCCTTCAAGGAGCTGCTGCAGTACTACTTCACTCCGGAAGCGGTCCTCTCCGAAATCCGCCGGATACTCGAAGACAGGGCCTACCGCTCTGCGATGCTCTCCGATTATGAGGGGATACGTAAAGCCCTCGGCGGCCCCGGCGCCTCCGGAAGAGTCGCCGCGGCCGTCGTATCAGACATGAAAAAAAATTAGTTCTAACGGCCTCCGCCGCCGAAACCGCCTCCGGAGAAGCCGCCTCCCCCACCGAAAGATGAGAATCCGCCGCCACCTGCGCGGCTCGTTCCTTCATGGCGGAAAGTCGCCCTGGCAAAGGCATCATTCGACATCCGGTTAGTAAGCACAACCGTCCTGGAGACATCGGAGCCGACCGTTTCGGAAAGGGTCTCGAACGTATCCGGATAAAGCTGTTTCATCTGGTCCGCGACCTTCTTCGCAATGCCAAAGAGCGAAGCGAAGATAAGATAGTTCTGCCAGAGTTTCACTTCAGAGGTGCTCCGCTCGCCGATTAACGTGTAATCATTGAGGAAATTCTTGAACTCTATAACCCGGCGAAGCTCGGCCTGGGCCGGCTCCACGGCACGATTCCGGTAATCGACCTTACCCTCCCGCTTAAGCGCGAGTCCCCCGGCCTGCTTTGCCTTTTTAATCCAATTCAGGAAGCTGGACTCGTGTTTTGTAGCCCACTTTTCGAATTCATTCCGCTCAAGGAGCCGGTTATCCCCCGCCGCCTCAAGGATGATATCATAGAGTTCATTCTCTATCTCCGAACCGAATTCGGGGCGTGACGCACCGAGGACGAGATTTATCCTCCCGGGATGGCGCTCATCCTGACGAGAGGTCACCTTTCCCTCGAAGAGCCATTTCATGAAATAGGCCCCGATTAGATTGGACGACAGGGAAGACGAGCCGAAGCGGCCGCCGTTCTCAAGAACCCAGAGGTTCGAAGGAAGGTCGCCTCCAAGGGGGGCTTCACGGTACCATGTATCGATTTTGCGGGTCCCGAAAAGGGATTTCTTGTACTTGTATCCGAGAGCGCTGGAAATAATGACAAAGGCAACGACCCCGAAGCCAAGGAGGACACAGAGGATGATGCAGAGCTTGAAGAAAAAGTCCATGATCTTATCCCCCGCTGTCCTGTCATCCTCAAAGGAGCTGCCCTCAAGGGCCTTGTCCCGGAGCGAAGCGAAGGTCATTCCGCGGTTATACGAGGTCGAATAGGTCCCCTTCGGGAAGCGGCACATAAGGATGATCTTCTCATCGTCCGAAAAATTCGGGGCGCTTAAAAGAATCGTCCCGTCACCGGGAAAATCGACCGTGCCCCGGTAGCCAAAGCCCCAGACAAGGGTGGAATCCTTCTCAAACGGCCTTCCTGCCCCGTCCTTCAGGGTCAGGGTTGCCGTGGCCCCCTTAGCGGAAAGACCGTCATTGACGAACTTATGGAGGAAACCCTCATAACCGTCCGTAAAGGACTGGACAAGGGCGTCAAGGGTATATGAGACCGTAAAGACATGGTCCCCGAAGCTGCCTATTCCCCAGCAGAGCTCGTATGAGCCGTCCCTCCCCAGGACGATGCCGCAGCGATTGCGCTTCTCGTCGCGGCTCCGGTCAATATCCCAGGAGTTGCCGTCAGAAGCAAAGCGGACGCCGCCCTCGGAAACGGAGAAATCCCGGATTTTCATCCCTTCCAGAAGGGACCCGACCGGTATATACCACTCCGTACCCTTAGTCGCATCGACGTCCCAGACCTGGACAATACGGGCCGAACCGTCCGAGAGAAGGGTTACTTCGGTATCGATACGCCTCACCGTCTCCCCGCGGAGCAGAGGCAGCGAAAGGACCGCAGCGACAGCTACGGCCAATAAACGCCTTGGAACCATCAGAAAGAGGGATATTCCGCCTTTTTGCGGTCTTCCTCGAGGTACTGCTTTACCGGGAAGCCGAGCATTCCCGCCACAATGCTGGTCGGGAACATGCGCACCTGGGTGTTGAATTTAGTGACCGTATCATTGAAGGTCATACGCGCGAGACGGACATTCTCCTCGTAATTCTTGACCTCGTCCATGGTCTTAAGGTAGGTTGTATTCGCCTTAAGGTCAGGATACTGCTCTGCGACGGCAATGATCTTGGCCGACAGTTCATTCAGGGCCGCCTCGTTTGCCGAAATCTCGGAGGGAGTCGGATTGGGGGAAGAAGTGACCTTACGGAGCTTCACGATTTCCTCAAGGGTATCCTTCTCATGGGAGGCATACTCGCGGCAGAGCTTTACAAGGGCAAGCAGGGCGTCGTAACGGCTGACCTGCTGGACATTGATCTGGCGAAGGGCGTTGTTGCAGATTTCATCGGAGGCGACAAGCTTCCTCTGGACGCCGATAACCCAGAGGGCAATAACGGCGACAACAGCGATAACGATAAGGATAGTAGACATAGTATAAAGTATTTAGTATTCTCTTGGTCCGAATATGGCTGTTCCGATACGGACTGCCGTCGAGCCCGCCTCAACGGCAAGGGGCCAGTCGTCCGACATTCCTATCGAAAGTTCGGAAAACGATTCCAGCGAAGGGAAACCCGTGTTAATCAAGCGCTTAAGGGCGGCTATTCTTTCAAACTCGGAGCGGATTACCGCCTTGTCATCAGTATTTGTAGCCATCCCCATAAGTCCCCGAAGGCATATTCCCTCCAAAGGAGCTCCGCAGATTGAGAGGATTTCCTCTTCGGAAAGGCCGGATTTGGTCTTTTCGGAGCCGAGATGCAGCTCCAGAAGGACATCGACCGTCCGTCCCTCGGAAACGGCCCAGCGGCTTATTGCCTCCAGAAGATGGACGGAATCAACCGACTCTACGAGGGATGCGTAAGGGAGTACCAACTTCAGCTTGTTAGTCTGGAGGTGGCCGATAAAATGCCACTCGATATCAGCCGGAAGAAGCGGAACCTTCGCTGCAAACTCCTGGGGACGGCTTTCGCCAAAAACCCGCTGACCGGCGTCATAGGCCTCCCGGATAGCGGAGAGAGGGTGGAATTTGGAAACTGCCACAAGCTTCACGCTCTGTGGCAGTTCCGATAGAATGGTATTAAGCCGCTCAGCTATCATCTGCGGTTTTTCTTCTGCTGCTCCGCCTGCATCTGGCGCTGCATCTTCTGGGCTTCTTCCAGACGCTGCTGCCACTTGGATTTAGGAGCCGGCTTCCCTGCCGAGGCCTTCAGTTTCTTCTGGATTTCCTCAGGATGGACGAACCATTTCCGGATTACCCAGGTCTCAACCATCGTGATGAGGTTGGAGAGGAGGTAATAGTAGCTGAGTCCGGAGGAGAGGGAATTACAGATGAAGAACATCATGATAGGCATCATCCAGACGCTCATGAACCGCATCATCTTCGCATTCGGGTCGTCCCCCGTCATCTGGCTGCCGGAAATGACCTTGGAATAGAAGAACATCGAAACGGCCATCAGGAGGGCGAAGAGGGAAATATGGTCCCCTATCAGCGGAACCCTGCCGCCGAAATCGATGATGGAGTCATAGGCGCTGAGGTCGTCAGCCCAGAGGAAGGGCTGCTGGCGAAGCTCGATGGACGCCGGGAAGAAGCGGAACATCGCCCAAAGGATCGGGAACTGCAGGAGCATCGGGAGACATCCGCCCATCGGCGAAATTCCGGCCCTGCGGTACAGGTCCATGGTGGCCTGCTGCTTTTTCATTGCATCCTCCTGCTTGGGGTACTTCTCGTTGAGCTTGTCGATCTCCGGCTTGATGGCCTGCATCTTGGCCGAGGAAGAATATGACTTATAGGCAAACGGAAGGACTACAATCTTGATGAATATGGTCATCAGGAGAATGATGAGACCGAAGTTGCCGATAAAGCGGTGGAGCCAGTTGAAGAGCGGAATGATCACAAAGCGGGTAAACCAGCCGACGAGCCAGCCGCCGAGCGGAATGACCTTCTCATACTTGTGGTCATAGGATTTCAGGGTATTGAAATGGTTCGGTCCGAAATAGAACTCGAAGGGAATCGAGATCCTCTCGTCCCGGACATCGAGATCCGTACGCACGCGAGCGCTGCAGACCATAAGGTCATGGCTCTCGTCCTCCTGCGGCACGAAATCAATCTTGAAGTCCCCGGAAGTAAAGGTTTCCGGAGCCCTCATGATGATGGAGAAGAACTGCTGCTGGAAGGCAAACCACTCGATCCTGTTATCGAAACGCTTCTTGCCGCTTCGGCCATTACCGATATTCTCCGGCTTCTTTTCGTCCGGGAAATAGTAGTTCAGGCGACTGTACTGAGTCTCATTCTTGTAGCCCTTCTCCATCCGGGGGATGGTGACGTCAAAGTCCACATCCATCGAAAGCACATTCCTCGGAATCAGGGAGTTCATCCCGACGAAAGAAACGCTCTCGTCAACCGAATAGGCGTCCTCGGCAAGGGTGTAGCGCTGCTCGATATACCCTCCGTTGGAGAAGGGAAGGCGCATGACCATCACCCTGTCGGAAGACTCCTCGGCAATATAATTGAAATTGAACTTCCTGGTATCTACGGCCGTAGGGGCATAGACGGTGAATCCGAGCTGGCCCTTACCGTCCTTGAACAGATACAGGGGGCTCTTGTCATAGTTCGTGAAATCCTTAAGACAGACGGACCAGGGCTGACCACCCCTCGTAGAGAAGACTATGCTTACCTTCTCATTTTCAAGTGTATAGAACTGCTCCTCCGAGGAAGCGGCGGCGTTCAGAAGGGAATCGCCATAAACCGCAATCTTCTCCCCGGAAGCCACCCTGGCGGCGACCACGGTATCCTGGGGATGTTCCCGAAGGTAGGCGGCCCGGATGCTGTCCTGACGGATCTGCTCCACCATGGCGAGAGAATCAATCTTCGCCTGGGCCTCCATCTGATCTCTGTATTGTCTTGACTGATAGGTAAAGAAACCTATCATGATAAGTCCTATAAGGACAAAGCCGATAATTGAATTCTTATCCATATCTTACTCTCCAGACTCCTCCGATGCTTCAATTTCACGAATCTTTCCTTCGAGGGTCTTGAGTTCCTCCTTGGCCGAATCGATACGCTCCTGCATGAGTTTTATCATCGAATCCGCCTTCGCTGAGGAAGAGAAGAAGCCGATATTGTTCTCATAGGTGGCGATATCCTGCTGGAGACGGTTGTACTGCTCCACAAGGCGGTCTTTCTCCGACTTCGGGCCCCTTGAGGCAGGAGTGTGGCTGCTGCGAGGTCCCTGCGGACGGCCTCTCCGGGGATTGAAGTCCGGGAACTTCTCATTCATGGCCTTACGGTAAGCATCCTGGATGGCCTCCTTTTCCTTAAACGGAACGAAACCGATGGCGCCCCAGCGCTCGGCAAAGCCCGCGGCGGTTTCATTGTCGGTCGCTTCAGAGGAAAGTATCTCTTCAATCAGGGCCTTTTTCGCCTTGAGATTGGCGTAATAGTCGTTCTCTCCCGGCTTCTGGTTCTTGTCGCGTTCGGCGAAGAAGGCGTCGCAGGCGGCACGGAACTGTTTCCAGAGCTGCTCGGACTTCTTCCTCGGAACCGCACCAATCTCTTTCCACTCCTTCTGGAGGGCGATCAGGCGGTCGGTAGTCTTCTTCCATTCGGTGCTGTCCTTAAGGGATTCGGCCTCCGAAATAATGGCGAGTTTCTTCTCCATATTCGCGGCCATGGAGCCCTTGAAGTCGGCGTAATAGACCCTCTTGCGCTCAAAGAACTTGTCGCAGGCGGCGCGGAAGCGGTCATATATCTTCTGGTTCTCCTTACGGGAGGCAAAGCCGATCTTGCGCCACTCGGCCTGGATTCCCTCTATCTCGCGGGAAAGGGCATTCCACTGGGCGGAAGTAGTGATTTCACTCTCCGCGATTTGCTCAACCTTCTCGCAGAGGGCGGTCTTTGCCGCAAGGTTTTCGGCCTGCTGGTCCTTCAGCCCTTCGAAGTGCTGCTGATACTTCCGGTTGATTACACCGGTAGCGGCGCGGAAGCGCTCCCAGATGGAGTCGCGGAATTCCTTCGCGACGGGGCCGTACTCCTTCCACTGCTCATGGAGTTTCTGGAGTTCCTTGAAGGCGCCGACCACATCCTCGCTGTTGCAGAGCTCCTCGGCCTGCTCGCAGAACTTCTCCTTTACCTCGAGATTCTTCTTGAAATCGAGGTCACGGAGTTCGCGGTTTATCTGGACGAGGTCGTAGAACTGCTCGACATTGTGCTGATAGGTATCGTTGACATCCCGGAAATTCTGGACCGGGACAGGGCCGATCGCCCTCCAGCGGTCCTGGATCTCACGGAACTGGGGGAAGAGGTCCTTCATGTCTCCCTGGGATTCGGTAAGGGCCCTGAGGTCCTCGATCACGGCAAGCTTCTTCGCGAGGTTCTCCTCACGCTCGGCATCCTGCTGGCGGTTGTATTCGGCGCGTTCCTTCTTATACTTGGAATAAAGAGCTTTAAAGCCCTCCTCAATGGCGGCAAAAGGATTGGCGGCCTCCGGCTCAGTGGCCACGGGTTCTGCCGGAGCAGGATTTTCCTCCACCGGCGTCTCCACTGCAGGCGTCTCCACTACCGCATCGTCCGGTTCCTCAACAGTCCCGTCCAGTCCGGCATCTGCCTTTTCCTTGGAAAGTTTCTTGTAGAAAGCGGATTTGATGGCTTCCGCTTCCTTTGACCTTTTCATGCGGTCAACCTTTTCAGTCAGCTCCTGAAACAGGGAAGAGAGTTCAGCAAGGGTCTTCTCGCCGTAGTTCACCACGGCTTCTTTCACTTCCTCGACGGCATCCTTAACTTCTTCCACAACTTCAGTAACGTTCTCTTCGACCGTCTTTTCTACGAGGGGCTCCTGCTCCTGCTGTACTACATCCGGGGTCTCAAGGGCCTCAGGTTTGATTTCTTCACCCATAACAATAGAGTTTAAATTATACTTGTTCTCAAACTACAAAGATATAAATTTTTTGCAGATAAAATACTAAATTTGCAGACACCTTTGATTTTGGAAACATGAGAATAGATATCATCACCGTAGTACCCGGCCTCCTCGACGGGCCCTTCAAGCACTCCATAGTAGCACGCGCAATAAAAAAGGGGCTTGTAGAGATTCATGTCCATGACCTCCGGGAATATGGCCTGGGGAGCCGGAAGACTGTGGACGACTACAGTTACGGCGGAGATGCAGGGATGGTAATGATGGTCGAACCCGTTTACAATATCATCTCCGACCTGAAAAAAGAAAGGGATTATGACGAGGTTATCTACCTCTCCCCCGACGGCGAAATCCTTACCCAGCAGATTTCAAACGAGCTTTCCCTCCTTGGCAACATGATCTTCCTCTGCGGCCACTACAAGGGCATTGACGAGAGGATAAGGGAGCACCTCGTGACCCGGGAGATTTCCGTCGGCGACTTTGTGGTAAGCGGCGGAGAAATCCCCGCCGCCCTGCTTGCAGATTCAATTATCCGGCTGATTCCTGGAGCCCTTTCCGACTCCACCTCCGCCCTTTCCGACAGTTTCCAGGACGGTCTTGTCGCCCCGCCTGTCTATACCCGTCCCGCAGAATTCAACGGCTGGAAAGTTCCGGACATCCTGCTTTCCGGTAATCCTAAGATGATAGAGCAGTGGCAGGAGCAGAAAGCCATTGAAAGGACCAGGGAGAGGCGTCCGAAAATGCTTGAAAAATAAGCGTTTAAATATGGCCGCCGCCTTCCTGCTCGATTTCCTCATCGACCTTGTTCTTGGCAGCCATCAGTAGATCCAGCAGCCAGTCCTTCTGTTCGTCCACCAGGCCGAGGTCCCGGCAGGCGCTCTCGTAGCGGCTCAGTACCGCCTCCTGGTAGCGGTGGTAGCGCATCGACTTGAGGATTTCCTCCCCAATGGTCTCGTGCTCAATCTCATAGCTGTCCTTAAAGTACTGCTTATAAACCTTTTCCGAGCTATAATTCAAGCTGAAATAGAAGAGTCCTCCGGACAGGATAAAGATACCTGCTATACCTACGAGGAGGGGAACCTTCTGGATAAGACCGAGAAGGGTCAGGGCGGAACCGGAGAGGAAAATAAGGAGGGCGACGAGTTCGGCTCCGTGGTTTTTAACTATTGAGGAAATCTTCATAATCGGTAAGGACGTTTGTGCTGCGGTTTTTCAGCAGGTTGAATTTGTACTCATTCTCGGCTTCCTTGGCATCCATCGCCTTCTGGAAGGCACGCCGGGCCTTCAGGGCCTCGACATTCTTGCGCCTCATCTCATCGAGGTTTTCCCGTAGCTTCCACTGCTGGACCAGGATTGAGGCGAAGGCGACGGCGAACATGACCAGGAAACCGAGGAGAATCGTCATCTGGTTGCGGGCCTTGAGCTGCTGGGCCTCTTCCCTGAGCTGGGCATTGTTCATTTCAGCATCCAGGATGGCAAGGTCCTCGTTCTGGACCTTGATATAAATGGAATCCTTCTGGTTCATTAGGCGGGAAAGGTCCGAATAGGCCCTGTCGAAGGAGCCCATCTGGGCATAGATGCCATGGCTGAACTCGAGGCGGGCGCGGTCGGTCCCGAGGTGGTCCGACTTCAGGAGGGCCTCTTCGAGAAGGCCCCTTGAGCGGAGATAGGTCACATCGAGGGCGCAGCGGGTGTCTGCGTCGGTCTGGGGCTGGAAAAGAGGATCCGAGACGAGCTCTTCATAACACTCCCAGAAGCGCTCCTGCTCCCCGCGGGCGTTGTAAATGTAGGCCCGGGTCATCTGCGCCTTCAGGCGTATGAGGGGGAAGAAGGGAATGTACTCCTCCGCCTGCAGGAGATAATCCTCCGCTTCCGAGAAGTTCTCCATCGCAAGGTACTCCTGCGAGAGCAGGATAAAGAGGTTCGGAAGATCCTGCTCGGCACGGGCTTCCCGGCAGAAACGGGCCGCCTTTTTAAGGTTTTCGATTGCGAGATAGTGGTTGTCCCTGTAACTCTGGATAAGCCCTACAATGCGGTACGAGTACATTTTTCCGTAGGGATTCTTTTCCGATGAGGCGAGGCGTTCCATGGCCCTGGCCTCAAGCACCGCCTCGGAAACCCGTCCGCTCTGAAGGAGGAACTCGCAGTACTCGTGGAGGGTGGAGAAATAGAAAACCCGAAGGTCCTTCCTCTCTATCAGAAGTTCCTTCATCTCGGAGACTGCCTCATCCATCCTTCCGTACTCGCCGCGGGCGAAACGGACCGGCATCTCCAGAGAGAGTCCGAGCAGTTTCAGGCGGAAATCACCCCTTGACTCCCCTTCCCTGTAAAGGGAATCGGAGAGAGGGAGATTGTCTTCGCTGAACTCCTGCATCCTTCCGTAGGCATAGCGGACAAAGGTTTTCTGGTCCACCCTGAGGCGGTTTACAATCTGCCCATGGGAAACCACGGACAGAAGGAGGAGAAGGACGAAAACAAAGGACCGTCTTATGGAGGCGGGACTATTCATCAGAGAGATGACTTTGCCTTTGCAATCTGGAGCTGGTTCACTACGCAGGAGAGGAGTTTCTCCATAATGATCGGCTTCATGATGAAGTCGTCGGCTCCTTCGTTGAATCCCTTTACGACGTCCTCGTTGGAGTTGAGGGCGCTGAGGATGACAATCTGGATATCAGCGGTAGCGGGGTCTGCCCTGAGGCGGCGGATAACCTCGAAACCGTCGATTCCCGGCATCATGAGATCCAGGAGGATGAGGTCCGGTTTCTGCTCCGCAACGGCATCGAGAGCCGCCTGCCCGTTGGCCGCAGTTCGGATCTTGAAATTGAAGCGGGAGAGCATCTTCTGGACAAGAAGGAGATTCAGGGGAATGTCATCAACGGCGAGCACGCTGAATCCTGAGTAATCGTGCTGCTGGGCGTAAAGAGGTGTCATATATCAGTTTAACAATTGTTTGGTTTCACTTTCGGGCCCTTTCTTCTTTTTGGGGAGAAACCAGATAACAAAGACAAGGGCAAGGGCGAGGATTATTACGACAAGGACAAGAACCAGAGTCGTAATCGTCCTGATATGCCGCTGCTGACGGGCCAGCTCCAGTGAAATCTCATACTTTTCGTGGGTGGACGAGACTTCCTCCAGACGCATGGCGTTCATCTTGGAAATCGATGAATACAGACTGTTGATAAGGGAATTGCCGGCCGTGGCGGCGAGGTCCCAGCGCTTGGAACGGATGGCAATTTCCCGTAGGAGGACCAGCTGGTGGACATACTGGACATGCTTGATCTTCTCTTCGAATTCCGCCTGGTCCATGTTCCCGATCACGCCCTCAATGCAGTCGAAGAAAGATTTCTGGACCCGAACTCCCGAAAAAAGGTAGGGATCCGAAAGGAGCCGGTCACGGATCGAGCGGTACTCGTCCATCCTGCCGTCCAGGACCGCGAGCTGGGCCTTGTAGTAATCGCAGCGCACGGAATCCTGGTGGAGGACTGCCCCCCGCTCCGCCATATTGATATAAAACCTGGCCGAGTCCGAACCCGGAGCATAGGTCTCCGAAATGTCGCAGCAGACCCTCGTTATGGACTGCCTCCGGATAAGGGGATCGGAGCTGTTCTCATAGGTCCGGATTGCGTCCTTGAAATGCTTCTTGGCGTTCGGCCGGTCCAGCTGGTTGAGGAAAAGAGTCCCGAGGAAGCGCTCCGCACACCAGCGGCCGTAATCGTCGCCATTACGGTGGGCGGTTGCGAGCATCTCGTTCAGAAGCTGCTGCGCACGGACTTCCTGCTTGGAATTTACATAATAGGTCTGAGCGAGGTCATAGGCATAATAGTAATACTGCCTGTAGCCGGTTTCTTCGGCAACGTCGAGAAGCTGCATCCGCGTCTTCTCGACCATTTCGTTGACCGTGTCCCTGTCCTTGTCAGAGCGCACGAAGCGGGTGGCCCTCTTAAGCTCTTCGACATAGTAAAGGGTCCTCGCTTTCTCGTCCCCGCATTCCAAAGCCCGCCTGAGAAGCGCTTCATTCGCAACCTCGAAGGCCTCGTTGGATGTGTCGGAAACAAGGTTTTCGGCCATGACGAAGTACTCATAGCACTGCTGGTCTATCCCATACGGATTACCTTCCGCTCCAGCGCTGAAAGGCGCAAGAGCAAGCATGGCGGAGAGCACTATGAGGGTGGAGCGTTTCATTTTGTTTCAGTGGGCTTTTCCAGTGGAACCTGCAACACAAAGCGGGCCCCTCCCCCTTTATAAGCGGTATCAAGGAAAACGTCGGCACCCATACGGCCGGCAATATCGCGGCAGATGGAAAGGCCGAGTCCAGTCCCCTGGACAAATTCATTAAGCTTCGTAAACCGATCGAAAATCCTCTCGGCATCCTCCGGAGGAATTCCGGGACCGGTATCCGTTACGGCATAGGTAAGGTAACCCGGACGCTCGGAGAGGGAGCTGGTAAGGACAATAGAACCCTTCGAAGTATGCTTGCATGCATTTGTAAGAAGGTTTATCAGGATCTGCTGGACACGCCGGGGGTCTGTCGTAAAGCTGAAGTGCTCCGCCTCCGAGGGCTGGTAGGTCATCGTGACCCCGCTCTGCAGGCGGTGCTCAGCGCTGGATATGGCGGACTCGGCCATGAAATCCTTCTCCCCTTCCTCGTAGCTTATCCGGTAGTTTCCGCTGTCCATGGCGCTGGCGTTGAGGATGTCGTCAAGAAGCATCGTCAGCATCTTAGTGTTGTTGACGATATGGCCGGAGAATTCCTCCTTCTCCTGGGGATCGAGGGTCCCGTCCGGGAGGGCCAGCAGCTGCGAGAAGCCGACAATGGCATTGAGCGGCGTCCGGACCTCATGGCTCATGTTCTGGACGAAACGGGTCTTTGCCGCATCGGCAAGCCGGACCTTCTCATTCGCCTTCTTGAGGTCCCTGACATGCTTAAATGAGAAGAGGACAATTCCCCCGAGGATGAAGATGAGGGAAAGCAGGATCATGCGGGTGATGCGGTTCATCTGCTCTTCCTTCTGCTGGAGATCCGCATTCAGGGCGGCCTTCCCCATCGTCACGTCGAGTTCGCTGAGATGGGACTGGTTATTGGTAGAAAGAGCCACTTCAAAACGACCCACAAGGGATTTTTCGAGTCCGAAAGCAAAGTCCTTGTACCCCTGGTTCTCGCAAAGGTTGGCAATTACCTTCATCTCCCGGATTCTCCTCAGGTTCACTATCTCCTCTTCCCTTTCCAGGATGCTCCCGTCAAAGACGGCATCAATCAGTGAGAAGTAAAGCGGAGCGTTCTGCCTCATCACCTGGAGCTGTGAATCCTCCATACAGAGATCCCTCAGCCGCTGATACTCATCCTTTTTCCCGTCAAGGGCCGCAAGGCGCGCAAGATAGTAGCGGCAGCGGAGGGTATCCATATGCTCCTTCGCCCCATCTATGGCTTTTCGAACATTTACATGGACCGAATCCGAGCCGATAGGATAGGTATCCGCAAGGTCGCAGTACAGGCGGGTCGGGGACTGTTCCCGGATCGTCTGGTCCTGGGTATCGTGGTACAGGGATATCGCCTGGAGGAGGTGCGGCTTCGCACTGACATAGTCGTTCTGGTCGATGTACATGGATGCAAGATACCGGTCTGCGATCCACATCCCATAGGCGTTCCCCTCCCGCAGGGCGGTTTCCTGCATCTCCCTCATCAGTTCCATCGTCCGGTACTGCTGGCCGTTGTCAAGGTAATACCTCTGCACCAGCTGGAAGGAGTAGTAGTAATACTGGGGAAAATCCCACTCCCTGGCTACGTCCTTTACCTTCTGCTGCGCCGCAAGTACCTTTACATCATTCTCAGCCGAAGCGGTCCTGACGCAGAGATCCTTCAGCGCCTCTACGTAATGGAGAGTCTGCGCCTTGCGGTCTCCGCTCCTTACTGCCGCGTCCAGCAGAAGCCGGTTCGCCGTCTCGAAGCCCTCCTTTCCAACGAGGGCCTCCGCCTTTATATAAAAGGTATACGACGCCGGATCGATGTCCAGCGGGTTCTTCTGGGCCGCCACGGTGAACGAGAAGGCCAGAAGGGAGACAAAAACACTGAGTAACTGCTTTTTCATCGACAGATTGAATCACACAAAGATAAAAAAACGGCATGAAAAATACAAGTGGTTTACTTTATGCCAAACCGTGCATTCCTGGTAATTAATCATATATGATATTTTTTGGCAGAAATTTGCATAAAATATATCAAATATGTATATTTGCGACATGAACTACGAATCATTGTCTCTATACGCCTTATCCAATCACCAGATTGCAATAGATCTTGGTGAGAGGTTCCGTAAATACCGTTCGCAACTGCGTCTTACCCGCCGCGATATCTCGGAACAAACCGGCGTTTCTGTAATAACTATTACACGTTTTGAAAACGGAGGCGGCAGTTCTATCTGTCTCAATAATCTTATAGCCCTTTTCCGCGCTATCCAGAGACTAGAAAGCATTGCAGAACTCCTTCCGGACATTCCTGACAGTTTATATGGGAGGAAACTCAAATGAAAGATAATGTAGTGTCCGTCAAATTATGGGGCAAGGAAGTCTGTAAACTCCAATGGATGGGAGGTTACAAGAAAGGATTTGGCAAACTGGGTGCGAAAGTATCTTTCCACCCTGAATACCATTTGCAAGGATGGGATCTTGATCCCCTTGGACCGTATACAACCAATCACTATTCTGTCCGCCTGGGACTGTCCGATTGGTGCCGAGCAACTGAGTATGAAGGCCTTCCAAGATTCATCAGCAGTTCCCTACCGGACGAATGGGGGAATACCGTGTTCGGAGCATGGGCAGACAATAACCTCTTGAAACATTCGCAGATAACTGCTGTGGACAAACTCGCCTTCATTGGCTCCCGCGGAATGGGAGCGCTCGAGTTTGTCCCGTCCCTATATACAGCACAGTCTCCGGAATCAATTGCGCTTGAGGAACTTAGAGAAGTGGCCTTGTCGGTTCAGAGGGCGAAGGAAGAAATGAGATTGAATTTAAACGAGAATCCAGGAATCAATGAACTCATGGCCGTAGGCATGAGTGCTGGTGGAATGCACCCCAAAGCTATTATTGCCATAAATAAATCTACCGGAGAAGTTCGTTCCGGCCAAGTCCCTCTGCCGGAAAACTTTACTCATTTTATCCTGAAGTTTAACGAGGCGTCAGTATGGCCGTCAGCCGAACTTGAATATATTTACTACCTCCTTGCCCTAAAAGCTGGTATTCATATGGAGGAAAGCTCGCTCCTTGGCATTCACGGAGAGAATCATTTTCTGACTGAAAGATTCGACCGCAAAAAAGGAGGGAAACTTCATTCTGCAACACTGCAGTCGCTTAATGGGAAGACGGAGTCTTATGAGGGCATTTTCAATGTTTGCCGGCAGTTGTCAGTTCCGTATATTGATCAGGAACAGCTTTTCAGAAGGGCTGTCTTTGACTATTTCTGCGGCGTTTGTGATAATCATGACAAAAACTATTCTTTTATCATGTATCCCAACGGCAATTGGCGCCTTGCTCCTGCCTATGACATTACCTTCAGCGTTAACCTTGGGAATCGTTTCATTGGAGACCGTCATTATATGACCATTGCCGGTCTGGAAAGGGACATAGAGAAAAAGCACCTTCTGGAACTTGCCGAAACCAACGACATCCGAAATGCTTCATCCATTATTTCCGAAGTATATGATGCAGCATCTGCCTTCGAGTCAATTGCCACAGAGCAAAACATCCCAGAGCCGATTATCCACGTAATTGCCGACTACATAAAAACCGTGGCGCCTAAACTGCTGGCTGTCAGCAGATAAAGCAAATCAACCTACCCGAAAAGGTAGGTTGATTTACGTATATACAAATCCCGAAAACCAAAAAAAGCGCCGGGAACTCTCGTTTCCGGCGCAGGCTGAAGTATAAATATCGGTAATTATTCTCTAGTCACAGCACAAGAAGTACCATTGTACATACTCAATGCTGTAGCGGAAGCTGTATAGTCGTACCAGTCGGCTTCATACACCATATAAATTGTCTGAGTAGCGTCAACTATTCCGGTGAAGGTGAAGGCGCCGTTATAGTACTTGCGGTTACCCATACCACCAGTCCTTGTTCCGGTGAAACTGCCAACCTGAGTAGAATAGCCGCTATCGGAATAACATCTCACGGTATTATTATAGTAGTTATTGGCATAATTCCCCGTAAACTGCACATTCTGCGCGGGGATGCTCACGTAACTTCTGGTACTCTCGGTGCCAATTGCGGTAGCGAAGGAGCTATGACTGAGCTGGACGCCCACGGCGGCGGTCTGGGAGTCCGCAGTCTTAAGATTCATCGTCTTGGTGCCCTTCGAGGTCGCACGGTAGTAGTACTTGCCGCCGGTCTCGATGATGTTCGCGTCGCTATTGGGCTCCAGGTTGGTGAGGTTCAGCTCGATATCGACATATCCGACAGCCGGCATCTCGAAGTCGTTCGGGATGGTGAAGCTGAAGGTTGTCGGCCATCCGCGACCGTAGTAAACCGTGCCGAAGCTGAGGTTAGAGAACTCGAAGCTGCTGTTGGTCAAGCTGTTGTCAAAGTAGTAATTGGCCTTGAGCTCCACCTTGTACTGCTCGGTCTCTCCCGTGGAGAGAAGATGCAGGGTCTGGGTACCCGTTCCGGGCATGGGGACGGAATATACGTAGTGGTTACCTGAGATATGCTCCAGTTCATCCGGATACTGGTCATAATCTGGAATAAGCCCAGTAAGATAGACGTCAACCACTTCCGGGATCAGCTTCTCAGCGGTGTCGTGCTCATTGTCCATCACAAAGAAGAAATTCACCGGATCGTCCTCGTTGACAGCGTCAGATGTGCTGAAACGAAGCGAAGAGAAGTAACGCTTCACGTAGGTGATGAACGAGGTGGAGGCCTTCGCAAAGAAGTTGTTCGCGACGTAGATATCGCTGTCGCTCACGTCCACTATACTCTTGAATGAACAGGTAAAGGTGGAGCCGTTGCTTCCGTATCCCGCCAGGTAGTCATCGCGCGAAAGCGTCTTGATAAACTGGTAGGAATTGCCGCTCTCCCCCGTTACAAGGGTCTCGCCGGGCTGAACGGGAAGGTCTCCTGCATTAGGCGTCAGGGTCTTTTCAGCGACCTCCACCCGGAACTGAAGCGGGAAGATGGACACCGGAAGGTCCTTCGGAATGGTTACGGATACAGTCTGCTGCGTTCCGATCGCCGCCTCTATCTCGCTGATACAGGTGACGGTCATAGTCTGCTGAGGGAGCAGGCGGATAATTACGTCACGGTAAAGACGGGTCGTAGCGGAAGTACCGATAATACGGATGGTCTGTTCCTTGGTGTGGACGGGATCCACGTCCGTAGTGGTATAAGTCAATGTACCGGTGCTGGAGTTGAAGGAGATGTCGGACACGTCGGCAATGACGGCCCCGTTGCTCCCGACCGCTCCGAGTTCATAGGTAACAAGGGAGTTGTCCACTGTCCCGTTGGTCACATCGGGCACAAAGCTCACACCAATGGTGTAGGTTCCTCCGATAGCATGGGTAACATCGGTAAAGGATACAGCCAGGGAGGAAGAACCATCGGAGATGTTCTTCTGGCTGGCGGTGCTGATATCGGCAGAGATATCACCCGAGCCGGCACCGTTGACGGCACCTGCGACGGTCGCTTTACCCTTGCGCTTAACCTTCTTAATCTGAATCTGATAACGGAAGTTTCGAAGAATCGGAAGATACTCGCCTCCGTCCATCATATCTATCTTATAGTAGCCGGTGTCCTCGTCCCCGGTGTCGGGATCCGTGTAAGTTCCTTTCACAATAAGGATGGTAGCGTCGGATGTAGGTACGGGGCGCTCATACATATAGAGGGCACCGCCCGCGGCGACTACTCCGTTTGTAAGGTTCGTAAAGTCTGTCTCCGAAGGGTAGGACTTGTCTATTACGGCAGCAGGAGGCATGTGACCGGGATATACCGCAGACATTGCCGCCAGATTGGAATAGGTCTGGTAATTCATGACAAAGCCGTCCTCCGAGGAATACGGGGCTATGGAACCGCGGTCCGGGACATTCACAAGCGCGAATGAATTCACGGTGAAGTTGGACTCGGCAACCGGATCTGCAATGACCGTAACCTTGGCGAAGTTGCGGATCAGCGGAATGAGGGCCATCTTGTGGGTGGTACCGTCTGTATCCAGGTCAAAGTCCGGGTCTATGGTAAGCACCGGAGGTATGGCGTAATAGCCCTCTGCCTCGGTATCTGCATAGACACCATGGTCCAGGAGTATGCGCTGCCAGTAGGCATCGGTGCCGCCCGAGGTGGCGAGCTTTGCCATCACCGTATTCTCATAGTCGAAGTCAAGGGACTCGGGACCGTTGGCAATAAAGTGGACGCGGAGTCTGGAAGCGGTAATGGAAAGGGAAACCTTGTAGCCCTTGGCGTTGGATACGCCTTCGGCGGATACATAACCGTCCACGGGCTCGGCCAACTTGTATTCCTTGAGGTAGCCGGAGCTACCGAAAACCGCTACATGGAGGGATGTAATGGAAGGGTTTTCGCCCATGGCCTTGGTGGCAGCATTCGTCTCCGGGGTCTGTACTCCGAAGTAAATGGTAACCTCCTCGCCCTCGTGCTCGATGGCGGTGTTGACCTCCCGAACCTCCGGCTCCGTCTCCTTGGCACAGGAAAGGGGCAGAAGCAGCGCAAGAAGCGGTACTATATATAATAGGTGTCTTTTCATCATAATATATCCGTTTATTGCGTTGTCTGATATCCTCCCCAAGTGGTCAGGTGGTCCTCATCCTGATCTTCTCCCCAGTACCAGGTGTCATATACGCAGCGGGTATAGACCAAATGGTATGTCGAGGTTTGTCCGCTGTACGTATAAGAGAATTGGTAGTCTTGGGCATTATACCAGTAAACTTTGGATTTGTCGCTAAAATCAAGCGCCTCATACGGACCGTTGCCCAAATCGCCACCTGCCCAATAATAAGAGATATAATAAGAGCCATTGTAACTGTTTCTCGCAACAGTAAACAATTGAGGAATCTTGTCTTTCTCAGAAAGAGAAATCAAGAACTTAATTTCCGCCAGCGTAGGAAGTCTCCAGCGACCCGCCGGATAACCGTTCTCCTGGTAAGCGGCGCAGCGCTCTACGGAATTCTCGTAGTAGAGTGCAATTGTCTTTCCGTAAGAGGATGCAATCTTGAAAGCGGGAGCAATTACATTCTGGGTATTCTCCGCCGCTGGTTTGTAGCTGCTGCCAAGTCCTGAAAGGTTCTCTACCGAAGTGCTTGTACCTTTACGGGGATCTCCAATCACATAATCGCTGTCCAAAGGCAGGGTCGTGACATGTACTGTGTACTGACGCGGGTTCGTATTGCCGCCGGAATCATTAATACCGGACCTTGGAGCAATTGATCCAAGAAGATAATTATTGTTGTTACCACGATTGTCATATACACGCAGATTGTCGTTGCTGGAATTCGACGTACCATCGATAAACACATATCCATTCGACCTTTCCGCCTCAATATACATCGCCGGATACTGGGTCACCACAATGGTGCCCGTGGTATAGCTATCGTCATCCGAATGATGGACGTCGAAGGTGAAGATGTAAGGCGAAGCGTCGAAGGACGAGCTTGTAAAGTCGTTGTTCAGCGCGTGGTTGATGCTGACCGTACGGGTATCGTCGTCGTAGGAAATCCAGTTGTTGCTAAGGGCCGTAGACCTGTAATCTGTATCCCTATTATTCACGAAGTCGTAGTAGGTCACCGAAGCGAGGGATAGCGTAGCGTCGTGGGAAGATGAAATCACGAATTCCAGCTCGTTGGTATTGTACATCTTGTACTCGTTGGCCGGAGAGCTGATGTAACGGGCATCCTTGATTTCAGCGTCGGCCTCGACTATGGTCTGGGTGTTCCATTCGACCACGTAATACTCGCCGTTGTTGATTTCAAGCATGGCCTCGAAGTCGTCGCCGCCAAGGATAGCTACGTCAAGTTTGATATGGTACCAGGTATTTGAATTCATCTCAAGTCCCGGGCAGGGAATCTTGTAGTAGAACTGCTTCTGGCCAGCCATCACGCCTGAGTTGTTGAGGTAGCCCCACGGAACCACCAACTTTAGGAAGGGCTCCCTCTCGTCACCGCTGTTCCAGCTCTGAGGGAAGGAATAGAAGGGTTCGCAGGTGTAATAGCCGTCGCTGTCGCCGTCGGTCAGAGAGCGCTGGTTGTACCTGTAAAGGTCTTCTTCTTCCATCGTTGCAGGATCTCCGCCCACTGTACCATTGCTGTAGCCGTTCACAAGATAGACTCCCATCTGGGTAAGAAGGGGCTTCCACGTAACGGTAGTCGAATCCACAACGACACCTTCAGAATAGATGTAGTTTTTAATGTCCACATGGTCTACCACGCTGCACTCAAAGGTAATCTTACAGGCCGCACGGCTGAGATTGACCGTGCCCTCGGCCGCCTTTGTGTGGTTTTTATTGATGACAGTGGCCTTGGTGGCGCCAGCCATGACGAAATTGGTCTGGACTGCAGTTGAATTGAAGTGGTTGCTGAGAGCCAGGCCGCGGAGCGTAAGGGTGTCGGAGGCCGCATCGAAATCGGTAACCTCGCCGGGATAGTTGGCGATGGCATAGACGTCGCAGTGGCTTCCCGCTGCAGCTCCACTGAAAAGTCGGCTCAACTGACTGGTGTTCACAAGGACATTGTATGAAGTACGTCCCTGAAGGGAAACACGCCCCTTGATGTAGGCATCAGCATTCGTTTCTCCCTCCGGATAGAGGAAGTAGTCGATTGTCGTCAGGGTGTTCTCATTGTATTCGTCCTCCCCGGGCATGGTTGCCTTTGTCAGCTGGTCTGTGCATACAAAAGTCAGCTTGATGCCGCCGTCCTCCAGCTCCGGAGTACCCGTAAAAGGTATCTCCTCCTGGCAGGAAACCGCCGCCAAAGAGACCGCTGCAAGCAGAACGCTTATATTATATTGTAACTTTCTCATACGCGCTAGTTCTTGGGGAGGATGACTGTCCAGTCGTCGCGGTTGATTTCCGAATTGGCATCGTGAACGGTACCGTTGGTGAACTGGATATGGAACTTGAATCTCAGCTCCTTGTCGGTGCTTCGATCCAGCGAAGGATCCAGATTCGGAATAACGTAGAATTCGTAGTCGGGATTATTGCTGTCAACGGTACCCTGATTAGGGCTGATGGTAAAATACTCTACGTCTCCAACCGGTTCAATGGACCAGATTGCTCCTGAGGGGTTAACCACGCTGAAGGTGCCCTTTACAGGATCACCGCCCACTATGCGGCAGGTCTTGGAAGGCTTATCATACCCGGGGTTGTCCTTGAAATCCAGTTCCTTAACCTCGGAAATTGACTGTTCGTCATAGGACCACTCATAGAGGTTGTAGTTCCAGGGGTTGACCTTAAAGGTAAGCTGGATATGCTTCTGGGTGAAAAGGAGGGTGAAAGCATAGCGTACGCCTGGTTCGAAACTCTCCCCTTCCGGGAAACGAAGCTTAGCAGTGTGGTTGATGTGCTCCTCGTCAGCGAGATACTCGTACTCGACCGTAATCGGGTAGGTAGAAATATCATTCACATCCGAGGGGGCCAGCTCTTCCTCTGTCTGGGGCCAGATAAGGCGATACTCAGCGATGGCGGTATTCTTCACGCGCGCAAGTAAGTCATAGGTCTGATCCGTGGTGAGGGTCTTTGTCGCGGTCGGAAGAGCGTAGTAAAGGGCGTTGTCCAGGAATTCATGGGTAGCAGTGTAATTCGTGAAGGTCGGATCGCCGACGAAGGGAATTTCCGCGCTCTTTTTGTTCTTAAGCCCTTCGATGGTCACATTCTTAACCAAAATCTCGTCCATTGACTCGTTCTTAATCTGGAGACTGATTGCGCTGAAAAGGTGCTGAAGAGTGATCGGAACAGGGTCGGTTGAAGTGCGCGGCATCAGGTAATAGGCCGTGTTGCCGTACATGAAATCGAACTGGTCAGAGTCCGCTGTCATTTCGAGAGCGGGAATGGGCAGCTTGCGATTCGAATAATCGAAATCGTCCGCAAGCGTGGTTCCGAAACGGGTATCGGCCGTGAGGTCCAGGGCGCTGTCATAGCTAAGCCAGCCGAAGAACTGATGGCCGCCATCGGTTGTCCACGGATACACGCGTCCGGAGTTGAAGCCCCAGACGACGGCACCAGAGTAAACTACATCGTCGTTGATATAGAGGCCGCCCTCCACAAGGTTTCCCTCGGCCCAGGAAGCGGTCCCGGAAAAACCGGCAAGGACGTCCATAACATGCACCCTGTTGCCGTTGGTCTTCAGGGTATTGTTGTTAAGGAGGGCCTTGGATGCGGGGGTGGTGCCTTCTTCCGCGATGAAGAAGATTCCGTCTTCTTCAGGAATTACCGGAATCTCCCTGTGGCAGGAAAGCGCAACAGCGGAGGCCGCAAAAGCTAAAAGGAGGTATGTGAATGTTTTTCTCATATCAGTTATCCTCCACTATGATTTCAAAGTTTTCGTCGCTCCAACCGACGGCTGAGGCCGATATGGTGATGACGTTGCTTAACCCAATGCTAAGGGTATAGATGTATTTTTTACCGGGTTCCCACCGTGTGACGGTACCGCCGCCAAGTGAAATGGGAACCGGAGGATTTACAAGAGAGTAGTTTGTCCCGGAAACAACTTGGGAGATGCTGTAGCCAACATTGATAGCCGCATTGGCGCCAAGTTCCTGAGGCAGGAAGAGGTAGGAGCACACGTCGGTTGTCTCCGGATTGTTCTCTCCGTCATATGTAAGGACAGTCGGTGTGCTTGCAAGGGTATATGAGTATTCTGTATTTTGATTCTCCCATGCAGTCCCGTTGAAATCTCCAACGGAGTTGATTCCGCCCATGGATAGGGAGTTCAGGGAGAGGGTAACATTTTCATAGTATGCAGCGGCCTTAACGCGGAACACAATCTGCGAGAGGGCGTGCGAGAAGGTTAGCGGGACTGCATCCGGATGGGCGGAGCAGTCGGCGACGGTGGCACTGGCGTAGCAGAGGTCAGTGGTCATCTCGTCGGTCGTCTTGACGGTGTAACCCGTCACGGATACGCCGGTCTCGTCAATGGTAAGTCCGGCATCAGAGGGGCTGTATGCGTTAAAGGTAAGGGAACCCTCAAGCGGCCAGTACTCGGTCGTCGATGTCTCCCAAAAAGTAACTGTAGAGTTGTAGGAGGCCTCAAGATTTTCGAAATAGGGTTCGGTTCCTTCGAAAAATGCACTTACAGTAAAGGTTTCGGAGGTAGGATATGTCGTACCTTCGATAATGGACCTGGTGGCTTTTTCGGCAACGGGCGCGAAAGAGATGGGACTTTGGGGGTCGATAACATTCTTCGCGCAGCCCGTCATAAGGACCGCCGCAATAAGTATGATGACTCTGTTTCTCATTCGTCGCCTATTATAATTTCCTTAGTCTCAGTCCAGTCCGTGACAGCAGTCGTGATTTCCGCAGGATCATCCATGCCGACCGCAATCCGGAATGTATATTTAATGTCGGTTTCCCATTCGGGGCAATAGCGCTTCAGGGAAATCTTCTGGGTCACAGGCAGAACATTGGTTCCATCGGAAAGAATCTGCCCTGTAGTCAAGTCCGTAATGCTGGAACGGACGTTGATGTGGTGCCACTCCTCTATATAAGCCCCTTCCGGAAGTGACTGCGGGATAAGGAGCATCGTAGATAGTTTTTCAAGTATAGGATTATCGTAGCGGTCGCAGTTGAGCTGAAGGCCTTCGTCGTTTTTGTAAACGGTATAAACAGCGGTTTCGCTGCCATCCAGCTCCCAACCCCTTGGTATCTGGGTAAAACGGCCTTTGGAGATAATCCCTCCAAGTTTCACAGAATCCAGGACAACAGTGATTACATTTGCCTGAATGAAGTTATTCTCCTGACGGGAGTATGAGTACTGCTTAAGGGTCCTTGCCTTGAAGCAGACCTGGCTCAGCGCGTGGCTGAAAACAATCGGAACGGTTGCGGAGTGGGACTCGCACCTCTCTGTCGCCTCGGCGAAGCAGAGGTCTGTCTGGGTGTATTCGTCTCCCGGAATGGACCAGGATGCAACCATGCCGTTTTCGGCGGTAAAGCCGATTTCGGGGAGAATCGGGGAACCTGCATAGAAACGGATGTCGCCGGCCTCGGGCCAGAAGTACTCGTTATCCGTTTTCCAGAGGATGGTACCAAAGTCATACTGGACTCTTTCTCGTTCAATAAGGACAGAGGTCTTGTCTCCCTTTGATGTGTGATAAGCTTGAACCAGGAAAGGTTCGTCTAAAGGATAGTTTGTTGTGGTGATGATTGCCTTTGTGGAATGCGACGCCGTTGCACTGAACACCACCGGCACGGGATCTCCGGGATGGATAATGTTCTGCGAACAGGAAGAAAGCATTCCCACAAGAATAATATACAATATCCCTCTTCCGGGGCAGGACGCGATTGTCCTGCCCGGAAGGAGATACTTATATAAACAATCAATTCTCACAGCTGAATTACAGAAGAACAGCGTTTACAGCGTCGATGGTGATGCCTGAGATATCCTCGTTCTCCCAGCCCTCGACAAGAGGCGAGAACATAATCTCGTTGTTGGCGCCGTCAAGGGAGATACCGATGTGGAAGACGTAGCGCTTGCCGTTCTGGAACTTGTTGGAGCTTACGCGGCCGTAAAGAGGAATTGTGACGGTCTGGGTAGGAGTGGCAGGATAGTCGAAGCCGTTGATGGTGTAAGCGGCGATGCTGTAGCTTACCTCGACGACCTGATCCTCGGCGGTACCGGTGACGACGTTCTCAGGGATTACGACAAATGCTGCGCTGTTGTCGATGGAGGAAACGAAGGTGGATCCGGAAAGGAAGCTCTCGGTGGTAGCAAGAACCTCGCTGCCCTCGAAGGAGACGAAGTCGGCCTTGGTGTTGATGTTGGACCATGCGCCCTTGCCGATGGTGGTACTCTTGGTGTAGTCACCGCTGGTCTTGAGATTCTTGAAGACGACCTTTTCGATGGAAATCTTGTTCTTGAGAGACTCGGTGGTGGTAGCATCCACTGCCATCACAGCGATCTGGCTGGTGATGTGCTTGAACACGAGCTGGACAGTGGGCTTCGAAACTGCATTCTGGGCAAGGACAGCAGCGACGAGCGGATCGATCTGGCTGCCGATGGCGGTGCCGAGGCTTACGCCGGTGAGGTTGATGCCCTTGGGCTCCTCATCGGAGATGAACGTAGCGTTCAAGCTCCCAGGATAGTAAGCATAGAAGTCAACCTTACCGGTAGCAGGCCAGAGGTAAGTTCCGGTGGTCGCCTTCCAGTCGCCGCCCTGGTTGGAAATGTTCACATCGTCCATAAGGGGGGTGGTGTAGTTGTAGGTGCTGCCGTCGAGGGCTGCGAAACCCCAGACATTGAAGGACTCGGTCGTCGGGAAAGCGAGCTGCTCGGGAGAGTCGCTGTCCGGGAGGATGAGGGCCTTGGTGAGAAGGGCGTTCGGAGCGAAGTTGATGGGAGTTGCCTCAGGAGCGATAACTTCGTTCTTGGTGCAAGCTGCGAGTGCGATGGCAGCTGCGGCGATAATGTAAAACTTTTTCATTGTGTTGATATTGATGTTGTTGATAATAAATTATTTACTGAACGGTGATTTCGGTGGGCTGAGGATCAGCAGCTACCCAGTCGACCATGGTAGGATTGAAGTAGATCTTATTAAGGTCGATGACGATGTTGTAATTGTAGATCTTGTTCTGCTCCCATGCGGTAACATCCGTGGTCTTGAGTGCAACGGTAACTGCCTTCTGGCCGAGATCGACACCGCTCTTTTCAAGGGAGTAGGTGATAACGAACTTCTGGTCGTTCTCGACAAGCGGGTTCTCGGCTGTGAGGGTCTGGGGAACCATCATGTTGGCGTTACCGACCTGAGCGAAAGCAGCGGAGTTGTTCGGAGCGACTACGTCGGCTCCTTCGCTGTCATAAGCGGCCTTCACGGTAGCTGTGCCCCAAACGGGAGAATCGTCGGTAACGGTGAGGGTACCGGTGGACATAGCGTTGAAGGTAATGCTGTTGACGGTAACGGTGTAGTCATCGAGACCGGCGGCCTTCTTTACCTTGAAGATAACCTGCGAAAGAGCGTGATGGAAAACCATGTTCACACCTTTGAGAGTACTGGTTGCGCTCTCGGAGGTATATGTGCTCTGGTTGTCGGTAAGATCCTTCTGGGTATTGGCCCACATAAGGTCGGTCTGGGCAGCGGTAGTGGCAGCAGCAACGTAATTGGTAACCGTAAGGGCCTTCGTTGCAGGTGCATAAGCTACCTTGGAAGCTTCAGTATAAGGAGAGAAGCCGGTGAAGGTTAGAGAACCGGAAAGCGGCCAGTAATAAACGCTTGAGGGTTCCCAGATCTTATCAGTATCGTTGTAGGAAATCTCAATCTTGTCCATGTACGCCTGGCCGTCTGCACTGTTGGCAGTCCAGTTTTTGCCGGAAGTAAGAGCATAGCAGAACACGCCGAAGGTAGGGTCGGTGGTCTTGTAGATTGTACCGGAAAGCGGAGTCCTTGTGGCTTTCCCGGCAACAGTGGAGAAGCTGATCTGACGGCTCTGCTCGAAAGCAGCGTTGTCAGCTTCATTCTTGGTGCAGGCGGCAAGTGCTACGACTGCGGCAACTGCGAGGAAGAATAACTTTTTCATGATTTTATACTGTTTTTTCTATTATCAAATTAGTCGAGGATGTTGATTGTGTCGACATTAACAACTACCCAGTCGGTAACGGAAGGGTTGAAGAGGATCTCGTTGAGTTTGAAGTTGAGGGTGTAAACATACTTCTTGCCTTCGAGCCATTCCTGTCCTGCACCGACGGTGACATCACCGGTGATGGCGGCACCGCTGACGGGCTCCATGGTGTAGTTGATGGTAAGGGTGGTTCCCTCGAGAACATCAGTTGTAGCAGGATCATCAGCGTTGGCGGCCTGAGGGATCATTACATTGGCGTCACCATAAAGATCTGCGTCAGCATCGGTTGCATGATAAGCAACAGTAGCGGTAGTAGCGTAATAAGGCCAACTCGCGGTCTGAGCAGCATTGTCAGTCCAGGTGAAGGCATCGTTTGCGTATGCGAGATCGCCGGAGAGATCAATGTTGTTGATGGTCACGCTGTTAACCTTGAAGGTGACGTCAGCGGAGTAATCCTCGTTGGTGCGAACACGGAACTGAATCTGCGAGAGAGCGTGGCTGAATACCATCGGAAGGGCGTCAGAGCGACGGCTGCCTTCGTTGTTTGCGAACATGAGGTCAACAGTCTTGTTTGCATCGGAGATGGTGTAGTCAGCTACAGTTGCCTGGGGCTTGAGGTTGGTAGCGTCCCAACCGGTAGTGGTAGGAGCAACGGTCGAAGGGTGAACAGCGAGGAAGCTGATCTTGCCGGTGAAAGGCCAGTAGTAGTAGTTGTCAGCGTTACGCCAGGCCTCGGCGCGGCTAAGACGGCCACCCGTCCAGGAAATGGTCAGGTTGCTCATGAAGTTGGAGGCCGCCGCATCGGCGAACTCGGCGAAGGCGCCACCCTCGGACTGCCACCCCCAAACTTTGAAGGTGTTGTCGGTACCATAGGTGGTGCCGGTAATGATGGCGTCATTGGCCTTGGTAGCCCTCTGATTGACTACATTGAAGCCAATTTCCTCACCATCGAGCTTTCCAACGTTGTTGTCAACATTCTCCTTGTTGCAAGCTGCGAGCGCAATGAGCGCTGCTGCGAGAATCAATTGATTGGTTTTCATAAAAATTTGATTGTTTATAAATGGTTTAACTTATTTTCTATATGCTTATCGGTATATTCTCCACATCCCAGTCATCCACACCTGGCTGGAAGCCGCTGCCTCCAGCGCTGGGATTGTCAGGAGGTGGAATAATTATTTCTTCTTCTATATAAATCGTCTGGTTCTCGTAGGCCTCCTCGGTAAAGAACTCGTCCGTAATGTCACGGTGCCACTCAACGGTGTCTCCGCCGACGGTCTTGATAATGATGGTAAGCCACAGGCGGCTTTCCACGCTCGGGTTCTTTCCGAAAGTATTGAACGTACCCACGACAATATCATTTTCACGCGCGTCCGAACCGGCTTTCATGTCGAACAACAGGACTACGTCCGTATCGGTCTTGCCCTCTTCCTTGGGGAAGCCGATGAAGTTGGACGCGATCTGTCCGGTGAGAAGGGCGCGTGCAGAGGCCATGTACTGCTCGTTCTTGATACGGACCGAGATCTTCCAGGTCTCGATAATGGTCTCGGCGTCGGCCTCGATGGTCTGGTCTTCCTGGATATTGAAGACCTCGACGTCCTGGTGGCTTACGAAGAGGTGGTCCGGTTCATAGATGATCGGGCTGTCCTGGAGCTTTTCAAGGGCTTTCTGCCAGGCGTCGGCGTCGGTATCGGCCTTCGTGGCGGAAACTCCGTAACGGATTGCGTTCAGGATGCTGGAACGCATTGCGGAGGAAACCTCATTGGTATAGGCCTCTATGGAGTAATAGTTGCGGTCGTTGCGCAGGAGGGTCGCTTCCGTATCGAAGTTGTAAGCGATGAATTTGTATTTTCCCGGAGGGAGTGAAATGCGGCCGCCAGTCGGAGGGAGGTAGCTCTCGGTAATCAGGTCGTAATTATCGATGTCGAAGAACATAACCCTCATCATTTCAGGGGTAGGAAGATCTTCAAAGTTTCCGTTCACATGGACACGGAGGTTAAGCCGAAGACGGAGGTTAACGGTTACGCTGCCATACTCGAGGTCCCTGCGCAGACAACCCGTAAGGGCCATCAGCGCGGTAAGGAAGAATATGACAAAACGGCGTTTCATTAACTTCTATTCGTTATTTTGTTCTTTATTTCTTAATTCTCTTCTTTGCGTAAAACAAATATGTGAGCTTTACTCTTGCATCAGTCATGCCAAAGTAGCGGAAAGTTCCGCTGTAGCGGTACATGAGGTGCTGGTTGTTGGAGCGGCCCTCATAGTAACGGTAACGCGTATACATGGGTCCGAGGCCGAGGGCGAAATCGAAGCTCCAGTGGCGGTCGAGGCAGAGTCCGTAACCGACTCCGAGGGATCCGAGGATTTCCTCACCCTGATAGCCCTTTCCATTATGCTCGAAATCATAGTATCCGCAGCCGGCGCCGAGGTAAGCATACCAACCTTCGAGTACCCTCCTGTCATCAGTGCGGGCGAAAGGCCTCTTGAAGCTGCCGCCGGGGAACCACTTCGCACCGATATCCCAGTGCATGAGCTCCGCGCACTCGGCATTCTCGTTCCACGCGTGCCACGGGACGGTAATAAGGTAGTTCGAGTAGAAGCTCCAGTACTTCCCGATGGGAATTTCATATCCGACGGTAAGCGGAACGGTATGGAAGAGGGTGGCGGCTGTGCCGGCGGTCTCGTAAAGGAGATTCGTCGTAAGGGCGAAAAGCGGGATATACTTGAACCTGACGCTGTCGGTCTTGCTAAGTCCGTCCGTGCTCTCCCCCGCTCCGTCACCAAGGTCAATCTCCTCGACAATCCCATCCTGGATCCCGGTGGAATCCTGAGTCGCGGTAGAATCGACACCCTGGAAGACTGCGGTAGAATCAACGCTCCGGAAAATATCGGTCGAGTCAACTGTCGCAGGATAGAGGGTCGAGTCGGCTTCCCCGGAAACGGCGGTATCATTCTGGCCGAAAAGAGAGGTCGTATCGACAGGGGTTGCGGGACCTCCGACAAGGCGGATCTCCGAAGCCCTCAGGGTCTTTGTAAGTTCCTGGGAAAGCTCGTAGTAATTCTTCGGGCTGAGGGTCTTGAGGCGCGCCTTCTTGGTCTGGTTGTCAACGTTGGAGCGGAGGATTTGAAGGGCCTTTTCACGGTCAGAACCCCGATAGCTCTTCTCGACGATGCTGGTCCAGCGATCCCAGTCTTCACCGAGGGACTCGAGAATCACGACGGTATTGTCGGAGACATGGTCCTGGACAAAGGCGAGGGTGCTCTCGGCACGGCGGTCGGAAAGGAAGGAGTTCAGGGTAGCGTCGCCTTCGGGAGATGCGTACGAACGGATGACGACAGTATCGAGCTTGGGATTCTCCTCAAGGAAGGCGCGGATCTTCTCGAGCACCGCGGCGTTGTCCATATAAGAGCCGTCGATAGTGTCGTCGCGCTTGCGGAAATGAATCCTGTAACTGTCGCTGGAAACGACGACATCCGTCCTGTCCCTATCCTCGGCGGCAACCGGCTTGGTTTCAGCTTTTGAGCTGCTCTTACCTGAAGCAGTTGTTTGCTGCTTGTCTTCAGCACCGGCAGAATAGACCGGCTGGAACGGGATGATTGAGAAAGTCGAGGTGGTGGATTCCTTAACACTCTCCTTCGGAAGAACGAGCGAAGTAAGGTCCCTGGTAGTCGCTTCGCTTCTGTGGGTATCTTCCTTGTACAGGGACACGCAGGGGTTATAATGGAAAATAACAGTCGTCGCACTGCGGAGCCAGGGCAGGTACTTGTAACGGATATAGCGGTAGGGCTCTCCACCGCGGAGCTGCTTTAGACGGGCAAAAGTAACGTCCGGATTCGGACCCCAGTTGCTGACAAGGGCGAGTACCTCATCCCGGTAAGGGAGTTCCTCATCCCGGCGGAGACGCTCGGTAAGACCGTTGAAATCAGGTCCGCCGGCGAATTCGTTGATCTGCTTGAAATCAACGCCGGGATAGGTGGTCTCGAGGTAATTCCTCATCGCACGGGCACGGTTCATCGAGAGAACAGTGTTGCTGCCATACCTGCCTTCAGGAGAAGCATAAGCGATAATGGAAACGCTGTCGATATTCATGCGGAATTCGTCAACAATCTTATCGAGGCGGGTAAGGGACTCGAAGTTTCCGAGGTAACCCCACTCGATATCCCACTTGTTGACACGGAAGAAAACGGTCACGTCGGACTGCCTGCTCGCTTTCTGCGCCCAGGCCCCGTTGGTGGCAGTTGCTGCCATGAGAGCTGCTGTTGCCATTATGATCCGTGCCATTTTCATCCGATTGAATTCCGATTCGTGGTCTTATCTTATCTTGCGAAAGAAACGTTGTTTATTTCGAAGCAGGCACCGACGCTCTTGACATCGAGTTCAGGAGAGAGGACGCAGAGTTTCAGCTTCGAGAAGGAAGTCGCCTGGGGGGCGAGGTTCTTCACCATGACGTGGCATTTTACAGGAACGCCGGCAGGGAAGGAAGATGCACAGTACTGCTCGGAGTAGGACTTGTTGCCGATAGAGACAAGGATGTTGCCAAGCTCATAGACGTTTCCGTCGTTGTCATAGGCAATAGATGCAGCCATACCGGTCTGATACTGGCCACCGACGAGGTTGACGATCTGCTCGGAAGAAGAGAGATTCGTAACCAGGATCGTCAGGACGACGTCGTTACCGGAACGCTCGGCGCTCTTGAACTGAAGCTTCAAGTTCTGGCTGGGCGTAGTCACCGAAACTGACTGTGCAAATGCAGCTGTCGCGAGCAGCAGCATAGCAGAGAAGAATGCGAGAACTTTTTTCATGATATAAACAAATTTGTTTGTTAAATATTCAAAATCAATAAGTTAAATAAACGCTTCAGCTTTATAAATGATACGCGCACGCGTGATTCAAATAAATCTGGATGCAAAGATACATAAAATTTTTTAATTTCAAAATCAGAAATTCGTTTTTTTTCAAAAAAAAGTGAAGTTTTTTAGGGGGGGGGTAAGAATCAACCGAAATTCAAGGCAAAAACAAGCCAAGGAGCGCTTGCAAACGATTATTGACCCAAAAACAACAACCAGAAACAAAGAGAAAAAATTAAATTGACGAGAAACGTTTTGAAAACGGATTTTTAAAGAAAACAAAATTGTTTGATTTCCGTTTTTAAAATTTAAATAATTTGTTGATTATCGACAAAACATTAAATAAAATATTTTGAATTCAAATAAATAACACATAATGACAATACTCCGCCAGAGGTGCTGCGATTCTTCAACGCGTATATATATAATAGGTATAAAGACGGAAACGTCGAAAAGAATATTACGCACGCATATTTTAAATATAATAGTATAAATGCCGGAAACTCACCGTATTTAGTGGCGATCTGGCCGGGAAAAATCTTGTTTCAAAAAAATTGTCGAAAAATGATAAAATTATTTTTGTTTCTTAAAAAATAATGTTACATTTGCATTGAAAACTTATTTAAACGGATTTTCGATGAAAACGAATGCTCACATACTGGTCCTTACGGCCATCCTCGCGATCACTTCCTGCATGAAGATGGACGACGTTCCCTCTGCCCGTTCACCCCAGCAGCAGAAGGTCGGTTTCGATATCGGTGTAACCCGCGAAGGAGAGACTATCCGTCCTGAGAGGAGGGCGCGTATGGAGACTAAGGGTTCCGTGGAATACAATGATCCCGGACTTGCCACAATGTCCTCCGACATCCCCTTCGGCCTTGTCGGCATCGACTACGAGCATGAGGCCCTTCTCGTAAACAATGTTCCCGTATCCTCTACCGGATCTTCTTATCAGACCTTCTTTGACGAGTCGCTCTGGAGCCGCGTTGGGACGAAGAATGTCTCGTTCAGCGCCTACTATCCCTTCGTCCAGGAAGTCTCTTATGAAGACGACTTGCAGTCTTACTCGATCCCCTACACGGTTGAAGAAACCAAAGCCGGCCCCCTGGTGTCCAGGACCGTCGAGATGGCTGTCGCCCTCATGAACATGATTCCGCTTGAGTTCCAGCATATTACAAATGATATCGGCTTCTGCATCTGCGATGTTACACCTATGAAGGAACTCCAGGGACTGATCCACCTCCGCCGCATGGTTTCCCACAAGGTCGCCTCCGCCGGCGTCTTTGTCAACGACGTCAAAGAAAGTCGCGGAATCTGGCAGAGGCAGGGCTACTACCGCGATATCGTTGTCTTCGAAGGCGACCAGAAGGTCGGCGTGGGCTCTGAGAATGAGAAATTCGTCGGCTACGATACCCTTGAGGACCGTCTGGCCGATTCTCACCGCTACTATTCCATTCCGGACGAGATCCGGGTCGGACGCCAGTATGTCGAAGTCGAATTCGATGTCGAGGGCTTCACCCTGAACGGATTCTACTATGAACCTCTGAAAAAGCAGGTTGCCCGTTACATGCTCTACGGCCTCCTCCCGGACAATGTCTTTGTCTACGGAAGGCAGTATACTTTCCATATCGGACTGGACCTCAGCAGTGTATATTCTGAAATAACATTTTCCCCTTCCGTAAGCGGATGGGAGACAAAAATCTATGAAAACAACGACAACTTTTAAAACTACGCCCGGAGGAGGAGCGACAAAATGTACTTGTTGAAAGTGCTGCTTTTCCTGCCCGCAGCAGTTTGCCTGTTCTGGATTGTCATGAATTTACTCATGTCAAGGAGGACAGGCACCTTCTGGATTCTAACCATTCTGTCTGTAGACCTGATGCTGTTCTTCATCTCAGACGCCCTTTACGCTACTCCGGGGATCTCTCCGGACCGGCTGGTTTACCCCAACCTGGTAACCCTCCTGACCGGTCCGAGCGTGCTGCCCCTTATCTGGATGTACATGGACCGGCTCCGCCACGGCCGGCGCTTCCGCCCAGTCCACTATCTCTGGGTCGTGGTTCCGGTAGCCCTCGTCTTCGGGACCCTGACCATTATAGAAGTACTTGGGAAAGAGGCGATTGCATCCTTCCTCAGCGACATCTACGTCAATGGTCCTTCGGCTTCTTCCGCGTACCGGGATACTCTCATGTGGCATTTCTACCTCTGGTCTTCAGTTTTCTTCAGGGTTGTCATATCCATTGAACTCCTCCTTGGGCTTATCTATGTACTGAGATATATTTTCCGCCACAAGGCAAAGCTTTCCAACCTCTGGAACTACGTATTCAACGGCAAGCCGATAAGGGTCGTGGAATTCCAGATTTTCAACCTCTTCCTTCCCGGAATTTTCGTTCTGTCGAAAGCGGCGGTATTCAAGAGCGAACTTGCCATCCATCCATGGATCGCCGTAGCCCAGGCCATTATTGTTTCAATCGGCTTTTTCATCTTCTGCTTCACCGCCCTCTACGGGGAAAAAGAATGGATTAACCACGTCCAGGCCAGCCATGTAATGTTCTATAACTACAACAAGAGCATAAAGGGGCCGATTGTTGAGATAATGCTCGAAGAACTCATGGAAGAAGCGCCCCAGGACGCCCTTATCCGCACCCAGGAGCGGCTCGGGAAGAAGCTCCATGCGGATATAATGATCCAGCAGGGAGATGACATAGAGGAAATAAAGAAGAAAATCCAGTCCATCGAGACGGGCTCATGGGACGACAGTCTCCTCTCCCGCTTCCAGCACCTGATGCTCAACGAGCAGCTCTTCCTGCAGCCCTCCCTCAGCTTAGGGGACATAGCCGCCCGGCTCCATACGAACAAGACCTATGTTTCGAAGCTGGTGAACAATACCTACAATCTCAGCTTCCCTGAACTCCTGAACACACTCAGAATCGACTACGCCGAGCAGTACCTGCTCCACAATAAGAACGTAAAGCAGACTGACGTAGCCCGCGCCTGCGGTTTCCTCAGCGCATCTTCGTTCAATAATGTGTTCAAGAAAGTCACCGGAATGACCCCGAAAGTCTGGCTGGTGGCCCGTCAGAAGCAGGAATCGTAGCTCCCCTACTTCGTATCTCCGACAAGGAAAAGATTTACAATCGGCCTAAGAGGAGAATTCGTAGTCAGAGTAATTATTACCGAAACTTCCCCGGCGGGAAGTTTCGCTGTATTAAGGGTAACCGTAAATGATCCTTCCTCCCCCGGCTCAAGATCAGGGACGTCTGAAACCACTACAGGGGCGTCACTGTCAACCTTATAACAATGAAATGCGGTTTTGCCGGTATTCTTGAAGGAATACGTCCCGGTTACGACCGCTCCCCTCTCAACTACTCCGAAAGAGCTCGTGCTCTCCTTGAAAACTGGCCTGGAGGAATTTGCCCTCTCCTCAGTTGAAAGAGCGGAAAAATCCTCTTTGGTAATAGCCCAGAAGGTAAGGGGCGAGCCGCTCACAGAACCTGCGACGGGAGTTGCAAGGTACTCGTTCCGTCCCCATTTTTCGCGGCTGGCTGAAACGGTAAATATTAGCCGGGCAGTGCTCCTTGCCGGAACCGGATTCGGCTCCACGGTAAGGGAAAGAGAAGGATCCACGTTCTTAAAGGAGACAGACACCGCTCGTTTCCCGAGGTTTGCAATAGTCGTTTCATCGCTCTTAGACCCGCCCTGCTCGAGATTTCCGGCCTTGAAGACATCCGACTTGAATCCGATGTCCCCGCAGCGGAATGCTCCATACGATTCCTCAAGGGGAACAGTTTTCGCCCTCGGAACGCCCCGAAGGTGAAGGAGAACGGGCTTTTCAAGCGAAGAAAAATAAACAGTCAGCGTCTTGTCGAAGGGAATGGGACCGTCTTCATTCTTGTATGTCGCAGTAATTGTCCCCTTCCCTCCCTGCGGTATGGGATCATGGGTCCATGTCGCCCCGGTGCAGCCGCAGGAGGAAATGACTTCCAGAATCGTCAGGGGCTCTTTCCCCTTGTTTGCCACCGTAAAGGAGCAGGTTTTAGGACCGTCGGAAACCAGGAAATCCCCAAAATCAAAGACGGTCCTGTCCAGCTCTATCGCATCGGAAATCTTCACTGACCGGGACGAAAGAGCGGGTTCCTCCGAAGCCGCCCTCCTGCCTGATTCCGCTTCGCTGATTATTCTCAAGGCCTCATCTACCGCATCTGCTGCGGTATCGGCGACTGTTTCAGCGGTAGCATCTGCGACATCGGACTGGTCGGAACTACCTGTACCAGATTGCTTTACAGAAGATGACCTGCCCCCACAGGAAATGGCGGCAAAGAGCATGAACATATACAGGATTCGTCTCATGGAGACAAAGTTAATCCGCTTTGTTTGAAAATCAAATAAAATCGCTAAATTTGCAGCCGCAACAAATAAAGGATTAATATTATGGCTTACAAGATTTCAGAAGATATTTGCATCGCATGCGGCACTTGCATCGGCGAATGCCCCCAGGGCGCAATCTCCGAAGGAGACTTCTACAAGATTGATCCCAACATCTGCATCGACTGCGGCACCTGCGCCGAGGTCTGCCCGATGGGTGCCATCGCCCCGGCAGAATAGTCGAGTTTGAAAGATCACCGAATCAGCTTATTCCTGGCGGTTGTCCGCACCGGCGGTTTCTCCAAAGCCGCCGGGGAATTCGGTATATCCCAGTCGGCCGTCAGCCAAAGTATCAGCTCTCTTGAGAAGGAACTGGGTGTCAAGTTGTTAGAGCGCTCGCGCTCCTCCGTTTCCCTGACTCCCGAGGGGCGCATATTTATGGACTACGCCACCCGCCTCAATGACCTCTACGACGAAGTCACTGCGATTCTCTCTCCCGCCATGCGCCCGAAAGAGCAGCCCGTCCGAATCGCCACCACAGACTTCATAGCGACCCATGTCCTCCCCCCGGTACTTAAGCGCATGGAAGAGCTGACCGGCGCCGCCTTCTCGCTCTCAATCTACCCGGAAAGCACTGATTTCCAGCAGCTTCTCTCCACCCCCTCCCCTTCCGCTGACCTCTTCCGGACCCACCCCGCCGACCTCGCCGTCACCCTCTCCGTCCCCTCTCAGGACCGCTCGGCCGACCTCGCCTTCACGGTTCTCACCGCCCCCGGTTTCTCCTCCAAGCCCTTCGCCGCCCTCCTTCAGTCCCTACTGTAGCCCCCTCCGCCTCCGCTAAGTCATTCTCATGGGCAAAACAGGCCGGTTTTGCCTACGGGAAGCCGTATGGGCAGGGTAATCAAAACAGCAAATAGTTCAAAGGGTAAAATTTTTCAAATATTTCCAAATATTTCTTTGGAATTTTAAAATTTTTAATTATTTTCGCGTCAATTAGAGAAAAAACCTATGCGAAACACATTCCTGGATAAAAAAGACACGAAAAACAGCATCCTGAAAAAACGAATTTTGTCAAGATGCATAGAAGAGGGCGAATTCAGTATCGCCGCACTGAGCAAGGAACTGGTCACCAGTGTTCCTACAGTCACTAAACTTATCCAGGAACTGATGGATGAGGGCTTTATGGTCGATCTCGGTAAGCACGGGACCTCGGGGGGACGCCGTCCGAGCGTCTTCGGGCTGAATCCGGAAGCAGGTTATTTCGTGGGCGTTGACGTGCGGCACAGCCATGCGACGCTCGCAGTCACCGATTTCAAAGGCAATCTCATCTATTTCAGCGAAGACCGCCCCTTCGTCCTGAAAAACAATGAAGAGTCGATCCTGACCTTAAGTACATCCATCCGGGACTATACCGACAGTGTCCATCTTGACTGGAACAAGGTCCTCGGGCTCGGCATCAGCGTTACTGGCCGTATCAACCCGGAGACCGGGGAAAGCTACTCCTATCCCCTTCCGAGCGGTAAAACCATCAGCGGAATCCTCAGCGAAGAACTTGGAACAAGGGTAATTATCGAAAACGACTCCAGGGCCATGGCTTACGGGGAATACCTTGACGGCATCGCCGAAAAGGAGAACAACATGCTCTTCATCAATGTCAGCTGGGGTCTTGGCATGGGTATTATCCTCGGCGGCAACCTCTTCTACGGAAAGTCGGGCTTTGCCGGTGAATTCGGCCACTTCCCCTACTTCAACAATGACATTATCTGCCGCTGCGGTAAAATCGGCTGCTTCGAAACCGGGGCCTCCGGAACGGCTCTTCACAGGGAAGTTCTCGCCGGGCTGCGAAGCGGAAGGGCATCCACCCTTACGGACAAATACAACAGGGGCGACAAGATTACCATCAATGACATCTACAAGGCCGTCCGTGAAGAAGACGTCCTCTGCATCGAGAAGGTCCAGGAGGTTGGAGAGCTTCTGGGACGGGGTCTCGCGGGACTGATCAACATATTCAATCCTGAGCTGGTTGTCATCGGAGGCAAGATGGCTGTAACCGGGGACTATCTGATGCTCCCGATCCGTAGCGCCGTCAAAAAGCACTCCCAGAACTTCGTAGGACGGGATACCCATATTAAATTCACGAAACTGGGCCACCAGGCGGCCCCTATCGGCGCCGCCCTGCTTTCTCGAAGCCGTCTTTTACGCGTTTTCTAAAAGGGTAAGAAATCCTATTCAGGACGATAGGAATCCTTAAGAGCCGTTGTCTTATTGAAGACAGGGTTCTGCTCCGTGCTGTCCGTATCCTTGAAGTAATATCCTGTCCTCTCAAACTGGACTGCGATGCCGCTCGCGTCTTCAAGAAGGGCGGGCTCCGCAAAAGCATCGACGAAAATCAGGGAATCCGGATTGAGGAAGTCCTTATAGTCCTTGTCCTCAGGGACCTGGCTCATGTCCGCAAGGGTAAAGAGACGGTCATAATTCCGGAGGGTGACTTTCCTGGCATATTCCGTGGACACCCAGTGGATAGTTCCCTTCACGCTCCTCCACTCGCCATCCCCACCGGGACGGGTCGAAGGATCATAGGTGCAGCGAAGCTCCACAACCTTACCCTCATCGTCCTTTATAACCTCCTCACACTTAACGATATAAGTATATTTAAGACGGACTTCGCCATCCGGTTTCAGGCGGAAGAACTTCTTCGGGGCATCCTCCATGAAGTCTGCCCTCTCGATATAGAGCTCACGTGTGAAAGGAACCTTCCGGGCAGCCCCTTCCGGCTCGGCCGGATTCAGCGGGCAGTCGAACCATTCGACCTTCCCTTCCGGATAGTTCGTAATTGTGACTTTCACAGGGTCCTGAACGACCATGTAGCGGTTGGAGCGGGCATTAAGGTCCTGGCGGACGCACCACTCGAGAAGCTGGATGTCCATCAGCTGGTCGCGTTTCGATACCCCGATCTTTTCGCAGAACATCTTCAGGGCCTCGGGGGTATAACCCCTCCTGCGAACGCCGCAGAGCGTAGGCATACGGGGATCGTCCCAGCCGCTGACAAAGCCCTTCTGGACGAGTTCCAGTAGCTTTCTCTTGGACATCAGCGTATAGGTGAGGTTCAGCCGGGCGAATTCATACTGGTGGCTCGGATAGATGCCGAGCTTTTCGATGAACCAGTCGTAGAGCGGACGGTGGACATCGAATTCAAGGGTGCAGATGGAGTGGGTAATGTGCTCTATTGAGTCACACTGGCCATGGGTGAAGTCATACATCGGGTAGATGCACCACTTGTCCCTTGTCCTGTGATGGGAGGCAAACTTAATCCGGTAAAGGAGAGGGTCTCGGAACATCATGTTCGGGTGGGCCATGTCAATCTTAGCGCGGAGGACCTTTTCGCCCTCGGCGTATTTCCCGGCCTTCATCTCGCGGAAGAGACGAAGGTTCTCTTCCACGCTGCGGTCGCGCCAGGGGCTGTTTTTGCCCGGCTTATCGACCGTTCCCCGACCAAGGCGGATTTCCTCCTGGGTCTGGTCGTCCACATAGGCGAGTCCCATGGTAATAAGCTTCTCAGCCCACTCGTAGAGCTGGTCGAAATAGTCGGAGGCGTAGAGCTCCCTGTCCCACTGGAAACCGAGCCAGTGGATATCTTCCTTGATGGAATCCACGTATTCGGTGTCCTCCTTGGTCGGGTTGGTGTCATCGTAGCGGAGATTCGTCTTCCCGCCGTACTTCTCGGCAAGCCCGAAATTCAGGCAGATGCTCTTTGCATGGCCAAGATGGAGGTATCCATTGGGCTCCGGAGGGAAACGGGTCATAATGGAGCTTACCTTGCCGGAGGCGAGGTCCGATTCGATGATTTCTTCGATGAAATTAAGCTTCCGCGGCTCTTCGGCTGAGTTTTTATTGACTTCTTCCATGGTCTCTTTTACAAACACTTTCAAAATTAGTTCAAAAAACTTTCAAAATTAGGAAAAAATATCAATAATGTGAAATAAGGGCCCCAGTTGGAGCATTAAAAATTTTTTTACTATCTTCGCACTTTGTACTAATACCTGAAAACCATGAGTATGTTAAATGACCGCCTGGCGAAGTACGATTTGCCACAGCAGATGATGGAAAAGGGTGTTTATCCCTATTTCCGCGAAATAGAAGGCAAGCAGGGCACCGAGGTAGAGATGGAAGGTAAGCCCGTTCTCATGTTCGGATCGAACGCATACACCGGACTGACCGGTGACGAAAGAGTGATAGAGGCCGGGGTGAAAGCCCTTAGAAAGTACGGTTCCGGCTGCGCCGGCTCGAGATTCCTCAACGGGACCCTGGACCTCCATGTCCAGCTCGAGAAAGAACTCGCCGAATTCATCGGAAAGGACGAGGCCCTCTGCTTCTCGACCGGTTTCAGCGTCAATTCCGGAGTCATTCCCGCTCTCCTTACCCGCAACGACTTCATTATCTGCGACGACCGTGACCACGCGTCAATCGTCGACGGACGCCGCCTCTCCTTCGCAAAGGCCCTCCATTTCAAGCACAACGACATGGCGGACCTCGAGCGCTGCCTGCGGCGCTGCCCTAAAATGGCGGTGAAACTGATTGTCGTGGACGGTGTCTTCTCGATGGAAGGAGACCTTGCGAAACTGCCTGAAATAGTGGCCCTTAAGCATAAGTACGACAATGTCGTCATAATGGTGGACGAGGCCCATGGACTCGGAGTTTTCGGCCGTCAGGGCCGCGGCGTCTGCGACCACTTCCACCTCACGGACGAAGTTGACCTTATCATGGGCACCTTCTCGAAGTCCCTCGCCTCGATCGGAGGTTTCATTGCTGCCGACAAGGTTATAATCAATTTCCTCCGCCACAACGCCAGGACTTACATCTTCAGCGCCTCCGACACCCCGGCCGCAACGGCCAGCGCCCTCGAGGCCCTGCACATCATCCAGAACGAGCCGGAGCGCATTCATGCCCTCTGGGACGTTACGAATTACGCCCTCGCGAAGTTCCGCGAGGCCGGATTTGAAATCGGCGAGACCGAGAGCCCGATTATCCCGCTCTACGTCCGCAATCTCGAAAAGACCTTTATCGTGACGAAACGCGCCTTCGACGAAGGAGTGTTCATCAACGCCGTCATTCCCCCGGCCTGCGCCCCGTCAGACACTCTGGTCCGGTTCGCCCTCATGGCAAACCACAGCCGGGAGCAGGTTGACCGCGCAGTAGCCGCTCTGACAAAAGTATTTAAAGAAGAAGGAATTATCGCATGATCCAGTCCATGACCGGTTACGGGAAGGCGACCGCCGCCCTCAAAGCCGGAACGCTGACTCTTGAGATCCGCACCCTCAATGGGAAGAGTGCGGATTTTAACTTGAAATCCGCCCTCCTCCCGAAGGAAATGGAACTACCTCTCCGCCAGAAGATTACAGATCAGCTCAAGCGGGGCAGCATAGATGTTTTCCTGAGTTTCGAGTCTTCGGCCGAAACGACGGCAAAACCTCTTAACAAGCCCCTCGCCAAGGCATACCTTGCAGAGGCGATGGAGATTGCGCCGGAAATCGCTCTCAATAACGAAGCGAAGGCGATGGTCCTCTCATCGATTCTCCGCTTTCCCGATGTCGTAGATTCGAGGAAACAGGACATAATTTCAGAGGAAGACTATCCCGCCGTAGAAGCCGCCTTTGACGAGGCCCTCGCCGCCGTGAACGACTACCGCTCCCGCGAAGGGGCTGCCCTCTACAAGGATGTAACCTCCCGAATTGAGAACATCCTCGCCCTCTATGACGAGGTGGAAAAACTTGAAGGAGAGCGCATTGAAGCGGTAAGGGCGAAGCTCCTGAAAGCCCTTGACGAACTCGGGCAGAAGGTGGATGCGAGCCGCTTTGAGCAGGAACTTATCTTCTACCTTGAAAAATATGACATCAACGAGGAGAAGGTGCGCCTTCGTCAGCACTGCCGCTACTTCATGGACACCATAGATCATGAGCCCTGCCCCGGCAGGAAACTCGGTTTCATCATCCAGGAAATGGGGCGTGAAATCAATACCACCGGTTCAAAGGCGAACCACGCGGGTATACAAAAGCTCGTCGTTCGAATGAAAGACGAGCTCGAAAAAATCCGCGAACAGTCGATGAATATTCTCTAGAAGACCACGTCAAGCTTCCCGACGTAGAGCCCCCAGCAGCCGTCCTGGACAACCGGGACTTTCTTTCCGTCGAGGTTCCTGTGCATCTTCTTTTCCGTCAGGAAGGTATGGGAATGGCCCCCGACGACAAGGTCTATTCCCCTCGTTCCGGCTACGAGGTCAGGATCTACAAAATCCTCCGGATTCTCCTTCTCGTACCCGATGTGGGTCAGGGCAATGACAAATTCGCAGCCATCCTCATTCCGGAGCTTATCCACGTACTTCTGGACGGTAGGAAGGGTCTCGAATTCAGGGATACGGTTCGAAATCTCGGCCGAAACCATGGCCTTAAGGTTACAGAGCACCCCGACTACGCCAATCCGGATTCCGGCTTTTTCAATGACGGTGCAGGGCTTTATGTATTTTCCGGCCTCGAAAGGCGAAAAATCGTAATTGCAGCATACTACGGGCATATTCAGCGAGGACAGACGGCGGCCGAGATCCTCGAGTCCGTTATCAAACTCATGGTTTCCGAGCGTCACGACGTCATAGCCCATATTGTTGAGCTCCTCTATCTCGAGGTCCCCTCCGAGCTCTGAAAAATAGGTGGTTCCCTGGCTGAAATCGCCGGCATGGAGCAGGAGCACATTCTCCGCCCCGTCGGCGGCACGGACGCTGTCAACGAAGGCAGCCCTTTCGATTATGCCTCCGAGTCCGGCACGGGAGCCCGAACGGACCGGTTCAAAGTGGCTGTGGGTATCGTTCACATGGACGATTGTAAGGTGGCGGCGGGGCGAACCCTTAATGAAGAACGACCCGATGAAAATACCGATGCAGAGTACTGCAAGAGCGATATAAACTATTCTTTTCTTTTCCATGGCTAATTCTCGATAACGACTCGTCCGTCAGTCTGGTATTCAATTTTCTTTCCTTCCGCATTAAGCCGGCGTACATAGTCCAGCATAATGTCCTTCAGAAGGACGTCCGACATCTCAAGTGACTCTGCGATAGCACCAATTGCAATCCGGTCCCCTCCGGTCAGGAGGAAGTCTATGGTCACGAAATTATAGAGACGGTCGTCTTCGATGGGCTCTCCCCCGATTTCAGCGGAAACGACCTTGCGGTCCTTGATTACCACACGGGCTCCGCTTATGCACTGGAACGAGCCGGTCTCGGCAAGCTGGTCGAAAAGGGTCTTTATCGAGCGGCCGCGGACCGTAGTCATCACGACGACATTCCGGAACGGGAACATGGAAAGGATATCGTCGAGGACGACGGGGCCTTCCGGCATGGATGTACGGATGCCGCCGAAATTCGCCAGGGCGAGATCGGCTTCTCTGCCGAAAATCCTGGACCCGGCAGCCCTGAGTTCATCTACAAAAAGATTGCTGAGGGGGCTCTCAGGAGGATAAGCTTCCATTTCAACGGCGCTGTAGCCGATAACTTCCTTTAACCGTGCCATTTTCGGCTGCACTTCGATAAGGGCGGCGGCAACGGCAGGGGTCGCACCCTCCGTAAACCGGTTTCCGCTCGGGGAAACATAGGTTTCGCCATCAAATACGCCGAGGGCTTCCGCCTGGTTATCAACCGTGACACTCTGGACGCCGGTTCTGTGCCCGTCCATGAGCGTCCTCCCCCAGGAAATCTTTACCCCGGATTCAGCGATATATACCGCCCGGCCGACACCACAGCAGGCAAGCAGCACAGCACAGCAGAGAAGTACCTTTCTTAATTTCATATCTATTTCATTTTAAGCCATTTCCAAAGGTCCTTAAAGGAAGACTTCTTCCCGTACATCAGGATACCGACCTTATAAATCTTTGCCGACAGCCAGGCACAGGCGATGAAGGTGCCGACCAGAAGTCCGAGCGAGAGGAGTAGCTCCCAGAGCGGAACTCCGAAGGGAACGCGCGCCAGCATTACGATCGGAGAGGTAAACGGAATCATGGACCCCCAGAAGACCACTGCGGAATCCGGGGCACGGAAGGCGTAGAAGGCGATAAAGAATCCAATCAGAAGCGGTATCGTAATCGGAATCTGGAGCTGCTGGGTGTCCGCTTCGTTCTCCACCGCGGAACCTATGGCCGCAAAGAGTGAGGCATAAAGCAGGTATCCGAATACGAAGAAGAGAAGGAAGACAACAATTATCTCGGCAATGTTAAGCTCCGAAAGCGTAGAGAAAACTGCCTGGATACCGGTCGGTTCATCAGATGAGGCCGCCGTATCCGCAGGGGCCGTAGCGGCATCCCCGGGCGCTCCGAGCATGGAACCCATATCGAGGGTCGCCCCTTCCGGAACTCCCATCGAAGACATGTCAGGGTGGTATTCAGTCGCCGAAGCGACGCCGGCAATCTTGTCGAATCCGACAACGGCACCGACTCCCCCGATAATCACTCCGGAGAGGACTATCCACAGGAGGAACTGGGTCAGGGCCACAAGGGCGACGCCTATAATCTTTCCGAACAGGAGTTCCGTCGCCTTTACCGAAGAGACCAGGACCTCGACGACGCGGGAGGATTTCTCCTCGATGACGCTCGTCATGACCATGCCGGAGAAAATCGCGATGAACATGTAGAGTCCCATCGAGAGGAGCATGGAAAGAATCATGTAAACGCTGGATTCGGTAATTTTCTCCTCGCCGGAACTACTTATGGTATAGGTCTTTACAGATACATTAGAACGGACATCCGTCATAATCTGGGCAAGTCCGTCAATCCCATAGGAATCTATCCGGTAGGACTCCACCGCCTTATCGACCCTGGATTTCAGCATATCGACGGTCTCCACTCCGAGAGGTTTTTCGGAATAGGTCGCAGCCCTGACGTTCTTTGTCTCGGGATCTATCTCGGAGACGGTGAAGACAAAGTCTATCCCATAGTTCCCCATCGCGTTTTTAAGCGAGTCGAGCGGGATTTCCAAGACATCCCTGAATTCGAGAACATCATTGTTCTCCAGAGTCGGAAGGACAATCCCGGACTCATCAACGACTCCCACGACCTTGGCCTCATCCTTGGCTTTCAGCATGATAAGGATCATGACCACATACATTGCGGCAATCAGGATCGGAACCCCGAAGGTGGTAAGGAGGAAGGATTTCTTGCGAACCTTGTTGAGGTATTCGCGTCCTATAATGATATTGAGTTTCTTCAGATTCATATTATACGCCCTCCGTAACCAGTTTAATAAAGATATCGTTCATGCGTGGAATCAGTTCCTTGAAGGAATTGACGGCAACGCCCTCCCCGATAATTGCGGAAAGGACTGCGTTCGGAGAAGCTCCTTCTTCGAGAGAGAGGACAGAGGAGTGGCGGCCGGTGTTTTCTTCGTCACTGAGGACCCGGAAAAGGCCTTCCCGGGAAGCGAGCGCCTCGCCGGTATAAATAAGCTCTACATTGTTGTTTCCGTGTTTACGACGGATTTCGTCCACTCCGCCGGTAACGACAAGGCGAGACTTGTTGATAAGGGCGATGCTGTCGCAGAGCTCCTCAACGGACTCCATGTTATGGGTGGAGAGGATTACCGTCGCGCCCTCCTCCTTCAGGCGTAGGATTTCCTTACGGATCAGTTCGGCGTTGACCGGGTCAAAGCCGGAAAACGGCTCATCCAGAATCATGAGGGAGGGTTTATGGACCACCGTCGTGATAAACTGGATCTTCTGGGCCATGCCCTTTGAGAGCTCCTCGATTTTCTTGTTCCACCAGTCCTCGATGCCAAAGCGGACAAACCACTCCTTCAGGGCCAGGGCCGCGTCCTTCTGGGACATTCCCTTGAGCTGGGCGAGGTACATCGCCTGGTCTCCGACCTTCATCTTGCGGTAGAGACCCCTCTCTTCGGGAAGATAACCTATCTTCGAGACGTCTTCGTCTGAAATGGGGTGACCGTTGAAATAGACGGTCCCGCCGCCCGGGATAGTAATTCGGTTGATAATCCGGATCAGGGTAGTCTTACCCGCTCCGTTCGGTCCAAGAAGACCAAAAATCTGTCCTTCAGGTATTTCCAGGGAGATGTCGTCCAGCGCCACCTTCGTTCCGAAGGACTTCGATACATTTCGGATATCTAATAAAGGCATAAAAATAAATTATTTCCGCAAATATATAAATAATTATTGAATTACAATAATAATTTATCAAATATTTAAGATTTTACTCACAAGCTCGACAAGCAGGTCTCCAGGAGTGGCCTCGCCGGTCTCTCCGCCCTTGCCCTTATAGTCAAAATCATCCAGCAGCGAAACAACCGCCATACACTTCCTCAGGGGATAGTTCTGGACGGCCGTATCATATTCCCTGAAAAAGTACGGATTCACTCCGAGAATCCTCGCCTTCACATCGGAAGGAGGGTTCGGTCCTTTCTGCAGCAGAGCCCCGTACCTCAGAATCCTGTAAAAATGGGTAAAGAGGGCGCTGACCGCCATCGGCATGGCAAAGCGCGGGGCATTCCCGATAAAACGGGCCGTTCTGAGGGCTTTTGGCGCATCCCGGAAGGAAAGCTCCCGGGTAAGCTCAAAAACGCTGAATTCGCGGCTTATACCGACATTGCGCTCGATATCTGAAGCGGTAACCACTGTCGTTCCTTCCGGCAGGTTACGGAGCATCTTGTCGGTTTCTACAGCGATTCTGGAAAGGTCCGTACCGGCAAACTCGGAAAGGAGCATCGCCGCCTCCGGGTCTATGGAGAGTCCGCGGTCCTTATAATAATCGGCTATCCACCGCGGCATCTCATAATCCCTGAGCGGATTTGATTCCACTATGATTCCGGTTTTCAGTACGGTCTTATAAAGGGATTTCCGCTTGTCTAGGGAGCTTCCGCGAAGATAAATGACAAGGACGGTGCTGTCCAGGGGCTTCTGGCAATAAACGGCGAGTTCCTCGAGAGAACGCATTGCCTGGGCTTCCTTAACTACGACCAGCTGGCGCTCTGCCATCATCGGGAAGCGCCTCGCGGCGGTAATGACCGTATCGGCATCGACGTCAGCCCCGTAGCAGACCGTTTCATTGAAATCCTTCTCCCAGTCCTGGAGGCAGTTTTCCAAAATGGCGCTGCAGACCATCTCCGGATAATACGGTTCCTCCCCCATCAGGACATAGACGTTCTTGAATACGCCACTTCTGACATCGCTGACGATGTTCCTGCACTGACGGTCCGTCTCTATATAGCCCTTGCCTGCCATAGGACACAAAGATAATGAAAAAAGGGCGGTAAATCTACCGCCCTGAACAATTTATTTGTCGAACTTTTTCTCTTTGGCTCTCACGACCTTTTCTTTCATGAGGTCGACCGCTTCCGTAACGGCCTCCTCAAAGGTCCTGGCGCTCCTCTCGATGACAAGTTCGTCACCCGGAATGTGTGCCTGGAGTTTGACGTTCTTGTTGTCCGGCTCAGACAAGAGGGACAGAACGACATCTACCGTCTCCAGCCCGTCGAAAAATTTCTCGAGCTTGGAAACCTTCTTCTCGACATACGCGATAAGTTTCGCGTCGGCATCGAATTTCAGAGATTTAATCCTGATTTCCATGGTTACCTCCGTTTTTTGCCCTTGGATGGGCGTTTTCATAAACTGTTTTCAGCCGTTCGACCGACGTATGGGTATAAACCTGGGTGGCGGCGAGGGACGAGTGGCCGAGCATCTCCTTGATTGCATACAGGTCAGCTCCCTCTTCGAGGAGCTCCGTAGCCAGCGTGTGCCGAAGCACATGGGGAGATTTCCTGCCCGTTATCCCATAGCCGGAAAGTTCCGATTTTACCGTCCTGTCCACGTAGACCGGATATAACCGGCCGCCGCGCGGGGTCACTAAAAGCGGGCGATCCAACCCTTCAGTTCCGGCGGACGTCGCAGCTGTCGATTGTAAATATAGGGAAATTTCATGAGAAAGCGAAGGAATGAGCGGAATTTCTCTCATTTTATTGCCTTTTCCGACAACCCTGAGGACCCCGCGGGAAGGATTGAAAGAATTGAGGTCAAGGGAAATGAGTTCCGCCCTACGGATTCCGGTCGAGAACAGGATGCTTATAATCAGCCGTTTCAGGCGGCGCTCATAGTATTTCCCGTCCATGAAGGTTTCCGGCTCGGTAATAAGGAACTCGGTATCTTTCATATACGCCTCTATCGCCTCCCTGTGGAAAAATACGGGGAGCCGCGAGGCGTTTTTCGGCCGCGGCACAGTAGAAACCGGGTTGGACTCGATCAGGCCCTCACGCACAAGGTAGCGGGAAAAGCCGCTCAAAACCGAGAGATGCTGATTCACGGTCCTCGCCGAAAGGCCCCTTTCGCTAAGCGACACCTCGTAGTCACGAATGACGGCTGGTATCATGGAAGGCAGAACCTCCCCTTCTCCTACAAAGGAGGAAAAGTCTTCGAGTACGGAGCGATAGATGGCGACGGTCCTTGGCGAATAGCGTCGGACCGTCTCCACATAGACAATATATCCTTCGACAGGACTCATGGCTTTGGGAAGAGACCGAGGGCAGCGGCCTTTTCCCTCATAAGGGAATCCGCCTCCTCGAAATTATTGCCGATTTTCCCGTCCAGAATAGCTTCCTTGACGTATTCTTTCAGAATGCCTATGGTATTGCAGGGGCCGATTCCGAACAGATCCATGATATAATCACCCGTAATCGGGTTCTTGAAATTCCGTATCGCATCCTTGGCCTCGACCTCGACAATCTTCTCCTTTACAAGCTCGAAGTTTTTCTTCAGCCGCTCAACCTTGGCGGGGTTTTTCGAAGTGATATCGGCCTTGCAGAGCACCATGAGGTCGTCAATGTCGTCCCCGGCGTCGAAGAGCAGCCGCCGCACCGCGGAATCCGTCACACCGTCGTCAACAAGGGCAATCGGGCGGAGGTGGAGACCGACGAGCTTCTGGACATACTTCATCTTCTCGTTCATGGGCATTTTCAGGGAAAGGAAGATCTTCGGAACCATCCTGGAGCCGACGATATCATGGCCATAGAAGGTCCATCCGGTCCCCGGAACGAATTTCTTCGTGGAGGGCTTCCCGATATCGTGGAGAAGGGCCGCCCAGCGGAGCCAGAGGTTGGGTTCGGAGCCGGCCTCCTCCTTCGCGACATTGTCGACAACCTGGAGGGTATGGGAGAAATTCTCCTTATGGCCCTTTCCCTCAACTGTTTCCACGCCTTTAAGCTTAGACAGCTGGGGAAGGATATGGTCGAGAAGGGTGGTCTCATCCATAAGGCGGAAGGCCATCGATGGTCTTGGGCTCACGAGCATCTTGTTCAGCTCTTCGACAATCCTTTCCTTCGAAAGGATATCGAGCCGGGAGGCGTTCCTACGCATGGAATCGAGGGATTCAGGAACAATCCGGAAGGAATGCTCAGGGGTGCTCAGCTTCGAAGCGAAACGAATGGCCCGGAGCATTCTCAGCGGGTCGTCGCTATACGTCTGGTCCGGATCCAGAGGCGTCCGGATAATACCGTCCGCAAGGTCCCGGATTCCACCGAAAGGATCCACCAGGGCGCCGTAGTCCTCCTCCTGGAGACTGAAAGCCATGGCGTTGATGGTAAAGTCCCGGCGGAGCTGATCCTCCTCCAGGGTCCCGTCCTCCACTATCGGCTTTCTGGAATCATGGGAATACGACTCCCTCCGGGCGCCGACAAATTCCACCTCGACGCCCTTATAGTGGAGCATTGCGGTACCGAAATTCTTGAAAACCGAGACATTGCTCCCCACCCGCTTCCCGACCGCTTCGGCGAGGCGGATGCCGCTTCCCTCGACTACGATGTCGATGTCACTACCGGGACGGCCGAGGAAGCAGTCCCTCACATAACCGCCTATCACGAAAGCCCTCACTCCGAGATCCTTCGCGACTTCCGACACAATCCGGAAAACCGGGGCGTCCAAATATCCTTCGGTTATGGTCTGCATAACATTTCTTCCCATGAAGGGAGTTTTAAAAGCGGCGAAAAGCCCGTCTCCGTCTTTTCGAAAAGCAGGGTCGCGTGCCCGTTGGTAACGGCGATATACCGAACTCCCAGGGAGCGGTCATAGCGAAGCGCCTGATCAGTAACCTTCTCGTCCAGAGGTACTTCCGGTTTCTTGCACTCCACTACCATAAGGGGGCTTCCCGTACGGTCATAGACCACTATATCGGCCCGGTACCGCTTTCCTCCCGAGAGGAGCGCAACCTCGCTCATCATCATATGGACCGGGACTCCGGCCTCAGAGCGGAGAAACGAGATGAACCATTGCCTGACCCTTTCCTCCGGGGTCAGGGGCACCTCCTTCCGCCGCAGCGGGTCCCAGACCTTCTCTTCCATTATTCGGCCTCCAGATAGAATACAGCGCTCTGGAAGGTCTTGAAGAGGTTTAGATTGAATCCACCATTCATAAGATAGCTTCCGCTGAGGGACTTCCCGTTGGCGGAGAAGACAGAAGTATCCACATTCTGTTCGCTTACCTTATACTTCTTCTGCGGATCCAGCCCGCGGAGCCGGAACGTCTTTGTCCCAATCGCGCGGTTGAGATAATTTGTCGAATAGGTAAAGACAACCGCCCTGGACTTATCCTCCGAAACATACATCAGAGCGTAATAATCTGACTCATAAGGAGAAGAAATCCGGTAGAGGTCTCCCTGGAAGACCAGGTCCCGCCAAACCTTGTAGGAGGAGATGCAGCGGTCCGCAAGGGCCTTCTCTTCCGCGCTCAGGTTTTTCGGCTGAAGTTCCATGCCGAGGCGCCCCGCACAGGCGATATCGAAGCGGAACTTAAGCGGGGTCACGTTGCCCGTCTGGTGATTCGGGACGGCGGAAACATGGGAGGCCATCGTGCAGGCAGGATAGAAAAGGGAGGTCCCGTACTGGATCTTTACCCTCTCCATGGCGTCGGTGTCGTCGCTTGTCCAGAACTCGTCAAAATACCTGAGGGATCCGTAATCGACACGGCTTCCTCCGGAAGAACAGCACTGGACGATGGTGTCGGGGTATTTTTCACGAACCCTTTGCATGACCTTGTAGAGTCCCTGGACATAATCCACATAGAAGCGGCTCTGGTCCTTTCCGAGGAAATCGGAGCCGAAGTTGTTGATAGCCCTGTTGGAGTCGAATTTGATGTAGTCGATATCCTTCGAGAGCTGCATGGTATTGTCGAAGATACTGAACACGAAATCCTGGACCTCAGGATTGGTAAGGTCGAGAATCCACTGGTTCCGGTGCTGGTAAATCTCCCTTCCCGGGGAACGGACCACCCAGTCGGGATGGGCCTGGGCAAGGTTGCTCTTGGGATTGACCATCTCCGGCTCAATCCAGATACCGAATTTCAGCCCCTTCCCGTGGGCATATTTAGCGACGTAGTCGATTCCCTCCGGGAGTTTCCGGGTATTCACCTCCCAGTCGCCAAGGCCCTGGCGGTCATTGTCGCGGGGATAATCCATGGCGAACCAGCCGTCGTCGAGGACGAACATCTCAAGTCCCATCGAGGCGGCATCGTCGATCATCCGAAGAAGGGTCTCGGTCGTAAAGGTGAAATATGCGCCCTCCCAGCTGTTCAGGAGGGCCGGCTTAATCTGGTCACCGCCATAGACGCCGTAATGCCTTGCCCAGGAATGGATATTCCTCGAGGCCCTTCCGGCACCTTCCGCGGAGAAGGTCCAGACCATCTCGGGGGTAACGAAGGTCTCCCCCGCCCCGAGCGGGTACTCGGAGGAATAGGGGTTGATGCCGGCGACGATATTGAGGTTGTGGCTGACGCCCTTTTCGAAGCTCAGCCGGAAATTTCCGCTCCAGCAGAGGGCTCCGGCAATAACCTCCCCTTCCGTCTCGCTGAAGCAGTCGGTGTCCATGCTGACCATGAACGCAGGGTTGTTCCACTGGGTGGCCTGGGTGCCGCGCTTGGTCTCGACGACCTTCATATTGTGGGTAAGGACCTCGCGGTCAACCTGCATCTCGGCGCCCCAGTCCCCGTAAGTATGGGTCAGGAGGAACTTGTCCCCGCGAAGGAAGAGCGACGAGGAGGCATAGTTCTCGAGCTCGACGGGAACCTTTCCGCCGTTGGTGATTTCGGTATGGGCAAGGATGACGTCTTCCTTCTGATAGGCGTCGTAAACGAGCTTTACCTGAAGTCCCGTAACGTAGTCCTTCATCTGGATTTCCGTTTTTACGACATTCCCCCGAACGCTCTGTGTATGAGATACATAGCAGAGCTCGGTGTTCCGGTACCCGTCGGCATATTTAACGCTCAGGGCCGGCTCGGAGACGTATTTCCCGCCCTGGGTAGGGTAGGTCATGGGGCCGTCGCCATTATTCGATCCCATCCGGGAATTGAAATTGGCATACTCCCCGGGATCCGTCAGCTTCGCCCCATAATGGTAGGTATGCAGAATCCCCTTCCCAAAGGCGACCAGCACCATCTGGGTATTGTCCGTCGAAATCGGAATCACGGTCTTTTCGACCGTCGGAACGGCGACGACCGTCTGCTCCTTCGACGCCTTGACGGCCTTTTTGCGGGACGCTCCGCCCAGCGGCAGGACTGCCAATGCGGCAGCCACCAGTATAAGTACTTTTTTCATTATAAAACAACAGCTTATTTTATTCATGTTGATTTAATTTAGCAGTTGCTTCGAGGTCGAGGGCTTCGGCGAGGATGGAAACGGGGTTTTTGACCGGGAGTCCGGTGGACATCTCGATCTGCCATTTACAGGTCTCGCAGTCGCAGGCGACCACTTCCGGAGCAATGCGGGCAATCTGGTCGAAAAGGGGCTTCCCAATCTCCTGCGAGACGGCATAGTTCTCCTTCTTGAAACCGTATGTTCCGGCAATACCGCAGCAGTTCGAGTCCAGAATGGTAAACTCCGCTCCGGGAATCATCTTAAGGAGTCCCGTAGAGAAGACGCCCCAGCCGAGTTTTTCCATGTGGCAGGGCGTATGGTATGCAATCTTCGCCTTATAGTCCTTACGGAAGACGAGTTTCACCTCTCCGCTGTTCACTTTCTCATAAATGAACTTCGTAGCGATAAGGAGATTGTCGCGATAGGAGGAATTGTCCACATCGAGAAGCTCCCGATACTCGTCCCTCATGGTAAAGGTACAGGTCGTGGAGGTTGTCAGGATCTTACGGCCCGAAGAGGCGGCCTTTCCGAGGACTTTTTCGTTATGGGCGGCATGTTTCCTGGCCCCGTCATACATCCCGTTGGCAATCATCGCAACTCCGCAGCACTTCTCCTTGTCAAGGAGTTCGACCCCGAAGCCGAGGGCATTCATGAGGGCGACGAGGTCCTTTCCGAGCTGGGGATAATTGTAATTCACATAGCAGCCGTGGAAATAGGCGACCTTCTCCTTGAACTGCTCCTGGGAAGCGGCGGCATTGCGCTTGAACCAGCCCTCAAAGCTCTTCCCGGCATATTTCGGGAAGGTGCGGTGGCGGTCAATCGCCATGGTGGCGTCGAGGACGGACTTGGTGATGCCGAGTCCTGTCACCGCGTTGACAAGGGGTGCGAAGGGACGGGCTGCCGTTCCCATGAAATCCGTAGAGGCGAGAATCCGGTCGCGAAGCTTCGGCTTCGACTTGGAGTAACGGATACGGGCGGACTGGATAATGTCCGCGACATTGACCCCCGAAGGACAGGCGACCTCGCAGCGTTTGCAGTTGAGGCAGTATTTAAGCATCTCGTCGAAGAAATAAGGATCCTTCAGACGGAGGCGCTCCCCGTCGGGTCCGGCCTGTTTCGGGCCGGGATAGTGGGGATTGGCCGGAACCACAGGGCAGTAAGCCGTGCAGACCGTACATTTCATGCACTCTTCAAAATTATGGGCGCTGAGCGTATATTCTTGCATTTTCATGGTTCATTCCTCCACTATTTGGATTCAGGGGCAATAGCATCGGCGACGGCAAGGCCGGAAAGGATGGCGACCCCGGCGCCGCAGCCGAGCCGGAGGGCATCCGCCCCACCGAGCACCGAGCCGGCGGCATAGAGGTTCAAAACCGGCTTCCCTTCCTTGAGGGCCCGGAATTTCTCGTCAGTCATGACACCGAAATTATTGAAGGGCTGGGCCGAATAGAAATCGGCGTCATACCACGAGGAGCGGCCCTCGCTGAAGTTGACATCCAGTCCGAAAAGGGGCTCAAATACCTCTTCCGTAGTTGCGGAAAGCCCCTTTGAGAAGTAGGAGCCCGAGGCGAGGATGAAAGCGTCGGCCTCGAGGGCATGGTCACCGAGATTACGGGTCTTTACGGATACGACCCTTTCCGATGAAATCTCAGCAGAAAGGACCTCGTCGCCCATAAGGAAGGTTCCTCCGGCGGCCTCGAAGCTCTGTTTCAACTTCATCTGCGTCCTCATTCCGGGGACTGACGGGGGCATGGTCCCGACAAAGAGCACCTTCTGGTCGAAGGACTCCCGGATAGCCGAAACGATGGCGCTGTCCTTAAGTCCGAAGACCTGGGGCAGAACAATTACGTCCTCCCCCTTCAGGAGAAGTTTCACCTCGCTGACAACCTTGTTCCAGGCCCTGTCCATGACCCTCGCGACATTGACCGAGCGCATTTCGCTGGGGTTTTCGCGGAGCCGGTCCATTTCGGGAAGGGCAAGCAGCTCGATCCTCACAGCCGTTCCGGATTTCTCCAGGGAGGCGGCGAGGAAAGAGGTGTTGAAATCGAGGAAGCCCGGGAAGGAGACGACAAGGGCCTTCTTCCCGATAAGGGTATCCTTTCCCTCAAGAGGATCAGCATCTTCCATGAAGAAACGGGCCTCCTGGCGCTTTCCCATCGGAGTTATCCGCCAGGAGTTCTTAAGGGGATTCCCTTTCAGCACGACACCTGCGGAAGCGAAGAAGGGTATCACCTCGGCGAGATATCCCTCGAGATTCAGTTTCATGTAAGGGTGGTTTTCCGGAATTTCAGCCCCTTCGTTCAGGACGCCGAAAGTACCGGAGGAAAAGTGGAGGGCATTCTGACCCGCGCTGACAATAGCGACACTTTTTCCCTTCTGCTGGAGCCGGAGGCCGGCTGTGAGTCCGGCAAGACCGCCTCCGATTATGACAGTATCAAATTTCATATGCTATTCCTCCACATTAAATCCAAGTACCTGGTTATAAACCCACTGGGTATAATCCGCCTCGCGGAGCGTATTGCCCCAGGCGATCGGGTACATGCCCTTCCAGCGTTCGTTCATGAACGAGCGAAGGTCCTTCTCCGCCCTCTCGGTGCAGCCATGGGCCTTCCCGAGAAGTCCGGCTGCGCGGCAGGCGCAGAGCTCACCCTGGCAGGTTCCCATGCCGACGCGGGTGCGGCGGCGAAGATCCACGAGATTATGGACCTCAAGGTTCTCTATCGCGGATTTAACCTCCCCGACGGAGACTTCCTCGCACTCGCAGACAAGGGCCGCATCGACGGAGTTGTCGAAGGATATCCCCCTGGCGCGGGTCCCGGCCCGTCCGGCCGACGCCTTCTGGGCTGTAGTCGGAGCCGCCCAGATCTTCTTGGAGACCTCCTCGGTCTTCCCGCCTTCGGAGCCGGGAAGAGGAATTACGGCGGTCTCGCAGGAGCGGTCGATACCCAGCTTCCGGCAGACCACGTCCGTCGCCTGCTCGGCCATGAGCCGGTAGGTCATCAGCTTGCCGCCGGTAATACTGACAAAGCCCTTGATGCCGTCGCGGGTCTCATGATCGAGGCAGACGATACCGCGGCTGATATTACGTCCGGAGGGATCGTTGTCGGCGCTGACGAGCGGCCGGACACCTGCATAGGCCCTGAGGATACGGGTGGAAGCGAGGGAGGGGGCGAGCTTCGCTCCTTCGGTCAGGAGGAGATCGACCTCGTCCGGAGTGACATGCATGTTGTCACACTCTTCAAAGGGCACCTTCGTGGAGGTGGTTCCGATGACGCAGACCGTGTCGCCCGGGACAAGAATATCCGCATTGGCCGGCTTGCGGCAGCGGTTTATGACGATGCTGTTGACCCTGTGCGCAAAAATCAGAAGGGCTCCCTTCGCCGGGAACATCCCGATATTCGCACCCGCCATCGCCGCTATTCCATGGCCCCAGATGCCCGCCGCATTGACCGTGACAGGGGCATAATACTCTGCCTCCTGGCCCGTCTTCGTATCGACGACCTTTACTCCACGGACCGTATCGCCTTCCTTTATAAAGGAGGTAACTTCCGTATATACAAGTATTTTCGCCCCATGCAGCTTGGCATCAAGCATATTTGCCGCGCAGAGGCGGAACGGATCCACGCTGCCGTCCGGTACCTTGACCGCCCCGATAAGGTCGGGATTCACCGAGGGCTCCATACGGATGGCGTCCTTCGGATCGATGACTTCAGCGCTGATCCCCGCCGCGAGGCAGGATTCAACAAACTTTTTCTGGTAATCGAGGTCGTCTTCCGGAAGGGTGATGAAGAAACCTTCCGTCTCGTCAACACAGTGGCGTGCAATCCGCCTCAGAATCATGTTTTCTTCGATACATTCTGTCGCGGACTCCTTGTCGGTCACGGCATAACGGGCTCCGGAGTGGAGAAGGCCGTGATTTCGGCCAGTGGCTCCGGTTGCTATGTCATGGCGCTCGATAAGGAGGACCTTCAGGCCGCGCATCGCACAGTCGCGGGCCGTACCCGCTCCGGTGATGCCGCCACCGACGATAATGACGTCGAATTCGTTGTCCTTGTAATTATTGGCCATATGAGTTAATGTTATTGGATTCTGCTGTTAATGCGCTTCCTGAGCCCCGGGGAAAGACTCAGCGAGCATAGGGAGTCCGCCATGTCCAGCCACTGAAGGGCGAGGGGATATTCCTCGAGCATATAACACGCTGTCGCTATGTCATATGCGGCGCAGGCCTTTTTCCTGGAATCGCTGGAATTCTTGAAGATGGACGTCCATTTCCTGACGGCATCGGTCCAGCGGTACTCGTACGCGGCCTGCGAGGCCTCGTCCCAGTCGGATGAGAGCGTCTCGAAATAGTAGAAGGTATATGTCTCCGTTTTCCAGGTATTCAGGAAGTTGGCTGCTGCCCTGGAACCCACCTTCACGGCCTCGGAGACCGAACTGTCCCAGATATTCCTTTCTACCGCCGTGGAAGTTCCGTCGTTATAGACATTGCAGCGGACCGACGAGGCGCCGGAATAGGAATAAACCTTATCCAGGGTGTCCAGGGAATTGTAAACGGACATCTTGAGACGGAAAGGAAGGGCGGCATCCGTAATATAGGCGGAGTCCGGATTGGTCGCCAGGCGGTTCTGCTTACGGTCACCCGTAGCAATCCCTCCGAACTCGGTCCGGTCGAAAAGGAAGACTACGTCCCGGTTTGTGTCCATTATAAGGTCCTGGGCGAAGGATTTCACACTGGAGCCGCTTATTGACGGGACCCGGTAGATATCGATGACGCTCTTTCCGCCGTAATACTCTTCCTCCATCTTGGTGGCGAAGCCCTCTGCGACGGCACTCATGAAAGTCGTGTCGGAAGCGTCTCCGCTGTCAACTGCGACAACCGCCATCGACTTCCGGGTCAGGTCTATACCGGAACGGGAGGGATAGCGCATCTCGATATTCATCGAAAACGTCTCCGGAGAGCAGGAGGCGACGAGCAAGATTGAAGCTGCGACGAAAAGTATGGATAAACGTTTCATAATCATTGGTTTTTAGATAGTTCCGCAATCAGGTCGTATTCATCGGCGGCCGTGATGCGTACGTGGAGGAATTCGCCGACAAAGGAGTATGGTTCCACTCCCCCGAATGCGGCCTCGTCATACTTAACGAGGATTTCCCCGTCAACTTCCGGGCTTTCGTATTCGCTCCGGCAGACGAAGCACCCGTCCACGAAATCATCCACGAGCACGTCGGTTTCCGTTCCGACCCTCTCGGAATTAGCAGCAAAGGAAATGCCACGCTGAAGCTCCATAAGCCGCTTCAGGCGGGATTGTTTCGTCCGCGGCGTGACGCTGTCCGTAAAATGCTCCGCCCCGTAAGTTCCCTCCTCTTCGGAATAGGCAAAGCAGCCGAGGCGGTCGAAGCGGGTTTCTTCGACAAAATCCAGCAGCTCCCGGAACTCCTTCCGACCCTCTCCGGGGTGTCCTACGATAAGGGTGGTCCGAAGGGCGAGCCCCGGGACCTTTTCCCTCATTCTGCGGATAATGGCGCGGGTCCCCTCCCCGTCAATATGGCGGCGCATGTTCTTAAGGACAGAATCGGAAATATGCTGGAGAGGAAGGTCCAGATAGCGGCAGATTTTCGGATTGGACGCCATCTCGTCGAGGACATCCTCCGGGAAATCGTCCGGATATGAATAATGGATTCGGATGCGGCGGATACCCTCTATGGCTGAAAGCCGGCGTAGAAGTTCCGCGAGCATCCTTTTCCGGTAGAGGTCAAGCCCGTAGCAGGTAGTATCCTGGGCAATCAGAACAAGCTCTTTAACTCCCTCGGAGGCAAGCGTTTCCGCCTCCTTTACAAGCACTTCAAGGGGAACTGAACGGTGAGGTCCCCGGATAAGCGGGATGGCGCAGTACGAACACCGCCTGTCGCAGCCCTCGGAAATCTTCAGGAAGGCATACGGGTGGTGGGAGTCATAGCGGACCCTGAGATGGTTCCTGGACGGATCCGGGGTACATCCGAGCGCCCTCACGAGGGGGTCAAAGTCCCTGGCTCCGAACCAGAGGTCAACTTCCGGAATAAGCTCCGGGAGCTCTGAGGGGTACCGCTCCGAGAGGCAGCCGAAAACCACCAGTTTGCCGACCTTCCCCGCTTTTTTCGCCTCAGCGGCCGAAAGGATAGTCTCTATCGACTGCTCCTTGGCGTCACCTATGAATCCGCAGGTATCTATGAGCAGGTAATCTACCGGGCGGTCCTCCCCTTCCGGAACTAATTCAAAACGGTCCCGGACCTGGGAGAGCAGGTGCTCCGTATCGACTGTGTTCTTGGAACACCCAAGGACAATTACCTGCAGGGTCTGCATACCTTTATTCCGCGGCTGCTTCCTCTGCCTCTTCCCCTTCCGGATCAGTGAAATCGAAGGAAGCGAATTTCAGTATCTCGTTATACCATTCGACGACTTTCTTCATATGGGAAACATAGAAGCGGTCGGGATCATAATCGGGGAGGGCCTTCTCGAAAACGGCCTTAATCTCGGCAACCGGGGCCTTGGGCGAGGGGGCGGGAGTCTCTCCGAGGACCTCGTGCATCTTCAGGAAAACTTCCCGGAGTTTCACCTCGGCGTCCATCGTATAGATGGAAATGTCTGCTAGGGAGGTGATACGGCTCTTGAGATCAAATACTCTGCGGCTCTTGTCTTCGAGGGACTCGACGACAGCTCCGCTTCGGGCCTGGGCGATATAATTGTAAAGTCCGTGCTGGCCGGACACCGAAAGGATTTTCGAAAGATCTGTTTTCATTTTTATGATATTAATTCTTGCAAATATAATTAATCTTTAAGATAATTCCATGAAAGAATAAACTCAACTTTGGGAATAAGGTCGTCGGGGGAAGCGTCGTTGACGATAAGGAGGTCGGCAAGGGAAGGGTCGAAATTCTGGAGGGAGATGCGGCGGAGGGCCTCCTCCTCCGAAACTCCATCCCTCGCGACAATTCGCCGAACCCTTTCCTCCAGAGGGGCCTCAACCATGATGACACCGTCAAAGAGGTCCCGGAAAAGGGGTTTCGAAAGGGCGATTGCGGACTCCATAACCACGAAGGGCCCGGCCCCATGAGGCCATGAGGGGTAGCTTATCCCGTCCCTCCAGCGAAGGAAATCCTCCCGGACCGCCGGATGGACCACACCCTCGAGGATGGAGAGTTTCTCCGGGTCGGAAAAGACCACGTTTGAAAGGGCCTTCCGGGAGAAAACACCCCTTCGGCGGAAACTTCTCCCAAGTGCCTTTTCCACAGCCGGAAGCAGCTCAGGGTCGGTTTCATAAAGGAGTTTAGCCCTCGAGTCAGAATCATATACGGCAACGCCCCGCTCCCGGAGCAGGGCGGAAACTGCGGACTTGCCGCTACCTATGGGACCGGTCAGAAGGAGCGTTTTCATTGCTCTTCGAGAACGCAGTCGACGACTTCCGGAGTAACCCGGACATCGATGACCCCGGAGGGAAGTTTAAGGATACGCGGGACGCAGCGGCCCGTCAGGGATGAGGTGAAATCGCGGTAATCCACGTAGAGCCGGAAGGCATCCGAAGGGTCCCGCCGGAGCGGGAATTTGCAGCGGAAGACGACCTCGGCGGTCGAGGGATATACCTGGAGATTTTTCCCGGCGGGGGCGTTCCAGACCTCGATCTGGACCGTAGATGCAATCTCCACATAGCGGGAAATGTCAATGGAATAGGCCACCTCGTCCTGGGAGAAGCGGACCCCCTTGATCCGGCCAAGCCGAAGGGTACCGCTCTGGCTCTCATGAAGGTCGTAAAGATTGAGGGCTGAGGTATATACGCGGTCGATTCCGCCTATTCTGGCTTCCTCGCCGTAAACCGTGATGGAATCGGGAACTACGGATAACGGGGCGGTCAGCATATACTCGTCCCTGAAGCGGAGATCCTGGACCGGTTCCACCGGAACCTTCCTGTTGTTCATGTATGGAAAGCGAAAGAACAGCGAATCGGAGATAAAGGCATCCACCGTCGCACCGCTCCCGAAAATCGCATTTACATAGGCGTTCATCGCAGATCCGGTCAGGCAGAACTCCTCCGGTCCGGTCTGGCGGAGGTCAGAGCGGTCGATGCTCACCCTGACGGGTTTCCGACCGGAACGGTTCCGGTTCTTGAGGAGGGCGCTTCCGGAAGCATGGCAGCGGGCGACAGCCATCGCTGGAGAGTCGGAAACGCTGGCGTGGCCCTCAATGTTACATTCGGCGATGACCGGGACGGAGAGCGTCCCGGCATAGGACTGCGAAAGGTTGGAAATCAACCATATAACGAAGGCAACGAGGAGGGATGAAAGCAGAACCGCCGTATCCCTTCCCGTACCTAGTTGCAGGAGACCCTTTATTCGCCGGAGCGGGTCCACGTCTTACTGCTGCTGTGCGTCGGTCGAATAATCGCGGACCAGTCCGTTCTTGTCGACGCGGAGTTTGGTGTCGCCGTCAACCCTGATGAGGGCGGTCTTCTCGTTGACCTCGACGATTTCTCCGTAAATGCCCCCGACAGTAACTACCTTGTCCCCTTTCTTCAGGGAATTACGGAAGTTCTGGAGCTCCTTCTGCTGCTTGCGCTGAGGGCGGATCATGAAAAAGTACATGACCACGAAAATGAGGATCAGCATGATCCACATGGACCAGGAACTGCCGCCGGTGGGCTGGGTGGCCTGTAAAAGCATCATTGCGTTCATATTGAATTGTTTTTATTGATTGGAATCGATTGATTTGGTTATTTTTCCGGAGGCGATATCCTCCCGGATAAGGCGGTCGAGAAGTCCGTTGACAAAGGAACGGCTCTTCGGGGTGCTGTAGTATTTCGTAAGCTCGACGTATTCATTGATGGTCACCCGGAGCGGGATGTCCGGGAAGGTCTCCGCCTCGGCGAGCCCCATGGAAATCAGAACCGTATCGAGGACGAAGAGACGGTCTCGTTCCCAGCCGCTGACATTGGCGGAAATCCGCTCGAAAGAGCCCTCGCAGGTGCCGTAGGTCCGCTGCAGCAGCCGCCTTGCGAAGGAGCTGTCCTCCTCGGAGGTATAGAGGTCCGGAAGAGTCCATATCCCCTTTTCTGCGATGCTCCCGAGGGATTTTATATCATACCTGAGGACATAGCCGAGATCGTCCGTCCAGAGGAGATTCATCTCTTCGAGGATTGAAAGAAGATCCTCCCTGTCCTCCAGCTCCTCCTCGAATATCTTCTGGAAAAGACGGGCGTCCGAGACGGCTGAGCGGTCCCCGCTCTCCATGTACTCCCGGAAATACTCACGGGCGGAAACGGTGTTGTAGAGATCCCGGATAAAGGCATCGTAGGGCTCCCAGGAAAGCTTTTTTCTTTCCAGGATTTTCTTGAAGTCCGGATCCTCGTCGAGGACACGGGCGATGGCGTTTTCGGAGAATTTGGTATTGGGATTGAGGTCTTCTTCGCTCGGCCGGAGCTTTCCCCTTGCCGCCTCAATGCGGTTTGAGGCCTCCGCGGTCAGGGGCCGGACGAGGTCCAGCATGAACAGGTACATGTCGCGCGCAGCTTCGCACGAAGCGTCGAGCATTGAATTAGCGTCTTTGAGGGAAAGGGTCCTGTCTTCCGCACAGGCATACAGCACTTTGAGGGCCTTGACTCTAAGGATTCGTCTGTTCAGCATGATATTTCAAACAAAAATTTGTACAAATATACAATATTTGAAATTATTTTCCGTATTTTTGTAGGGTAAATATTAAAATTACGAACCATGTACCGTGAGGACTACGAGAGAGGATTCTCTCAGGAGAGAAATTCCGACGACGTGTATTCCAAGCCCGTCCGTGCCGGAAAGCGAACTTATTTCTTCGATGTAAAGTCGACGAAGGGCAACAATGACTACTATCTGACAATTACCGAAAGCAAGCGCCGCCAGGAGCGCGACGGCAGTTTCTCCTTTGACAAACACAAGATTTTCCTCTATAAGGAAGACTTCGAGAAGTTTGCGGAAGGGCTGCAGGATGCAATAAACTACATCCGCGAAAACTGCCTGAAGGATCTCCCAGCGCGGGACGGCTCCCCTTCGGAAAGTGTCAGCTTCGACGAACTTTGATGAAATCATGACCGGCCTGCGCCGGTTTTTTTCAAACCCGGACTAAGATGATCCTCCTTAAAAACATCACCCTCAACGAAAAGCAAGTCGACATCCTGATCGACGGAAAAAGGATTTCCAGGATTTCTCCCGCCGCCCCTTCCTCCCCCGAGCCGGGGACCGAGGTCGTGGACTGCAACGGAAAAACCGCCCTGCCGGCCCTTGTCAACATGCATACCCACGCCGCCATGTCCCTTCTGAGGGGCGTCCGGGAAGATGTCGATTTCCACGACTGGATTTCCGAAATATGGCGGCTTGAGGCAAAGCTCGATGAGGATTTTGTTTATCATGGGACCAAGGTCGCCTGCCTTGAAATGGCAAAGTCCGGAACCGTTACCTTCAACGACCAGTACTGGTTCCCCCTCGCCGCCCTGAGGGCCACCGGGGAAATCGGGCTCAGGCCGGCTATTTCCTACGTTATCCTAGACCTCTACGACAGGGAAAAGGCCGCAATCCAGCGGGATGAATGCGCTGAGCTGTACGAAAAATCCCGGTCCTGGAATCCCGAGGACGCTGTTTTTACCGTCTCCATCCACTCCGCCTATACCGTCAGCGAAGAGATGATTCTCTTTGGGACCGAATTTGCCAGAAAGCACCATCTCCCGATTCACATCCACCTTGCAGAGACCGAAAAGGAGCAGGCGGACAGCATAAAGGAGCGCGGTATCACTACCGTCAAATACCTTGACGAGCTGGGCGTCCTGGGACCCGATGTCATCGCCGGGCACAGCTTGTGGCTGACAGACGAGGATGTGGAAATCCTGGGAAGAAACCGGGTTTCATGCGTCTATAACGTCAATTCCAACCTCAAGCTTGCCTCCGGATACCGTTTCCGTTACAATGACCTCAAGGCCGCGGGAGTCAATGTCTGCATCGGTACTGACGGGGCCGCGTCTTCAAACAACCTCGACCTCCTCGAGACCATGAAGACCTCCGCCATCGTCCAGAAAGCCATCAACCGGGACCCGAGGACCATGCCTATCCAGGAACTCCTCGACGCGGCAACCGTGAACGGCGCCCGCGCCCTCGGCATCGACACCGGGGAAATCCGTGAAGGCAAACTCGCCGACATCCTTATCATCGATACCGACTCCCCCGCCTTCCTTTCCCCTGCCCCCTTCCTTTCCAACCTTATCTACTCGGCCCACAGCGACTGCATCGAATCGGTCATCGCGGGCGGAAAATTCGTAGTGAGAAACCGGAGAATCGAAGGAGAAAAAGAGATGCTACAGCAAGCGAGGGAAATTCTGAGGGAGCTCGATTAGACGGACTAAAACACTGATACTATGGACCTTAGATTAGAAAAAATATATGCGGCGGCGGAGGCCGTCAAAGAGCGCATCGGGGACAGGAAGCCCGCAGTCGGAATTATCCTCGGAAGCGGACTCAATTCGCTCGCGGACAGGATTTCCGACAAAATCGAAATTCCATACCGTGAGATTCCCGGCTTCCCGGTATCGACCGCCCTCGGCCACAAGGGCAATTACATTGTCGGTACCCTCGGAGGAAAATGCGTCATCGCCATGCAGGGCCGCATCCACTGTTACGAAGGATACCCCATGGACCAGGTCACCCTGCCGGTCCGGGTAATGATTGTCCTCGGCATCGGAACCCTCTTTGTCTCAAACGCCGCCGGAGGGGTGAACTACGACTACAGAATCGGCGACCTCGTGATCCTCAGGGACCATATCAACCTCCTTCCGAACCCCCTCATCGGACCAAACCTCGACGAGTTCGGCCCCCGTTTCCCCGACATGACCCGTCCCTATGATCCGAAGATAATCGCCCTGGCGAAGAAAGTCGCCCTGGAGCTCGGCATTCCGGTGAAAACCGGCGTTTACCTCGGCAGCACCGGACCCTCCTACGAGACTCCCGCCGAGTATAAATTCTTCCGGAAGGCGGGCGCGGACTGCGTCGGCATGAGCACGATTCCGGAAGTAATCGTAGCCCGCCACGCTTCAATCCCCGTTTTCGGCATGTCCGTCATTACCAACGAGGCGCACGACAATTACCCGGAAGACTACGTCAACGACGGCGCTGACGTGGTCTATGCAGCGGACGCCATTGCGAATACAATGACCACCCTTTTTGAAAGGATTATACAAGAACTTTAGAATGGACAGAACAGAAACTATACTGGGTGCTTCCGAGTTTGTGAAGCAGCGTCTCTGCGGCCGGAAGCCGCAGATTGGAATCGTCCTCGGAAGCGGTCTCGGGAAGCTCTCCGACCGCATTGAAGACCCTCTGACCATCCCCTATTCCGAGATTCCCGGCTTCCCCGTATCCACTGCAATCGGCCACAAGGGCAATTTCATCATAGGAACCCTCGGTGGAAAGTGCGTTATCGCGATGCAGGGCCGCATCCACTACTATGAGGGCTATACCATGGACCAGGTCACCCTGCCTATCCGGGTCATGATCCGAATCGGAATCTCCGTGCTCTTCGTTTCAAACGCGGCCGGCGGCACCAATTTCGACTACAACGTAGGTGATCTCATGATTATCACCGACCAGATAAACATGCTCCCTAATCCCCTTATCGGTCCGAACCTCGACGACTTCGGGCCGCGTTTCCCGGACATGACCCGACCCTACGATCCGAAACTGGTCCGGATGGCCGAGGAAATCGCTTCGGAAAAAGGCATCAAGGTAAGAAAGGGTACCTATCTCGCCGTCACCGGCCCCTGCTATGAAACTCCTGCGGAATACGGTTTCTACCGCTCTGTCGGCGCAGACGCCGTCGGGATGAGCACCACCCCGGAGGTTATTGTTGCAAGGCACAGTTCGGTCCCGTGTTTCGGGATGTCCGTCATCACCGACGTAGCCCACTCCACCGATGACGAGGACTATGTTACCGACGGAGAGGAAATCGTAAAAGCGGCCGACGCTGCCGCCGACCGCATGACCTTGCTGTTCACTGAATTAATCTCCAGAATCTAAACTCTTACTCAAGTATCCGGAAAAGATCTGCGGAGGCGTCGGAAGGCATCCTCCAGTCTCCGCGCGGAGATAAACTTACCGACCCGACTTTCGGGCCGTCCGGAAGACATGAACGCTTGAACTGCTGGGAGAAGAACCGGCGGAAGAAATTGTCCGCCCAGTACCTCAGTGTCTTAGCGTCATACTTGTCCCCGAAGGCCTTCCCGGCGAGGAAAACTATCTTTTCCGGCGAGCAGCCGAAGCGGAAGAAATGATAGAGGAAGAAATCGTTGAGCTCATACGGCCCGACGAGATCCTCCGTCAGCTGTGCGATTGCCCCGTTTTCGTCCGTCGGGGTAAGTTCGGGACTGATGGGGGTATCGACGATATCCCGGATAATATCCCTTACCGAGCGGCCGTCAGAGGTCGTTCCCGCAGTAATATGATTCTCCCCAATCCAGCGGCAGAGATACCTCACGAGGGTCTTCGGGACCGAGGCGTTGACCCCGTACATGGACATATGGTCCCCATTGTATGTACACCAGCCGAGGGCGAGCTCCGAAAGGTCTCCGGTCCCGATTACAATCCCTCCGGTAGCGTTGGAGATGTCCATCAGAATCTGGGTACGCTCCCGCGCCTGGGCGTTTTCGTAGGTGGTGTCCTTTATTTCAGGATCATGGCCGATGTCCCTGAAGTGCTGCTCAACAGCGGGAACTACCGAAATCTCACGCGAGGAGATTCCGAGGACCTCCATAAGGTCGTCCGCATTGGTATGGGTCCTCTTTGAAGTACCGAGACCGGGCATGGAAACGCCTATTATACCCTTCCGGTCCCACCCGAGCTTGTCGAAGGCAAGGGCCGTCACAAGGAGGGCCAGGGTGCTGTCCAGACCGCCGGAGATGCCGATTACGGCACTCTTTGCCCGGACATGTTCCAGCCGGGTTGCAAGCCCGAGTACCTGGATGGAGATTATCTCCTCGCAGCGGGCACGGATGTCGTCCGCACTGCCCGCGGGAACGAAGGGATGGGGTTCGATATAGCGGTGGAAGGACTTTTCGAAGTCGGTTCCGGCGGAGGGACCTGCCTTAACCCGGGAATACATCTGGGCATAGGTCGATGCCCTTGTGCCGTCCGGAGTCACATAATAGAAGGAACTCTGCTTCTGGCGGAGGACGGTCAACTTTTCGACATCCAGATCCGCAAGGATCATGGAGGAGTCCATCCCGAAACGCTCCGCCTCGGCCATAAGGGTTCCATTCTCGTAAATCATCGAGGAACCGGCAAAGACAAGGTCCTGGGTTGATTCCCCATAACCGCTTGAACAGTAAATATATCCGGAAAGCGTATGGGCACTCTGCTCGCAGACGAGGGATTTCCGATAGACATGCTTCATAAGGACCTCGTTGCTCGCCGACAGATTGACGATTATCTGGGCCCCGGCGACGCAGTGGAAGGAGGACGGCGGAAGAGGGGTCCAGAGGTCTTCGCAGATTTCGATTGCGAAGGTCGCCTCCCCTACGGTGAAGAGAAGGTTCGGGGAAATATTGCAGCGCTTGCCGGCATAGGTTATCTCGGCGCAGAAGCCCTCCCTCACAAAGTCCCTTCCGTCATCCAGGAAACGGCCCTCGTTGTGGACGTTTCCGGAGAGGAAATCGGCCCCGGAAGAGAACCAGCGGGCTTCATAGAACTCGTTGTAGGTCGGCATGTAAATCTTCGGGACAATCCCCTTCACCTGGCCGTTGCGGATTACGATGGCGCAGTTATAAAGCCGGTCATTGTACCGGACCGGGGCGCCTGCGACAACCGTCACTTCGAGCCCCCTGGTGGAGTCCCTGAGGGCGAGAACCGCTTTCTCAGCGCTTTCTATCAGGAGGTTGCTTCCAAAAAGATCACCACATGTATATCCGGTTACGGAAAGCTCCGGGAAGACCAGTAGGGACACCTTCTCATGCTCGGCCTTTTCGATCAGCGCCTCCATCTCCTTCTCATTGAAAGCCGTATCGGCGACCTTTACCCTCGGCGTAGCGGCAGCCACCCTGACAAAACCATACTTTTCCATTAAATCTTTTTCTTTTTATAGTGCACCGCGAAATTAAATATTTTCATCCAAATATCGAAATAACAAAGAAAATTCATTGCTGTCCACCAATAGTTGAGGAAAATTTCCCGGCGACGCCTGGGCATAGAACGACATTTGGATAGAAAGATTTTGGAGAACAATAAAAAAAGACTACATTTACATCCATACGGAGGAAGACGGCGCGGCGCTTTATCAGGGAATCCTTCGATTCATGGACGACTATAACCTTCCCTCCAGCACTAATAAAGATACTGAAACATTAGTATCCAGTTAAGTTTGTTTTAAAAACTTTCAAATGAAACGCTCATTAGAAGACATAATACTTACCTTTTCTAAAGGATTATTAATTCTTGTAATTATATTATCTGCTTATGCGATACTTCCAATCGTAGCTTTATTCGCCGCACTTAGTTGGGGGAGCGTTAGGATAGAAGAAACTGTATATAGAATTCCTAATAAAGAAGTATTCATTTCTAAAGTCGTTCCTGCGGAAAGAGGAAGAACTCTTTTTATCGTTGAGGACTCTGAGAATGTCGGAATACCATGCACAAAAAAGGACTATTATATAATGCTTAAACCGCCAGAACAAATGTTAGATTCACTTCGAATCTATTATATAGAAAACAAACACATACTATATTTCTCAATTAACTGCCGATATCGAACTGGTTTCAATTTTAAAGTTTTGACAGATAACAGAAAAAACCTTGTCCCTGAAGATGAAGTACAAGAGTTTTGCTATTCAGATAACCGGTTGTTTTATTATTATAAGAATAGCATTACCGAATTATATCCTATCGAAATAAAAGAATACAGAGTTCGTTCAAACAGACTGATGGATCTTAATCGACATTTCAAATTACCTGAATAACAACAGAACAAAAGGAGTTCAAGATTTTAATACAACTGGAAAAGGAATTAATCAGTATTTTAAGGAAATAAACAACAAACCATAATTTAATTCATTACCTGTTATGAATACCTACTTTTGTGTCGAAGAATCAATGGATGAGCATCTGTTAAAGAACCGATCTCATCCTCAATGGGTTCATATCCTAAATAAAGAATATTGCAATTATATGATAGAACGAGATGCGAATTTCCTTATTGAGTACGCAAAATCCCTGTCTTCTATCCAAAAGCAACTGTTTTCACATTTTGATTATGATTTCAAAGGGAAGATGGATTATAAAGGAGCACAAGACTATATGGATGTATGGCCTAAATTCAAAGGATGCTTCGGAGTAATCAATGAAAAGATTAAGCATATTTTTGAAGAATTGAATATCTCTAAAGAAGAATACATTCTTCACCCTATTAGTATTGAAGGCGTGGAAGACAATTATTATCTAATGTTTATATTTCAAATACCAATTTCAAATATTATTCTTTCTTCCTCCGTCTATTGTAATGGACGACATCCTGAGGTTGTATACGATTTGAAGACTCCGGATCAATTTTATGACGGGGATTTCGATGGCATAAAACCATTGCATATTGTACTAGATAAGAGATTTTCAAATGTTGATATTTTACGAGTAGAGAGCTGCCAACACACCTTCTTTTCAGAAAGACTTGTCGACAATTTGGCACAGAATAATATTATTGGGCTTGACTACAAAACACCTGGAATCTATCGAGGGCGTGTTATTACTTCTGTGTCGTTTGAATAAATATAGAGGATAGGACCAACTCAAAGCAGACACATTGTTCAACAACACTTTTTGGGCACACTACATTATAAAATATTTTCATCCAAATATCGAAATAACAAAGATTTTTTATTATTTTTGCCCACAATTAGGTACACCAAGGCAGCCATGCTCGAAGAGATCCGAAAAAATTTCGAACAGCTCATCGCTTTGTATGAGGCGGAGAAAGCGCAGAACCGGAAACTGCGCGACGAACTCGACTCCTGCAGGGCCGCCGTGGACTCCTACAAGGAACAGATAACCGGTTTGGAAGAACAGATAGAAACACTGCACCTTTCACAGGCATTCAGCGCAGGCGGAAATAGCACTTCCGCCTCCAAAGAGAAGATTGACAGGATGATCAGGGAAATCGACAGATGCATTTCCCTGCTTGAAAAGAGCTAGAATGGACCAGAAGATTACAATCCGCATTGCGGACCGCAAGTACGCCCTGACCGCCTCCTCCCCTGAAAATGAGGAACTTATCCGGAGCGCCGCCGCCGTCATCAATGCCAAACTCGAAGCCCTTACCACGGCCCTTCCGGGAAAGAGCGACGTTGACAGGATTTCCCTTCTCGCCCTGAACCTGGGGATTGGCATGCTGACCTCGAAGAGGGAATGCGACTCCCTGAAGTCCTCAATCCGAAAAATGCTGGAGGATACGGATTCCTATCTGGAAAAGATTAAATAGCCGTCAGGCCCCTGTGCTGAAAACAACAGAGTACTAACGTACCGGGTGGACTCGCACCGGTGATGACAGGCCCCAGGTTACCTTCGGGAATTCCGCCCTTCGGGACGGGACGTGGGATCTCAGAAACGGTCGGAACCCAAATCTTGACATCAAGATTTTCTGACATAGACGCTGACGGCTTTTCTTCTGAAAAGGCAGTTCCTTGATAAGAGGGAACTGCCTTTATTGTATTGACAGTTAAATTATTATATATATTATGAATATAGTCAGCATTATCATCGGATTCGTCGCAGGCGCCGTCTTGGCGCTCGTCGTCTACATAATCCTTTCAAGGACCGCGCTCAAATCCAGGAGCGAACAGATTATCAAAAAGGCGGAGTTTGAAGGAGAAAAGATCAAAAATGAGAAAATCCTCCAGGCAAAAGAGAAATTCCTGACCCTCCGGAGCGAGCATGACCAGTATGTCAGCGAGAAGAACGCCCAGATTCGTGAGGCGGAGTCCCGCATAAAGCAGAAGGAGAACACCGCAAACCAGATTACGGCCGAACTCCAGAAGAAAAACCGTGACGTGGAGAATGCGAAAGCTTCCCTAAAAGGGCAGCAGGAAGCCCTCGCCCGCAAGGCCGAGGAGTATGACAAGCTCCGCGGGGAAGCCCTCCGCCAGCTCGAGAACATCGCGGGAATGACCGCCCAGGAGGCGAAAAACCAGCTCGTGGATGCCATGAAGGCGGAAGCCAGGACCGAGGCCCAGGCCTACATCAACGACACCATGGACGAAGCCCGGCTCAACGCCGCAAAGGAGGCCAAGCGGATTGTTATCAACACCATCCAGCGGACCGCCACGGAAACGGCCATAGAAAACGCTGTAACCACCTTCCCTATCGACAACGACGAGATTAAGGGACGCATCATCGGACGCGAGGGACGTAATATCCGGGCCCTCGAGGCGGCAACCGGCGTTGAAATAGTAGTTGACGATACTCCGGACGCGATTCTCATCTCCGGCTTCGACCCTGTCCGCCGTGAGGTGGCCCGCCTTTCCCTCCACCAGCTCGTAGTGGACGGACGTATCCACCCGGCCCGTATCGAGGAAGTCGTCACCAAGGTCCAGAAGCAGCTCGAAGAAGAAATCCTCGAAACCGGAAAGCGCACCTGCATCGATCTCGGCATCCACGGGATGAGCATGGAGCTCGTCCGCATGATCGGCCGTATGAAATACCGTTCCTCTTATGGCCAGAACCTGCTGCAGCACTCCCGTGAGGTTGCAAACATCTGCGCAATCATGGCCGCGGAACTCGGACTCAACGTAAAGGCGGCAAAGCGCGCCGGCCTCCTGCACGATATCGGCAAGGTCTCCGAAGAGGATCCGGAAATGCCTCACGCCATCCTCGGTATGAAACTCGCCGAGCAGTACAAGGAGAAACCGGAAATCTGCAACGCCATCGGCGCACACCATGAAGAAATAGAGATGACATCCCTCATCGCCCCGATTGTCCTCGTCGGAGACGCCATCTCCGGAGCCCGTCCCGGTGCCCGCAGGGAGGTCATTGAATCCTACATCAAGCGTCTCAAGGGCATGGAAGACCTCGCCCAGGCGTATCCCGGCGTGACCAAGTCTTACGCCATCCAGGCCGGTCGCGAGCTCCGCGTTATCGTCGGCGCCGACCAGGTCTCCGACCAGCAGGCAGAAAGTCTCTCCGGCGAGATTGCAAAGAAGATCCAGGACGAAATGACCTATCCCGGCCAGGTGAAAATCACGGTAATCCGGGAAACACGCTCCGTTGCATATGCGAAATAGGTTAATTACATCGCTTGCGGCAGCCATCCTTACGGGGGCTGCCGTCTTTGCCCAGACCCCTTCCGTCCGGTGGAATGTCTCCGTCGAAGGGGACGAAATCCTTTTTACCGCGAAGATTCCCTCCGGGCAGCATATTTACGATACCCGGAATGAATTCAACCCCACTACGGTAGTATTCACTTCCCTCGAAGGAGTAGAGCTTTCCGGCGGCCTTGAAGAGCGCTCCGAAGCGAGTGTTTTCAAGGGAGACCGGGGTTTTTCCTCGCGGGCGGTTTTCGCCCAGAAAGTGTCTGGAGAGGGGCGCGCGGAAGGTATTATCCGCTGGCAGGCCTGTACGGACGAGATGTGCGGAATGCCCGAGGAAGAGGAGTTTTCGGTAACGGTCGGCGCACCTTCCGAAGTCATCGGAACGGCGATTGAAGACCCCGAGGAGGAGAGAAGCGCGGGCGGCGGTCTTTGGGCTCTTCTGATAGAGGCAATCCTCTGGGGCTTTGCCATGCTGCTGACCCCATGCGTCTTCCCGATGGTCCCGATGACCGTTTCCTTCTTCCTGAAAGGGTCCGACAATCCCGCTTCAGGACGATTCAAGGCCTTTATGTACGGGCTTTTCATCGTCCTCCTCTACACTGTCCCGATATCCCTGATAATCCTTCTTACAAGGGTCGTCGGCGGAGATGCGGTTACGGCAGATATCTTCAACTGGCTCTCTACCCACTGGCTTCCGAACATCCTCTTCTTCGTTGTGTTCATGATATTCGCCGCCTCGTTCTTCGGCGCGTTCGAGATTACACTGCCTGCGTCATGGACTACGAAAACTGATGCAAAATCGGGCCGTGGAGGCCTCGGAGGGGTGTTTTTCATGGCCCTCACCCTCGTTCTCGTCTCCTTCTCCTGCACCGGACCGATTGTCGGAAGCGTGCTCCTGAAATCGACCCACGGGGAGTTCTGGACCCCGATGGTGACGATGCTCGCCTTTTCCATTGCCTTCGCCCTTCCGTTTACAATATTCGCCCTTTTCCCCCAGCTTCTGAAAAAGATGAAGGGCGGCGGATGGTTGAATTCGGTCAAGGTCGTCCTCGGCTTCGTGGAAATCGCCCTCGGACTGAAGTTCCTCTCCATCGCAGACCAGACCTACGGCTGGGGTATCCTCAACCGGGAAGTCTATCTCGCCATCTGGATAGTCGTCTTCTCACTGCTCGGGTTCTACCTTCTGGGAAAACTCCGATTCAAATATGATTCTCCCCTGGAGCACATCTCCCTCGTCCGGCTCGTTCTCGCTATCGGAGTCTTCACCTTCGTCGTCTGGATGATTCCCGGCATGTTCGGAGCCCCGCTTAAGGCCCTCTCCGGTTATCTTCCGCCAATGGAATCCCAGGAGTTTGTGCTTTCATCCGGTGCTCCCTCCCCCATTGCCGCTCCCGGGAATGGGACGGTCGAGCTTCCGCAGGGACTCCACGGCTATGAAACCCTCGAAGAGGGGCTTGCAGAGGCCTCCAGGACCGGAAAACCCGTATTCGTTGACATCACGGGGAAAGGTTGCACCAACTGCCGCGAGATGGAAGCGAGAGTATGGAGCGACCCCCGGGTCAGGGAACTTCTGGATAAACGCTTTGTCCTTGTCGCCCTCCACTGCGACGACCACACCAAAGCCCCGGAATCCTCATGGCTGACTACGGACAGCGGGAAGGTGCTGAAAGAATGGGGCAAGATCAATTCCTACATCGCCCGCACCCGTTTCAACGCAAACGCCCAGCCGACTTACGTTCTGCTCACTCCCGACGGAGAAATAATCGCCGAGAGGAACTATAATCTGGATACCGATGCCTACGTCGCCTTCCTCAAAAAGGCCCTGTAGCTATCGGAACATAAGGGACATGTCCTGGTCGAGGGCCTTCTCCGCCAGGGCTTCAGGAATGAAACGCCAGGACCCTATGCGGGCGGGATCGCCGGTCACCGCCGGATCGATTTCTCCGAACTCGACCAGATACTGATAGAGGATGTTGCGAATCTCGGGATAACGTTCAACGACACGCTCGTCGATCTTTTCAGTATCGATTCCGGCCCCGTAACGCATCAGGCCGCCTCCGCCGCTTGCACGGTAGGAAGTAACAGCTACTGAATATGTTGCATCCTCGTCAAAGGGCTGTCCGCCGGCGAGCGAGGAAATGGCGATACGCTCTCCTTTCGGCTTTGTCACATCGACCGTATAGTTCAATCCCGCGGCAGAGTCGAAATTATAACTGCGGTTCACGAAAGACCAGCCCTTCTGACCAGTCCTCGGGTCGTCGTAGGGCACTATCTTAAGAATATGATCCGAAGGGGACGAGATTGTATTTATCCAGTTATCATAGCTGAATTCCAGATAGTTCCTGATTTCCCGGCCACTCATCCGAAGGACGAACAGCTGGTTTTCAAAAGGATAAATCGTAAAGAGATCGTTGTAGATAAGGGTCCCGGCTTTTACGAAACCGTTATATGTCAGCGGAGCGGCGAAGGAAATCTGGGCGGGGGCGCAGCTGATCTGGAGGGTATGGACGAGATTGATATAGTCGCTCATCCCCCGGTAGGCATCCCTCGTACGAAGATCCGACTTAAGGGTTCCGACCTCCCGGAGAGTAAACTTTTTAACGGCCGAGTAGTCTTCATGGAAGGTCTCGCACATCTCCCTGTCTACATTCCATGCCCTAACCGGAATAAGCTCTGAGTTAAACTCTTTCGAAACAATCTTACCCTTTTCGACCCGGAAGTTCAGGGTCCCCTGTCCGACATAGCGGCAGTGGCTTCCGGAATTGATAAGGGCCGAGGTGTCCGTCTTTGTCACAAAGGGCCTGTGGTCGTGGGAACAGACGACAAAATCGATTCCCTTCACCCCCTTAAAGACATCCATCGCCTCTGCCTCGAGGATGGAGCCATCCCCCTTTCCGGTCGCGCTGTGCATTGCGACAATCACAAGGTCCGGCTTCTCTTTCCGTCTTACCATAACGACATCTTCCTGGCAGCGGGACATGATCGGAACGAAATGCATTCCGCTCCAGACGCTTTCGCTGAGCCATGCGCGGATATTGGCATTGGTATAACCGAGAATCGCAATCTTCACTCCGGCGCGCCTTACGACCGTATACAGCGGGAAGTAGGTCTTCCCGTTATCATTCCTTACCGCATTGCCGGCAAGAAGCGGAATCCCGTCTTTCTTAAGATCCGAGAATACGCGGTCATAAACAGGATGCCCCGTTTCCACATCGTGGTTTCCCCAGGCGCAGGCGTCATAGTCCATGTAATCTACAATCCGGGACCAGACGTGCTTCGAGCAGGTATCCACATAGTTGAAATAATACGCAGCATTGTCTCCCTGAAGGCAGTCTCCGGCATCCACAAGCACGACGTTTTCAGCTCCTTCCGCCGCCCGGACACTGTCCACGATGTGGTGGACGGCCATAAGGGACTTGCTGAGGGAATGCCCGACATAGGTAGAATCGAAAAAGTGGCCGTGGACATCGTTGGTTGTAAGGAGGGTAAGCTTATAGTCCCCGTCTTCAGGACCTCCGCATGAGGCGGCAAGAAGAACCGCGAAAAGGAAAAAGAATCTGCGTTTCATTGTATTATAGGTAATAGTTCTGAGGCCTTCGCTCCTGCTCCCGGCGCTGCTTTTTCGCCGTCGCGGGCTGCCTCCCTATCTTTTCCAGATCAAAATTCAGTATTACAAGCTGCTGCCAGCCGATAAATCCGGGGAGGAAGTGGGCTATGGCACTTATCTTTATATCTACAAACTCGCTTATAAGAGGCCTCCAGTAAAGTTCGGCGTTGTCGTAGAAACCCGGTTTTCCGTCCTTAGAAATCTTCCAGCTGCCGGAACGGAAGTAAAGGTTTGCCCCGTACATTATCCCGGCATTGTCCGTATCGTTGAATAGGGGCATAAGGTCAGCGCCGTAATACAGTTCGTTCCGAAGACCGACCCTCCAGTTCCTTACATCCGTCACGAGACTCCCCCCGAGCGGCGTTTTATACTCTTTCCCCTTTCTTCTGTCACGCTGGTATCCGAGATATGCACCAGCGGAAACCGTAAGAACCTCAACCGGGACCGCCTTCGTAAAGTCATAGGCGACAAAGGGGTTGAGAAGGTGGTCATCCACAACACCTCCGACGTTCGCAGAATTGGCATAATGGTGGAACATACCCTGCCAGCCGAGATACAGGTGCTCTGAAAGGTAGCATTCGCCGTACGTAAGAACATTGAACTGTTCCCGGCGGTCAGTCCCGTAAAGCCCGTTCCAGTCGAGGATTACCTCATAATTGGAACGGGGGCGCTTCCACCTGAGCATCAGCCCTTCAGCATTATTGTCAAAGAACCGTACTCCGTCAGAGAAGACGGCTGTCGTATATTTCCCGCGGCAAAGGTGGCGTGGAAAGACTCCGGCCGCTGCAAAAAAATCAGTTTTTCCGAACTTCCGGGCGTACTGGTACCAGAGTGTCACCTCCCGTAAAAGGGCCTTGTTCTCAAGCGAGGGGTCATTCTCCGCCCCATACGAAATCGGGTTTGCTCCGAAATTCTTCAGAACGTCTATTCCGGCCATGAGCCGGTGGCTCCCAAACGCGCCGCGGTTTATCTCGAAACCAATGTACGGCGTGAGGCGCGCTGCCGCAATAGTACCGGAAGGGACAAAATAGCCGTCGGAAGCGTCGAATTCATTATTTACAAAAGCATAGTTGAAATTGACGTCATAAACGAACTTCGCACCTTCGCGGCCGCTGCTTTCCACAGGGCGGGGATTCTGGAAAAAATTCCCGAAAAAGTCGCCGATTCCCTGAGCAGAAAGCATGGCGGCGGAGAAAAGGGCCGCCGAGAGGGTCACGGATCTTAAAAGATGGCTCATGGAATACCTAATTTGTCGCAAAAATAATGAAACTTTCGGAGATTCCCATAAAGGAAGCCGGAACTTCCTCCGCACTAACACCCGTCCACATCATAGAAACGCCAGGGGTCGCAGCGGACCTCGGCGACAGGGTCCCAGGTTACGCAGCGGACAAACGCATCCAGCTGCTCCGGAGTCGCGTCCGAAGGCAGGTCATCCATCGATAGAACCGGGAAGGAACGCGAGCTGAAACGGGAAAGGTCTCCCGGAATTATCTGGACCACAGCCCGCTCTTCCGCATCGACTATCCTCCTTCCGAAAATCCTGTCCAGTTCCTGGACATTTATTCCTCCCGTCCTTAGAGCCCACGGGAAATTATCCTCCAAATACTTATTATACGCCTGAGGGTCAGCCGCTATCTTCCGGATAAGGTCCTGGAGGTAGCCGAAGAGGCACGACAGACTTCTTGTCAGCCCCTCAGTCCCATATCCGGCCGCGGGCTCGTCGGCCGAATCGGAGCGGTTCATCACGGCATGGTACTCCGAGCGGCCGTCACTGAGGAGCATATAGTGGAAGTCCCGATAGATTGAAAAGCTGACCTCCAGCCACATTACTTCCGGATTCTTCCCCCTTCCGAGGACCTCGAACCAGAGGGTGCGCCGGTCATTGTCCCCTACCGGGGCAAGCTGTCTCATAGTCTCCTGGATCGACAGGAGGATTCTTCTTCCGATTCCGTCAGGTATTACAGTCTCGAGGGGGTCGTTCGTAAGGATTCCCGAAAGGGAGCTGAGGCGCAGCGCTCCGCTGCAGAATGTCTTCTTTTTCATACGTCAGAGAGTTTTTCTGCAAAATTAACCGCCTCTCCCCTCTCCTCCAGTTTTTCACAAGCTTGTTTTTCCCGCCCGGCTGTCCATTTTTCCCGCCGGCTTCCCACACCCTACCGCGAGTACATGAAAACCGCTGACGACACAAGGGCCGTGGCGGAGAAAGCGCTGATTATAAAACTGTAACGTAAAACGACGTACCTTATATCCAGCACATTGTTTTATACATAACGCTTACTATAAAGCAATTGTGCGCCACCCGCCGCTGCGATGGACAACAGCCCGGCCGCCTGCCGCCGCAACGGAAAGCAGCGGTTTCTGTAGTTTTTTCGGCGATTGGAGAGAAAAATCGTGAAACCATAATGGTATTTCTTGGGTTTTCGTAAAGGAGGAAGGGAATAGAGTCCTATCTTTGCAGCAAAACACATTGGACCATGAAACACTTCTTTACCCGGGCGACAAGCCGCCCCATCCGCCCCATCCATCTCACCCTCCTCACTCTCCTGATCCTCCCCTACCTGATCCTTTCCTGCAGCGACTTCTCCCGCTCGGAGGGCGCCTCCCTTTCCGAACTCCGCTGGCACTTCGACCCCGGGCAATCGCCTCTGACAAGGGCAGAAACAGAACTTCCAGACACAAACGACTTCCTGCTTTCCGTAAAGGACGCTTCCGGAGAGATTCTCTACAGCGGAGCTTACGGGGATTCCCCGGAGAAACTCCTTGTCCGCCCCGGGAGTTACCAAATCGAGGTTAAATCCTCCGACTTCTCCGCCCCCGCCTTCGACAAGCCCCAGTACGGAGACACCGAAATAGTTGTACTGAAGGCCGGGGAGAGTGCCGATGTAAAGCTCTGCTGCACAATGATAAACTGCGGTCTCCATCTCGAAATCGGAGCCAGTTTCCGGAGCGCCTTCCCTTCCGCTGTCCTGCTCCTCGGCTGCCAGGAGGGACGGCTGCTTTACAGCCAGTATGAAAACAGGACGGCCTACTTCCTTCCCGGAACGGTTTCCCTTACAATGAGCAGCGGAGGGAGCGACGAGGTCCTCTTCTCCAGATTGCTGAGTCCGAGGGAGATACTCAACATCGGACTCTCGGCATCCGCTCCCACGGAGGAGAAGGACTGGCGGATGACCGTCACCGTCGATACTACAAAGAACAGGAAATACGAAAACATCACCGTCGGGGAAGGATCCTCCGGCGAGGGAAATCCCGGGGCGGACATAGAAAACGCCCTCAACGTCACCCAGGCGCGGGCTGCGGCCGGAACTGACGGGATATGGGTCTTCGGCTACATAGTCGGGGGCGACCTCACTTCCGCGGGGACGAAAATGAACACCGCCGCCCCCTTCAGCTCCGCAACCCACCTTGCCATCGCCGCCCGGTCCTCCGTGACGGAAAAGGCCTCATGCCTCTCGGTGGAACTCCCGAAGGGTACCGTACGGGAAGGCCTCAACCTCGCTGACAATCCGGACCTTCTCGGCCGGAGGGTCTATCTCCACGGGAACATAGTCTCGTCCTACTACGGAATCCCGGGACTAAAGTCGCCCGACTCTTTTGTCCTAAAATAGTGGCCTTACCGATAAAAATTCGTATCTTCGTACCTCGAAACGAAGTGTCATGAGCGAAATCCTCGAACAGCTGAACCAGGAGCAGCGCAGAGCCGTCGAATGCATCGACGGTCCGGTTCTGATTGTCGCCGGAGCGGGGTCCGGAAAGACCCGGGTGCTGACCTCCAGAATTGCCTACATGATTGAAAAAGGGGTGGATCCATCGAGGATTATGGCCCTGACTTTCACAAAAAAGGCGGCCGGGGAAATGAAGGAAAGGATTGCGCGCATGGTCGGAGAAAAGAAGGCAAGGCACCTTTGGATGGGGACCTTCCATTCCGTTTTCGTCCGCCTCCTCCGGGAGTTCTCGGACTCAATCGGCTACCCTTCTTCCTTTACCATCTATGACACTTCGGATTCGGTCAGCGCCATCCGGACCTGCATAAAACAGCTGGGGCTGGACGACAAGACCTATAAGCCAAAGGATGTGCTCGCAAGGATTTCCAAGGCGAAAAACGCCCTTGTAACCGCCGACGCCTACCCGGATAACCACAGGGCCATGGAGGATGACAGGATAGCGAAAAGGCCGAAGTTGGCAGAGCTGTACAAGTGCTATGACACCCTCCTGAAGAGTTCCGGGGTCATGGACTTCGACGACATCCTTCTCAACATGAACATCCTCCTGAAGGTGAATCCGGCGGCTCTAAAGGAAATCGCCGGAAGGTTCGACCATATCCTCGTTGACGAGTATCAGGACACAAATTTTGCCCAGTACAGGATACTACGGGAGCTGATGAAGGACCGTCCTGTCCATAACCTCTGCGTGGTGGGCGACGATTCCCAGTCGATCTACGCCTTCCGCGGCGCCCGGATTGAGAACATCCTCAACTTCCAGAAGGACTTCCCGGAGACGAAGACTTTCCGTCTTGAAATGAATTACCGCTCTACCAAAAACATAGTTAATGCGGCCAATTCGCTGATTTCCAAGAACGAAGACAGACTTCCCAAGCACTGCGTCGCAGTCGGAGGAGAGGGCGAAAAGCTTCGTCTGATACGCGCCTATACGGCTGAAGAGGAGGCGGTGCTGATTACCTCCTCCATCCTCTCCCGTATCCGCGAGGCCGGAGCCGAATACCGGGATTTCGCCATCCTCTACCGCACAAACTCCCAGTCCAGGGCCCTCGAAGAGGCGCTCCGGAAACGCAATGTCCCCTACATGATTTACTCCGGAAATTCTTTCTTTGAAAGAGCCGAAATCAAGGACATGATGGCTTACCTGAAACTTACGGTAAACAACTCTGACAACGAGTCTTTCAAGAGGATTGTCAACACCCCTGCCCGCGGAATCGGGGCGACCTCCCTTTCCGCCCTGGAAGCGGCGGCGGCAAAAAACGGGATTTCCCTTCTGGAAGCGGCGTACCGCAGCGATCTGGAGTCCTTCGGCCTTCGCGCCTCAGCCGTACAGAAAATCCGGGAGTTCTGCGACATGATCCGGCGCCACGGCGAAATGTCCCTGAGCCAGAACGCTGACGCTGTGGTAAAGTCCCTCTCAGACGCATGCGGTCTCTACCGCTCCTTCAAGGAAGACAATTCCGTCGAAGCCCAGTCAAGGGCCGCAAATATTGAAGAACTCGTCTCGTCCGTAACCGGCTTTGTAGAAGACCGTAACGGAGAGTATATTGAAGCGCTGATAGAGGACGGAGCCATCCAGGACGCCGACTCCGTCTCGGAGATAGAATGCCCTCTGGTCCCCCTTGGAGACTTCCTGGAAGACATATCCCTGCTTTCCAACGTCGATGTGGTCGAGGATTCCGACGGGGATAACCGCGTCGCCCTGATGACCGCCCATTCCGCCAAGGGCCTCGAATTCCCCTACGTCTATGTCGCAGGCATGGAAGAAAACCTCTTCCCTTCCGGAGGCATGCTCGCTTCGGAAAAGGACATCGAGGAGGAGCGGCGCCTCTTCTACGTCGCGATTACCCGAGCGAAAACGGCCGTCGCCCTGACCTTTGCGAACTCCCGCATGCGGAACGGAAAACATGAATCCAACGCCCCGAGCCGCTTCCTACGGGAAATTGCCCCGCAGTACATCGAAAATCCGCTCCGGAAAGATGACCTTCGCTCCAGGGATACGGAGGAGGACGATATCCCCGGCTTCCGCTTCGGAAGCGGAAACTACAGGCCCTACGGCGCAAAATCCACCTCCACGGCGGCCTCCGGCCCAAGGTCATTCACCCCATCATCTTCCGCCTCCAGGCCCTTCACGGCATCTTCCTCCGGCGCCATACGAAGCAACGCGCCCATGTCCACTGTTAAAGACGCGCTCAGCCGGCGCACTCTTCCGCCGAAAAACGAAGACTTCGTTCCGGAAACCATGGACTGTTTCCACACCGGGGACCGCATAGAGCACAATCGCTTCGGATTCGGACGTATCCTGGAAATTACGGGAAATATCCCGGAACTCAAGGCCAGAATTGTCTTTGACAACTATGGCGAGAAACTGCTTCTCCTCAAATATGCAAAAATCCGAAGGGCTTCCCTTGGATAATCAAAATTAAATTGTATATTTGCGGTGAAGTTTTTCATAGTTTAAGTTTAGGTTAAGTAGTATGGCGGTCGCAGTGATGCAACCGCCATACGAATTTTATGGCCCGATTCTCCAGCTCATTTTTTGATTTGTCAGAAAATAATCCTATATTTGCAATCCCTTCGCGGAATTAGCTCAGTTGGTAGAGCGGCGGCTTCCCAAGCCGCAGGTCGCGAGTTCGAACCTCGTATTCCGCTCCCCTTGAAAAAGACAGCCCTTCCGGCTGTCTTTTTCAATAAATTTATGTATCTTCGCGCGGTATTTTAGATTATAACTTACAACGAATCTTATAATGTCAAACAACATCGCACTGAAAAAGGGCCTGGACATCCCTGTAAAGGGTATCGCGGCCCAGAAAGTCACTAAAACGGTTGTTCCTGACGTTGTGGCACTGAAACCTACCGACTTCAAGGGGCTCCTTCCGCGGCTCCTTGTTAAAGAAGGCGACAGCGTACTCGGCGGTTCTCCCGTTTTCTGTGACAAACAGAATCCGGACGTGCTCTTTACCAGTCCCGTCAGCGGCACGGTAAAGGAAGTTGTCAGAGGGGAAAAAAGGAAACTCCTCGCCGTCCTAATCCAGGCCGATGCCGAGCAGAAGAAAGTCGATTTCGGAGCCCGTGACGCCGCATCCCTCAGCCGGGAGGAAGTCAAGGACCTGCTCCTCAGGAGCGGCCTTTGGGCTTACCTGATCCAGAGGCCTTACGGCATCATGGCGGATCCCGCCCTGAGCCCGAAGGCCATCTTTGTATCCGCTTTCTCTACCGCTCCGCTCGCCCCGGAAACTGAATTTACCCTCGGGGACCGCACAGCCGACATCCAGAACGGACTTATCGCCCTTGGAAAACTTACCGACGGAGGGGTTCACCTCTCCATCGACAAGGGTTCCGAGATCAAATCCCCGTTCGCAAAAATGGAGAATGTCATACTCCACACCTTCTCCGGGCCGCATCCGGCAGGAAATGTAGGCGTCCAGATCAGCCACATCTCCCCCATCCGCAAGGGTGAGACCGTGTGGACATGCCCGCTCCTCGGTGTAGCCGCTATCGGCCGCCTCGTGGCGACCGGAAAGCTGGATCTTACCCGCAAAGTCGCCATCACCGGCCCCGCAGTGGATGAACCCGCATATGTAGTAACAGTCGCAGGCGCTCCCGTCCGCTCCCTTACGGCGGTTTACGAAGGCGTCCGCATAATCGGCGGGGATATCCTTACCGGAAAGATTCTCGGCTCCAACGGCTATCTCGGCTTCTTCGACGAGCAGCTGACCCTCCTTTCCGAGGGTCCCGAGCGTGAGGTTCTCGGATGGGCTAAACCCTTCCGTTTCAATCTTTTCAGCTCCTCCAAGTGCTACTTCTCATGGCTTACCCCGAAGAGGAAGTACAACATGGACACCAACCTTCACGGCGGTCCGCGCGCCTTCGTCGAGACGAAGTGCTTCGAGGACGTCACCCCGATGGGGCTCTTCCCGATTTACCTCATCAAGGCCTGCCTTGCCGGTGACATCGAGAAGATGGAGAAATTCGGCATCTACGAAGTCCTCCCCGAGGATTTCGCCCTCTGTGAATATGTAGACCCCTCCAAGAACGATATCCAGGATATCATCGCGAAGGGTATCGACCTCATGATTAAAGAAATGGCATAAGTTATGGCAGAAGAAAAGAAAGCAGGCCTTTTTGAGAAAGGCGGCAAGCTCTACTGGCTCCACTCCACAATCGATGCCTTCGACACCTTCCTCCGCGTTCCGGGTACCGTAACCGCGAAGGGAGCCCATGTCAGGGATTCCATCGACCTCAAGAGAGTCATGATCATGGTGGTCATCGCCCTCGTTCCGGCGGCCCTCTTCGGCATGTACAACGTCGGCTATCAGACAGCTCTCGCGACGGGCGCTTCCTGGGGGTTCTGGAAGATGTTCTTCTACGGACTCTTCAAGGTCCTCCCGCTCTACGTGGTCGCATATCTCGTCGGACTTGCAATCGAGTTCGCATCCTCCCAGATTCGCGGCGAGGAGGTCAACGAGGGCTACCTCGTGACCGGTTTCCTCATCCCGCTGATTGTCCCTGTGGATGTTCCGCTATGGATGCTCGCCCTTGCGGTGGCCTTCTCGGTCATCTTCTGCAAGGAAGTTTTCGGCGGCACCGGAATGAACATCTGGAACCCTGCCCTCGTGGCCAGGGCCTTCCTGTTCTTCTCATACCCCTCTTCGATGAGCGGATCCTCCGTCTGGGTCCATATCCCGAAGGGCATGTCCACGGTTGACGCCTTCACAGGCGCCACTCCCCTCGCCATCGCCGGCGAAGGCGGGAAAGGAGCCCTCGACGCGGCCGGGTATTCATTCATGGACCTCTTCTGGGGCCTCATCCCCGGTTCGGTCGGTGAAACCAGCGTCATCGCCATCCTCCTCGGCGCCATAATCATTGCATGGACGGGCGTAGCAAGCTGGAAAATCATGGTTTCCTCCATCGCCGGAGGACTCCTTGTCGGCTGGCTCGGCCAGCTGGCCGGTTCCGGAATTCCCGCCTGGTACCACCTCGTAATGGGCGGTTTCCTCTTCGGCACGGTCTTCATGGCCACCGATCCGGTCACTTCGGCCCAGACAGAGACCGGCAAGTGGATTTTCGGCTTCCTCGTAGGCGCCCTCGCCGTCGTGGTACGCCTGTGGAATCCGGGTTATGCCGAAGGCATGATGCTCGCCATCCTCCTCATGAACACCTTCGCCCCGACGATTGACCACTGCGTCGTCTCCTCGAGCATTTCCAGAAGGCAGAGAAAAATGAAAACCGCTTAAAGAAAGGGATTATGAATACGAACAGCAATGTCTATACAGTAATCTACACGACCGTCATAGTGGTGGTCGTCGCTGCGGTGCTCGCCTTTGTCTCCCAGTCGCTTAAGGGTAACCAGCAGGCAAACGAGAAGGCCGACACCATCTCCCAGATGATGACTGCCGCCCGCTTCGGGACCAAGGCCGAATTCCAGAAAATGGGGAACAAGGCAGTCCTTGCCAAATATGCCGAAGAAATCGGTGCAGCATATACGGTCAATGTTGAAGGCAGGAAAGTTGCCGACCTCGACCTGACCAAAGTTTACTCCCCTTCCGAACTCAAGGCCCAGAACTACAAGCTGAAGGGTGACAAAGAGGAGGCGGAGCTTCCGGTATTCGAATTCCGGAACGGTACGGCCGTCGTTCCCGTCTACGGAGCCGGCCTTTGGGGTCCGGTCTGGGGCTATATCGCCTTCGACGGCTCAAATACAATCATCGGCGCTTATTTCGACCATGAATCCGAAACCGCAGGCCTCGGCGCGAGGATCAAGGATGATCCCGCCTTCCAGCAGGAATTCGCCGGAGAAAAACCCGCATTCACCGAGGGAAAGGTATTCGAGATTGTAAAGGGCGGATCCCCCAAGGATGCCGATGGAAAGGAAATTATTGACAACAAGATCGACGCCATCACCGGTGCGACCATGACCTCGAAGGGTCTGGAAGCCGCCATCGACCTGTGGCTCGCCGCCTACGCAAAGCATTTCAGCGCTGCGGAGGATAACAACACGGAGGAATAGAATATGGACGCAAAACTCAAAGAAACCATTCTCAATCCGATATTCAAGGGCAACCCGATTACCGTCCTTGTACTCGGTATCTGCTCCTCGCTGGCCGTCACCGTCACGCTCAAGGGCGCCCTCGTCATGGCCCTCTCGGTCATCGTTGTAACCGGCGTCTCGTCGCTCATTCTCTCCCTGCTCCGGAACACGATTCCCAGCCGGGTCCGAATCATCGTCCAGCTCGTCGTGGTGGCCATGATGGTTATCCTCGTCGACCAGGTGCTGAAATCCTTTGATGCGACCTATGCCATCGACAAGCAGCTCAGCGTCTATATCGGACTCATCATTACGAACTGCATCGTCATGGGCCGCATCGAGGCCTTCGCCCTCGGAAACAAGCCCTGGCCTTCGCTGCTCGACGGCGTCGCGAACGGAGCCGGCTATGGCATGATCCTCCTGATTGTCGCCTTCTTCCGGGAGCTTCTCGGAAGCGGCACCCTCTTCGGGATCGATATCCTCAACCGCTTCGGCTATGTCCCGAACAACCTCGTTATCCTGCCGCCCTTCGCGCTCATCCTCCTGGGATGCATCGTATGGGTCCAGCGCTCGATTCAGAAAGATCTCCAGGAAAAGTAACCTTAAGCACATCAAAGGAATATGGAATTTTTAAGCTTATTCGTAAAGTCGATCTTCGTCGATAATATGATTTTTGCCTACTTCCTGGGAATGTGCTCATTCCTGGCGGTAAGCAAGAATGTGAAGACCGCTGCCGGCCTCGGCCTCGCGGTAATCTTCGTCCTTCTTATCACACTCCCTATCAACTGGCTCCTGAACACCTATGTGCTCGCTCCGGATGCCCTTATCAAGGGGGTGGACCTGAGTTTCCTCAGTTTCATCATTTTCATCGCAGTCATTGCGGCAATAGTCCAGATTGTTGAGATGGTGGTGGAGAAATTCAGCCCTTCGCTTTACTCCTCGCTCGGTATCTTCCTTCCGCTCATTGCCGTGAACTGCGCCATCCTCAGCGGATCGCTCTTCATGCAGCAGCGGGACTTCACGACCTTCGCCGAGCCGGTCGTATATGCCCTCGGCAGCGGAATCGGCTGGTTCCTCGCCATCGTGTCGCTTGCGGCAATCCGTGAAAAGATGGCCTACAGCAACGTCCCGAAGGCGCTCAAGGGTCTTGGTATCACCTTTATCACCGTAGGTCTGATGGGCATGGCCTTCATGACCTTCATGGGAATTTCACTTTAAAAGGAGGGGTAATTATGGGTAATACAGTATTATTCTCAATCATCGTCATCACTGTAGTGACGCTGCTTCTCGTCGCCCTCCTCCTCTGGATCAAGGCGAAACTGACCCCGTCCGGCTCGGTGAAAATTTCAATCAACAAGGGCGCCAAGGAGCTGGAAGTCACTCCCGGGGGAACTCTCATGAACTCCCTCGCCGAGGGTGGCATCTTCCTTCCCTCCGCCTGCGGCGGCAAGGCCAACTGCGGCCAGTGCAAGGTCAGGGTGGTCGAAGGCGGAGGCACGATCCTCCCTACCGAAACCGGCTTCTTCTCCCGCAAACAGATTAAGGAGGGCTGGCGTCTCGGCTGCCAGGTCAAGGTTAAGGACAACCTCGAAATCGCAGTCCCTGAGAGCGCACTCAGCGTCAAGAAACTCGAATGCGAGGTTATCTCCAACAAGAACGTGGCAACCTTCATCAAGGAATTCACGGTCCGGCTCCCGGAAGGAGAGCATATCGACTTCAAGTCCGGTGAGTACATCCAGATCGACATCCCCGAGTATGACGTCGACTTCGCCGACTTCGACATCGATCCCATCTACCGCGGCGACTGGGAGAAATACGGTTTCTTCGGCATCAAGTACAAGAATACCGTCCCGACTATCCGCGCCTATTCCATGGCCTCGTATCCGGCGGAGAAGGGTCTCATCAAACTGAACGTCCGTATCGCTACGCCTCCCTTCGACAGGAGCCAGCCGCGCGGCGTCTTCAAGATGCTCCCCGTCCCTCCTGGAATCGCCTCCACCTACGTTTTCTCACGTAAACCCGGTGACAAGGTCACCATCAGCGGCCCTTACGGAGAGTTCCTCCTTCCGGAGAACGACCCCGATACCCAGGAATACATCTTCGTCGGCGGCGGTGCCGGTATGGCCCCTCTCCGGAGCCACATCATGCACCTGTTCAAGACCTTGAAGACCGGAAAGCCCGTCCGCTTCTTCTATGGAGCACGAGCCCTTGTGGAGGCCTTCTATCTTGAGGATTTCGCGGAAATCGAGAAGGAATTCCCGAACTTCCACTTCACCCTCGCCCTCGACCGTCCGGATCCGGCAGCCGATGAGGCAGGAGTAAAGTACACGGCAGGTTTTGTCCATCAGGTGATGTACGATACGTATCTCAAGGACCATGAGGCCCCGGAGGATATCAAGTACTTCATGTGCGGTCCGCCTATGATGGTCGCCTCGGTCAACAACCTCCTCGACTCCCTCGGAGTCGCCCCGGAGTCCATCCTCTACGATAACTTCGGCGCATAACTCCAACGGAAAAAATTACCTCATCACTTTCATCGCCTGTGCCACCCTCGGCACCATAAGAGGGAGGGGCCCTAAGAAAGTCGGCATCAGCCGACCGGCCGGGTCCGGGACTTTTGCCAGCTGGCAAAAGTCGGAAAGGACAATAGGCCGCAGGGGGTTCGGGGGAATTGTATTCCCCCGTATAAGGGTAAGGGGTCGCCCGCAGGGCGACGGCAGGGAAAGTGATGAGGTAATTTTTTCCTGCCACCTGGCGAAATAATGTTCCGGAAAAATTTCCGGAGATGAAGGGGTTTCCGGAAGTTTTTCTCCGGAAACCTTTTCTTTTTTCCGAAAACATAAAAAGTTTCAGCCGGAGGGCCTCCCCGACCTCGGAAGTTCCGCTCCGTGTGTTTAGTTTTGCACCGAAAGCCAAAGAGCGACATGCACGGAAAAACTTCATATTCGGGAAAGAAAGGCCGGGGCCCCAGGAACCTGACTTGCTATGGAAAATCTGAACTTCGGCCCGTGAGTTCTTCACGGATTAACATTATTTTTGTGGTTATTCTTCTTGCGAACCTGTATCCGGCCTTTGTTTCCTCGTGCACATCCGCTCCTCCGGCAGAATCCGAAAGACACGTACGGGTACTACTGACCCGTTCCGGTGGCTCCCCTCTGGAACACCTTGACCTTTTCTTCTTTGACGACGACTCCCTCTCCCGCCTGGACTCGTACCAGAGGTTCGAATCTCCGGATGAAAACGTCTTTGAAGGGGTCTCCAGAAGCGGATCCAAAAGGGTTGTAGCAATTGCAAACTACGGGGAGGACCGTTTCTCATGGTCCGATATCCAGACCTTCTGGACCCTAAGCGGAAGAATCGCCGAGCTGAAGGATGAGGACCCCTCCCATCCGGTAATGAGCGCTGAAACCATCCTTATGGAAGGAAGCGACCTCAGGATTCCGCTGACGCCGCTTTTTTCAGAGATCCGGCTCCGCTCCCTGTCATGCGATTTCAGCGGACGTCCTTACGAAGGGGCTTTCCTTGAGAATATCAGAATCTACCCTGTCAACGTCCATGACCGCTGCCGCCTCCTTTCGAGGGAACCGGAGCCCTCCTGGGTTAATTTCAGAGCGGCGGCAGAGGAGGTGCCATCGATTCCTCTCAAGGGAAGGGTCGGGATGGATCCGGTCTTCTCCGGCTGCTCATTTCTTTGCTACGCCAACGATATCGCTGAAGAAACGCCCCTGGAGCCATTTACACGGCTCGTCATTGAAGGAACAATCCTCGGAGATACCTATTATTACCCCGTAAGCATTCCGTCCCTTAAAGCGGGAGAACGCCATATCTTCGACCTCGTTCTGACACGGCTGGGAACCTCCGGACCGGATAATCCCGCGTCCCCGGAAATGTACCGCCTCTCTTCGGACGTAGTTCCCTGGGAGGTTATGGAAGGGGAAATCCAGAGCTACTAAACGATGAAAAGGACCCTACTCATACTGCTTCTTACCCTTGTTTCGTGCTCCGAAGAGCCGGGACAATTGCAGACGTACGTTTTTACTCCCCTTCTCCCCGGAGCGGTAAAATCCGACGACCCGGAGGATGAGAACATGGTTTCAGATCTCAACATTTTCCTCTACGACTGGAATTCCCGCCTTGAGGAACACCGCTTCCTGTCCCGCCGGTTTCTGGAAGGAAACTGCTCATTTGAAATGAAACTCCTTTCCGGAGGGACATATACCCTTTGCCTCGCAGCCAACATGGGATATGCCATGGAAGCGCCTCCAACCCTGGATTCGCTGAAAAAAACCCGCTTCCACCTCGCATATCCGGACGAGTATCCAAAGGGTATCCCCATGACTGGATGCCTCGAGAACTTTATCCCCGGCGAGGACGGAGGGTTAATCCCCCTCAGGAGGATGATGGCGAGGATTTCAGTCGGGATGGACCGGAGCGCCCTGGACGATGACGTCAGAATTTATGTCCGGAGAATCACCGTAGGCAACTGTCCCTCCTCCGCCTTCCTTTTTGGCAGCAGTTCCGTAAGGAACGAGGATGAGGTTTTTCCGAGCGGATTCTGCAAGGCGGACGAGAATGTGGAGCCGATCAACCGCACTCCCTCCACCCCGGTTGACCTCTACCTCCTGGAAAACATGGGCGGGGAAAATCCGAGTTGGATTGAACTGGATCTGGAATTCCACTCCGACAAATATCATACTCCGCCCGGGGAGTACCTGAAATACCGCTTCCAAACAGGGGATGTGAAAAGGAACACCTCCCGCAGTATAACGGTCCGTCCGGAAGGAGACGGACTGAATGGTATGGAATTTGGAAATATCACGAATAAAACGTATTTTTGCAAAGTGTACTAAAGCCCGGAAGAAAGATATGGAATGATACTTTTTGATTGCGAGAGACTGAAACACCCTTTTCAGGGCTTCTACACATATTGCGACTCCCTCGGCAGGGCGCTCTCGGAAGAAGCAAGAAAACGCTCGGAAACCATGGCCTTCTATGTCCCGGAAAAGGATATGGGAAGATTTGGTGACGACATGAGATATTTGAAGTGCGGTAAATTCGACCGGCTCTATCTGAAATCCCCCTCATATGTAGATCTATGGCACTGCGCGCGCCAGCGGAGCGGTTATATCCCGGACTCTGGACGGGCCCAGGTGCTTCTTACGGTCCATGACATCAACTTCTTTCTGGCGGGACCGCGGAAAAAACGCCCGCGCTACAAAATTGAGTGCCAGCGTTCCATCGACCGGGCCGACCGGATTGTAACGATTTCGGAATTTGCCAGGAAACAGCTGCTGGAAAGCGACCTGGACCTATATGGAATGCAGGTTGACGTCGTTTACAACGGGGTTCCCGACTACAGCGGGACTCCAAAGCGTCCCGCTTATGTGCCCGAAGAGCCCTATCTTCTCTGCGTCAGCCGTATCGCCCGCCTGAAGAACTACGAAGTCCTTCCTCCGCTTCTGGTCGGGAACGACATGAAGCTCCTCCTGGTAGGCAACATGGACAAGAACAGGTATGAGGAGCGGGTCCTGGAAGCGGCGAAGAAGTTCGGCGTCGCAGACAGGGTAGTCTTTACCGGACCCGTTGACGAGGACGAGAAGTACTGGTACATGCAGCACTGCCGCGCCTTTGTCTTCCCTTCCCTGGCAGAGGGGTTCGGGCTGCCGGTTCTGGAGGCCATGCGCTGCGGAAGGCCTGTCTTTGTATCGGACCGCATGAGCATCCCCGAAATTACCGGAGAGCACGGTTTTTATTTCAACCATGACTTCGATCCGGACGGAATGAGGGAAGAATTCGAAAAGGGCATTGAGTTATTTGAGAGCGGGAATTTCGACGTCCAGGCCATGATTGACCACGCCAAATCCTATTCCTGGGAAACCGCCGCCGCCAGGTATTACGACATCTATGAAGATATGCTGAGAAATGCCTGAGAATGGAAAAAGAATCTGCGCCCTGACAATGGTGCGCAACGATGAGTTCTTCCTGAAGAAATGGGTCTCCTACTACGGAGAGCGCCTCGGGAAGGAAAATCTTTATATCTTTTTCGACGGCAAAGACCAGGATATTCCCCCCTGCTGCGAAGGGACAAACGCCGTGCTCTGCGACCGGGTCGCGGGAAACGTTGCCCGCGCGGACAAAGGACGTATCCGCTTCCTCTCAAAACGTGCCGAGGAACTTTTTGAGCGCTATGACATAGTGATAGGAACCGATGTGGACGAATTCCTCGTTGTGGACCCCGACCTTGGCCTCTCCCTTCCGGAATACCTCTCTTCGCTCAAAATCAAGGGCTCCGTCTCCGGACTCGGGATAGATGTCGGCCAAAACCTGAATACAGAGCAGCCGATTGACCCTTCCCGCCCCTTCCTCGAGCAGCGGACCTATGGTTATCTTTCTTCGCGCTATACTAAAACCAACACCCTTTCGGAACCCATTGAATGGGGCTCGGGCTTCCATCGCGTCGAGGGCCACCAGTACCATATCGACCCGAATCTCTATCTCTTCCACTTCGGCTGCATAGATTTCAAACGCCTTCAGGAACGTATTGACGGCTCTGACCGGATTGCCAACGGCTGGTCCGCCCACCTAAAGCGCCGCGCCCGGACAATCCGCGTCATCACCAATACGAAGCCGGGAGAGTGGGATAAACTGGTCCCCCTGATGCGCTGGATCCAGGTCCATACCCGTGCAATCCACACCCTCAACAAACCTACGACCCTCGGGCTCAAATTAGTGGTCCGGATTCCCGAAAAATTCCATAAGATCCTCTAAGCCCCATGGTTGACGTAGTAATGACCTGGGTAAACGGCAATGACCCGGTACTCAGGGCCGAGAGGCAGCAATATCTGACCGGAAAGCGGGAAGACACCCTCGCTGACATCGCCGGTCCCCAGCGCTTCCTCCAGGCGGATGAGATCCGCTTCAGCGTCGCCTCAATCCTTCGGTTCGCCCCCTTTGTCGGCCGTATTTTCATAGTGACAAACCGCCAGGACCCTCAGCTCGGGGATTTCATTCGGAAGTATTTCCCGGAGAGCAGGGTGGAAATCAGAATTATAGACCAGAACACCCTTTTCCGCGGCTCTCTGGAGCGTCACACCCCTGTTTTCAACAGCATATCAGTAGAAACCGTCATCTGCCGCATTCCGGGTCTTTCAGACCGCTTTATCTACATGAACGACGATTTCTTCTTCACCGCTCCGATAGAGGAAAAGGACCTGTTCACCCCGGATGGCAAGGTTATCTGCTACGCTGACCGCTACAGCGTTCCCTTCGTCCGTATCCAGCGTTTTCTGAAGCCGAAGAAAAAAGGCCACAAGCCCTTCGGTTACAAGGACTCCCTCGCAAACGGAGCCAGGGCCCTGGGATCCAATCACTTCTGGCTGATGCCCCACGAGCCGCATCCGCTCCGGAAAGACATCCTCTGCACCTGGTTTGACGCCCACCCGGATGTCGAAGAGAAGAATCTGGCACATCGTTTCCGCGATGAAAGCCAGTTCAATGTCCAGGGTTTCTTCTATGTCCTCGCAGAGCAGCTCGGAAAGGCCGAATTCCGAAGCCCGAAAGGACGCACGGTCTTTTTCAAGCCGGGAAAAGGCAGGAAAAACTATATGGAAAGGAAGCTCCGGGAAGCCGAGGGGAAAGCTGCCCTCATGTTCGGCTGCATGAATTCCCTGCCGGAGGCCTCCGACAAGGAGCGCGCCCTCTTCCTCGACTGGATCGGGAAACGGCTCGGAATCGATTTTACAGATACTGCGCAGTAAAGGTTCCGCCTTTCGAAACGAGGTCTTCAGGAGTCCCTGCAAAGACTACTTCCCCGCCCCTGTCTCCAGCATCAGGTCCAAGGTCTATGACCCAGTCGGCGTTCCGTATGACATCCGGATTATGTTCGACAACAATGACCGTATGGCCCCTGTCCAGAAGGGCGTCGAAGCATCTGAGAAGCTTTTCAACGTCATAGAAGTGAAGACCCGTAGTCGGCTCGTCGAAAAGGAAGAGAATCCTGTCCTTCCGGGGCTTGTCATCGGCGCTCAAAGAAAGGAAATAGGCCAGCTTGATCCTCTGGCTTTCACCGCCGGAAAGGGTGCTGGAGGGCTGCCCAAGCCGGATATAGGAGAGTCCCACATCCACAAGCGGCTGGAGTTCGGCGGCAACCTGGCGTGCGAGCGCGTCTTTAGCCCCTCCAAAGAATTCAATGGCCTCCGCAACGCTCATGTTAAGGATGTCGTCGATATTCTTCCCCTCATACCTCACCTCGAGAATTTCCGGCTTGAAACGCTTTCCTCCGCAGGCCTCGCAGACCATGGTCACGTCTGCCATGAACTGCATCCCTATCCGGACAAAGCCGTCGCCCTGGCACTCGGGACAGCGTCCGCCTTCCTGGTTGAAAGAGAAGAAGGATGGCGTCAGGCCGTTGATTTTGGCGAACTGCTGCTCCGAAAGGAGCTTCCGGATGGTATCATAAACCTTCAGATAGGTAACGGCATTCGATCGGGAACTCTTCCCTATCGGATTCTGGTCGACATATTCGACACGGGTAATCCGGTCCAGATTCCCGCCGAGGGAGCGGAATACTCCGGGAAGATCCCCGGTTTCATTTATCCTTCTCCTCATGGCCGGATAGAGGATATCTCCGACAAGGGATGACTTGCCGCTGCCGCTGACCCCGGAGACGACCGTAAGGACGCCGAGGGGGAAACGGACGTCGATGTTCTTGAGGTTGTGCTCCATGGCGCCTTCGATGGTGATGGAGTACTGGAAGGGACGTTTTTTCCTGGCGTAGCGGGCGATTTCCCCGGAGAGGTAACGGAGCGTAAGGGAATCCCCCTTTCCCAGGGGTGAACCGCAGTACACGACCTCTCCGCCCGCCTCGCCGGCCCTGGGACCCATATCAATAAGATAGTCCGCCGCACGGATGATTTCTTCATCGTGCTCGACGACAATTACCGTATTCCCGATGTCACGGAGGCGTTTCAGAACCCCTATCAGGCGGGCCGTATCCCTCGGATGAAGCCCGATGGAGGGCTCGTCGAGGATATACATGGACCCGACGAGGGAACTTCCGAGCGCGGTCACAAGGCTGACCCTCTGGCTCTCGCCGCCGGAAAGGGTGTTACTGCTCCGGCTGAGAGTAAGATATCCAAGCCCCACGTCGCTGATGTAGCGGAGCCGGGACATGATTTCTTCAACCGCCTTTCCCGCAACGCCTTCCTCGTATGGAGTAAGGTGGAGGGCGTCGAAAAAGGCCATCAGCTGCTCGACGGTCATAGAAAGGAGTTCGTGGATGGTTTTACCGCCGACACGGACCCAGAGCGCCTCCTTCCTAAGCCGGCTGCCCCTGCATTCGCCGCAGACAGTCCTTCCGGAAAAACGGCTCAGCATATACTTGTACTGAATCTTATACCGGTTGGCTTCTACCCATGAAAAGAACTCGTTGATTCCTATAAGGGAATCCTCATCCCCCTCTACGCTGTGGGCATTCCAGATAATGTCCTTCACCTCGTCCGAAAGCTGGCAATACGGCTCGAAAACGGGTATATGATAACGCTCCGCGACCCTGACCATATGGTCCTTGAACCAGCCCATCTTTTCTCCCTTCCAGCAGGCGATGGCCCCATCGTAAATGCTTTTCGCCTTGTCGGGAATGACCAGATCCTCGCTGATGCCTATGATCTTCCCGAGCCCGCCGCATACCGGGCAGGCCCCGAGAGGGCTGTTGAAACTGAAAAGGTATTCATCCGGCTCGCGGAAAGTCAGTCCGTCCAGTTCCATCCGGGATGAGAAGGGTTCCATGGTTACCTTCCCTTCCCCGTCCTCGAGGCGAAGGACAAGACGCCCGTCCCCCTTGGAGAAGGCGGTTTCGAGGGAAGAGCTGATTCTGGTTCGGAGATCCGGGTCATCCGATATCCTCGCGCGGTCGATAAGAAGAAGCAGCCCCTCCGGATAGGCGCCATTTTCCGCCTCCCTCATCACATCCTCGATCGGGATAATGCCATCCTTGAAAAAACGGCTGTAGCCCTCCTCTTTCAGCTGGAGCATCAGCTCGACCTTGTCGGTCCGCTTATCCCAGCCGATATCAGAGAGAACATAGCAGGAAACGACACTCCCGTCGAAAATCCTCTCCATCACGTCGGCGACCGTATGGGCCCTTACCTCCTTCCCTGAAACAGGAGAATAGGTCCGCCCTATCCTTGCGAAGAGAAGACGCAGATAATCATATATTTCCGTTGTAGTACCGACCGTGGAACGGGGATTTCTCGTATTCACCTTCTGTTCGATGGCAACCGCCGGAGGGATTCCTTCAATAAGCTCCACATCCGGCTTTGACATCCTCCCCAGAAACTGCCTCGCATAGGAGGAAAGACTCTCGGCGAAGCGCCGCTGCCCCTCTGCGAAAAGGGTATCGAAGGCGAGCGAAGATTTCCCGCTACCCGATATTCCGGTAATAACGACAAGCCGCCCCCGGGGGATCTCGAGGGAGATCTCCTTGAGGTTATTGACTCTTGCCTTCTTAATAATGATGTTTCCTTCCTGGGGCATACTAATAAAAAATGCCCTACAAGCGGTTGTAAGGCATCTTTAAGCGGTGCGGACGAGGCTCGAACTCGCGACCCCCGGCGTGACAGTGTATCCCGCAACACTTAATCGCTTTACTCTCAGTTAATTACAAAAGGCCAATTTTCGTCACACGCATCTCACACTCACCTTTGGCCATCACAAATATACGCATTCTAAGCGTATGAAACAAGGTTTTTGTAAACTTTCGACCCCAGACTATGTAGGCCGGTATTCTAAGTTTTATAAAAACGCTATTCTACGGCATTCTATGGCACATTGGCCCATTAAACTTCCGTCCCTTTTTTTAACGGATGCACTTATCTCACACCTTCAATTGTTGTAATCTACAACCACCACATATTGAGTTGGCACCACACTATTCCGGCAAAATAGTTTCTTGTTTTATTTTGAATTGATTGCAAATATTTCCGAGTCCTTATCGTCTTATAGGGCAGAAACCTAATGGACGAATGGATATCAAGAATACTATCAGGCGGGCTCTAGCTTTTATCGCTAACAGAATTACTCGTGGGTGGCTCCTCCTTCTGAGGCGTTACTACCTTCATTATAAATATAGGATATCTCTTGATATAAATGGGGTTTATTATTATTTCCACAGATGGGATCCCTGCTTTGAAGATAGGTTGAAGCACTACGGAATTGCTGTAACCGAAGAAATGTACAGAACTGTCAGTTCAGTAGAGGTCAAAAGAAATAAACCTCTAATCAATGTATCATGGTTATTCTTCCAGATGAAGGAACTCAATAAAGTCTGCTATACTGATAACATTTCTTTCATTTTAGAAAGGGAACGAAAAACAGATTCTATTCTCGTTCATGGGGACCTTAATACCGAGATAAACCCAGACGGCGCGGTTATTCGACTAAAAAAGGCATCTACTTCGCCCGTACAACATACTAATATGAAAGACGTTACAAGTGTTACCCCTGTTCAATCTAAAGGGATAACAGGAGCAGAAGAGACTTGCTGTGACACTCATCTTATTCGTATTAAAGGAGCCGTTATTGACTATTCTTTTTAATAAATCAGCATATGGAAATTGGAACAAAAGTCAAAGAGGTCTTTCCTGATCTCTGTACATTCAAAGATAGCACCCGACTATCTCTATTTGGTGGGCGTAATCTCCCGGTCTATATTCAGGAGTATTTATTGATGCGCTTCACAAACTCTGGTGGAGTAATTGACAGGTATGCTCTTGACGAGTATCTGGAAAACAAAATGACTACCGATAGTGGAGCAGTCCGTCGCGCTTTGAATGATGGTAAAACAGTAAACCTTACATGCGCATTCAGCGTTATGTGCGATCTGGCGAAAGGGAAAACAACGTTTACGCTTCGTGATATTGAACTTGGAGCAAATGGCTATATCGTTCGCTCAGTTCTTGACGATAACAAAAACACACTTACAGATGGGGTTATTTGGGGAAATATCACTTTGGAATATGTTCCCGCAGAGGGGAAAAAACCCGGATACGTTAATATGATTTCGTTCCGCCCTTTTCGTCCCATTGAGATAATCGATCTTGACTACTATGCGAAGGCCCGGGCGCAATTTAGTTTTGAAGAGTGGCTGGATGTTCTTATTAGTGGGATAGGATATGCTCCGGAGTCTTTTTCAAAGGAAAGCGAAGAAGAGGCGACATGCCAAAAATGCGAATTTTTGACTCGTCTATTACCGATTGTCGAACCGGGCGTAAATGGGTTAGAATTTGGCCCTAAGGGGACCGGGAAGTCGTTTACATATAAAAACTCAAGCAAATTCATGGGTACTCACGACCATGGGAACACCACGATTGCAGAGCTTTTTTACAACCGGCTAACTAAATTATTCGGCCCGATTAAAACACTTGATGCATATGTTATAGATGAAATATCCTCGTTTTCTATTCAAGAATCTGTTAGTTCCCCCCTGAAAGTCTACCTTGAATCTGGTACGGTCTGTTTCGGCAACGTTAGTATTCAGTCCGAATGTGGGATGATGTGGGTTTGCAATATTCCGCTTACGGCTGATCTTAAACCAGTCGAGAAAAAATACTTCAGATGTCTTCCTAAACCTTTTTACAATTCGGCTGTGCTTGACCGATTCCATGTAGTAATTGAAGGCTGGAAGATCCCTCGTCTTACTGTAGAAAGCATATATAAGGGATGGGGCCTCAATAAAGAATACTTGTCCGAGGTCTTTCATTCTCTGCGTACTCGTCCCGAGTATGGAACAATATTCGATGACATTGTTTCCTACGAAGGTAGTGCTGATCTTCGAGATGTTAAAGCTGTAAAGAAGGTTGCGACCGCATACTGTAAACTGTTTTTTCCTCATGTCACTGACCTATCAAAACTAGGACCTGCAGATTTGGCCGACTTCCTGGACAAGTATGAAAAATACTGTCTCCGCCCTGCAATTGAAAAAAGGGGCATTATCCGACAGCAATGTCATTATATTGACATAGAGTATAAAGAAGCAATGCCAGGCTTCAATCTTCTCAAAGAAAATGTTGAAACAGAGGGGGCCGAAGTAACACCCAATACCTGTGATGCGGGAATGGAAGCGGCCGATGTCGCAGAAGAGAGGATTTACATCCATAGCCTATTTCTTTCGGAGGGTGAATTCAAAGCAGGTGAAAAGGAAAAGCGCATGGCACTCATTGAGGATGCTGAGCACTGGATTGAGGAGCAGGCTTCCCATTATGGCAAAAGAATCACCTTCGTTAATGGTCATACTGGGCTTGATGAAGGCTGGACTGTTCATGCAGAAACCCCTAAAGACATTGACTGCCCGGAATGCCATGGTGCTGATACTAACTATTATCTGAGCATGGCCAACAAACAATTCAATGTTGACCAGCTCCTTTATACCTCGCGTCAGCGTGATTGCTCAAGAGCGGCCCTTTTGGTGATTGTTGATGCCGACGGTCGAAGTTTTGCCGGGTGGCAGGGACGCGGAGAGGAGCATATGGGATGCGCAGTTCTATATGGAGATGACAACTTGCAACTGCATTCCGGCGTTGTAGCTCACGAACTCCTTCACCTAATGGGGGCCGTTGATTTGTATGCTGATTACCAGCCAGCTGAGAATGTCGCTTTTATGGAGGGACACTATCCTAACGAAGTCATGTTCGACAAGGACCATGCTCCTGCTGATACTTTAGCCATCTCACCATTTACTGCCTGGATGGTAGGATGGAATAAAGTCAAAGAGGCTTGGTTTGATAGAATTAACATCACTAGTGTCCAATTAAATTTTTTAAAAACTAACAGCTAAACACAAACTCAAGTTGAACGACGTTTTCGCATACATCCTCCAGGGTCTCGGGACCAGCAAACAGGTCTCTAAGCGGAGTCTTGTCCGTCAGCACTCTGCTG
>JAFSSE010000001.1 GCA_017445755.1 Bacteroidales bacterium | reverse complement strand
CAATTTCCAAGGGCGACACCGACGGATATATCCGCAACGGCAAGGTAAAATCGCTTTCTGCCTTCGCCTCCGCAGGATGGCTTGGCGAGCGCAATTCCCTGAGGCTGACCTGGCTTTACGGCGACCAGCGCAGCGGTATCACCTGGGATGGCATTTCGCCGGAGCAGTACAAAGAAGACCGTCGGCAGAACAATGCGGGAGCATACACCGATTCCTTCGGCAATACAAGGTACTACGACAATCAGATCGACCGTTACCGCCAGCATCACGTCCAACTTAACTGGACACATGATTTCGGGGCTGGACTCACCTGGTCGAATACCCTTAATTATACCCGCGGCGACGGTTATGACGAATACTACGGGGCCCGCGACGTAACCTTCTTCGGGGCTTTCGGCTTCCCTGAAACCATGACCGGCCAGGACGGCCTCCAGTATGAAAATTCCGACATGATTTACCGCAAGAAGATGGGCAACGACTTCTTCCTTGCAAAGTCAGATATCTCATGGAAAGGCCCGAGATTCTCTCTGACCGGCGGCGTGAGCCTCTCCAAATACGTAGGCGACCAGTGGGGTGACGTCCTGTGGTCGGATGTCCTCGGCAAGGATTGGGACTACAGGAATTTCAATTCCGCCAAGACCTGGTACAGCCACAAGGGCCGCAAATGGGATGGCTCCGCCTTTTTGAGGGCTGAATACTTCCTCACCGATGCGCTCACAGCTTACGCCGACATTCAGCTTCGCCATATTGATTATTCCCTGAAGGGGCGCGACGAGGATTTCCCTTCAACCGGAGCGCTTATGGATTTTAAGCGCAAATGGACCTTCTTCAATCCCCGCGGCGGACTGTCGTGGGAGATTTCTCCTTCGCACAGGATTTACGGAAGCGTTTCCGTGGGGCATAGGGAGCCCGGGCGCGGCGACATTAAGGAAAATATCAAGGGTAGTGTTAATCCCATCCGTCCCGAAAGGATGACGGATATTGAGCTCGGATACAGCTACTCCGGGAAGAAGTTCTCCGCCTCGGCCACGGTTTATCTGATGGAATACCGCGACATCCTGCTCGAGACCGGCAAACTCAGCCCCGAGGGCTATGCACTCAAGGAAAACCTGCCCGAAGGGTACCGGCGAGGCATTGAGGTCGCAGCCGCCTGGCAGCCCTGCAAGGGCCTGCGGCTCGACGCTAACGCCACGCTCAGCACCAATAAAATCAAGGATTATACAGCCTGGATTCCATATTCGGATTACTCCGGTCAGGCCTCGGTGCATTACGGAAAGACGGATATGCTGCTCTCGCCCTCACTCCTTGGTATGATGCGGGCCAGCATCCAGCCATTTAAAGATGGCATCTCGCTAAGCCTCTCCGCCAAATACGTCGGAAAGCAGTACATCGACAACACCATGCGCTCACTGATGAAGATTCCCGCCCGCTGCACCCTGGATCTGTCGCTATCGAAGAAGTATATGCTCAGAGGAAACACCATCGAGGTTACAGGATACAT
>JAFSSE010000021.1 GCA_017445755.1 Bacteroidales bacterium | reverse complement strand
CGATGCGAGTCCTTACATCGACTATGGGGCAAGGACCTACAGCCCTGCCCTCCGGGGGTGGCTTTCTCCCGACCCTCTCGCAGATAAGTATTTCGACCTCTCGCCCTATGCCTTCTGTGCCGGAGATCCCGTGAATGTCGTCGATCCGGATGGAAGGGATACTGTTATTGTTGTAGATTCCTATAACCGTCCAAAGGATAACGGGACCCGGGGGAAAACATACACAGCTACAGTTTTTGTAATAATAGATGGTAAAATAGTCGGAGAGTATCAAGGAAGTTCATACCCGAATTCTAGAAATAATGCTAATAATTCGACGCCTTATAATACTATAAAAGAAGGAGAATACATTTATTGCAACAAATGGGGGCATCATAAAGGTGAGCAAAAAGGACTGAATATAGTTAATAGTTCAGGAAAAAGAGTAGCTCCGGCAGAATCTCCAAAAGGTGAAGATACAATAGCATGGTACATAAATGTTCATAGTGGATATAGTGATAATGGTAATTATAATAGTAGAGGATCACATGGATGTATTACAATAAATCCAAAAGACGCAGAAGCTTTTTTTTCACATTTTAATTGGACAAATAAGCATAAAACCACAGGCGATTCTTATGGAAAAATATTGATATATAGGACACCGACCGTAATAAAAATGATTAAACATGAAAACATTCTTGTTCCCTAAAGAGACACTCATTATTTTTATATCTATACTATTGTTTTATCAGCATATTGGCAATGCACATACGGGAGAATCTAAAAGTATTGTTCTTTATCTTAATTCTGTTTTAGAACAGTGTGATTCGACATCACTACATGAACAAGACTTATTCGCTGCGTTTACCGTAGATGTATTTTGTTCAGAGACGGATGCTTTTCTTTCTATACTTAAGGACGGGAAGGCCATAGATAATATTTGCTATCTCATTTCGTTATACAATGACAGCCAAATGAGTTTATATCCGCTCTACAGACATCTTCAGAAGGATACCGAAAATGGAAGAAATCTAAAAATAAAGAAAGTATTACAGGAAAAACTTGCTGATGGAGACCCGGAAGGAATGATATTAGCGTGTTTTCAGTATTGTTCACGGAGAACAACATTTGAACGAATTGACTTTGAAGATTTATTCTTCCATATTTCGGAAATCGAATACAATGTTGAAGCCAGCGAATGGGCATATTCGGTTCTTAACCATATGTTACTTTACAGCCCAGATTTGTTTCTAGATGTATTAGAGTCGGAAAACAAACGAGTAAAGGACTGTGTACTGGGAGTATTATCTTCACCTGAAGAGTCTCAATCTGTAAAAGAACGTGATTTGGTTATAGCGAGGATAAAGCTATCCCATAGCTGTAATGATACGTTAAAAAACAGAATTATAGAATGCTTAAGCTGCCACGAATAATCTACAAACAATTGAACAGAGCTCGGTATTTCACCGGGCTCTTTTTTATCGCATCGTTCTGTCACCGAAATTGAAGCGATTACGAAGACATATTTCCGCACAGGAAACAGGATAGACCGTCTTCTGATAGAGGAAGAGGACGGTTTTTACAGGGAGAACCGCCATCGCTTCAGCGGGAAGGAGGAATTTGAATTGATAACCTCCCGGCTCCATTGTCCTTTTGTTAAACTTTCAATATCGGCATATTTTTATTATTTTTGTCGTACAATCCTTGGTGCAGAGAACTTACGCTGTAAATCTAAGGTTTGCACGAATTACGAAAACAAAACAATTTATTCCATATATGTACTCTAACGAAGAACTGAAAAATATCTCTACGCAGGTGCGCAGGGATATTGTCAGGATGGTGACCTCGGCGAAGTCCGGCCACCCGGGCGGCTCGATGTCGAGCGCCGACTTTCTGACAGCCATGTATTTCAATGAGATGAAAAACGATCCGGCGACGTGGACGCGGGACGGGAAGGGACAGGATATGTTCATCCTCTCCGCCGGCCATGTTTCCCCGGTGTATTATTCGCTGCTGGCTCGGCGCGGATACATCCCGGTGGAGGAGCTCGCGACTTTCCGCAAGTTCGGAACCCGCCTCCAGGGCCATCCTTCCGTAAGAAGGGGTCTTCCCGGAGTCTTCCAGGCATCCGGTTCCCTCGGACAGGGCCTTTCCGTAGCGGCCGGGCTCGCCCTTGCGAAGAAACTCGACGGGGACGAGGAGCGGGTCTATGTGATGTGCGGTGACGGCGAGAGCGAGGAGGGCCAGATCTGGGAAGCCGGCATGTTTGCCGTCTATCACAAGCTGGACAATCTCATCGCGATGACTGACTGGAACGGCCAGCAGATTGACGGAACGGTCGCATCGGTCGCCGGCGAGGGAGACCTCGAGGCAAAATGGAAGGCCTGGGACTGGAATGTCATCGTAGCCGACGGCCACGACTTTGATTCCATCTCGAGGGCATTCGCCGAAGCGAAGGCGAATAAGGGGACCCTCCGTCCTACCATGATCCTCTTCAAGTCCGACATGGGCCACGGAGTCGATTTCATGGCTGGAACATGCAAGTGGCATGGCAAGGCCCCGTCCGAGGAACAGTGCGCCGAAGCGCTTCGCCAGCTCGGCGAGACCCCGCTCGGAGATTATTAATCTTGACCTTAAACCGACAGAATCATGAAGAAATATATCGATACAGGAAAGAAGGATACCCGCAGCGGATTCGGCGCGGGACTCCTCGAGGCGGGCAGGGCCGATGAACGCGTCCTCGCCATGACTGCGGACCTGAAAGGTTCCCTGAAAATGGATGCTTTCGCCGCTGAATTCCCGGAGCGTTTCATCCAGTGCGGCATCGCCGAGGCCAATATGGTCGGCGCCGCGGCCGGACTTGCCATCGCCGGCAAAATCCCCTTCATCGGCTCCTTCGCCGAGTTTGTGACCGGCCGTGTCTATGACCAGATCCGCCAGGAGGTCTCCTATGGAAAGACCAACGTTAAAATCGCGTCTTCCCACGCCGGCATTACCCTCGGAGAGGATGGGGCGACTCATCAGACCATGGAGGACCTCGCCCTCATGAGGGCCCTCCCGGAGATGGTGGTCATCAACCCCTGCGACTATAATCAGACGAAGAACGCGACTATCGCCGCCGCAAAATACTTCGGCCCGGTTTATCTTCGTTTCGGACGCCCCTCGGTCCCGAACTTCACCCCCGAGAATGAGGAGTTCGAGATCGGGAAAGTTTATGTAATGAATGAAGGGAAGGATGTCACAGTCCTCGCTGCCGGCCATCTCGTATGGGAGGCCATCCAGGCGGCCGATTCCCTCGAAGCCGAGGGAATCAGCGTAGAGGTTCTGAATGTCGCGACGATTAAACCCCTTGATGAAAAGGCAGTTATCGCTTCCGCAAAGAAGACGGGCGCCGTCGTGGTCGCTGAAGAGCACAACATGGCGGGCGGCCTTGGCGAAGCGGTCGCCGGTGTACTCGCGGCCAACGTTCCGACTCCGGTCGAGTTCATAAACGGAGGAGACCTTTTCGGCCAGACTGGCACGCCTTCTGCACTTATGGAGCACTACGGACTCGATGCCGCCCATATAGCCGGTGCGGTGAAAAAAGTCCTCTCCAGAAAATAAATGGAAGACAGGGAGGCCAGGTTCAATGAGATAGTTGAGACATGCAGTGAGCGTCTTTATTGGCATGTCCGCCGCTTTGTGCTGTCCCATGAAGATACCGACGACCTCCTCCAGGAAATCTTCTTGAAAATATGGAATGCGCTTCCCTCCTGGCGGGGGGAGGCGCAGATTTATACCTGGGTTTACCGCATCGCGACCAACGAGGCCCTGAACTTTCTCCGCCGCGAGAAGGTCCGCTCCGCCCTGAGGTTCCGCTCCATTGACGAGGAGATGGAAAGGCGGATCGACAATGACCCTTATTTCAACGGCACCGACGCAGAGCGGGCCCTGTCGAAGGAAGTCGCGAAACTGCCCGAAAAGCAGCGCCAGGTATTTATCATGCGGTATTATGACGAGCTTCCCTACGAAAAGATTTCAGAGATTCTGAACACCTCTGTCGGTTCTCTGAAGGCCTCTTTCCACATCGCGCAGGAAAAAATTCGTTCGGCATTGAAAAAATTTGACGATACGGATTTAACTTTTTGAATGTTAACGTGTCTAATAGAACGAAATGATGGTTAAAAAAGACATACGGCTGCCCGATGGCTATTTTGAGGATCTCAAGGGAAGACTCTCTGCTCTACCTTTCAGTTCTTCTTCCAGGAAGAGGAACACCATCCATTCCCTTACTCCTTATATAGCCATCGCGGCCTGTATGTTGATTGGCCTGGTTCTCGGCAACCTTCTCCTTCCTACTCCTGCATATCCGGAACTGCAGGCGGACTACGAAAGCATGCTCGTAGCGGATGTTCTGAGGGATGCCGCGTACTATGACAATTTTATGGGAGATGAGCCCGCAGAGAGTATCTCCGAAGATGAAATCATCGAATACCTGATTGGTTCAGGTATGTCAGTTGAACAGTTTAATTTTGAAGAGTATGAACAAGATCGTTAAAAGAATATTTTGCCTCGCCCTTGTTTCATCCATAGCACTCGGGGCGTTTGCCCAGGAATCCCGCGGCGACCGCAGGCCGGATAACCGCAAGGGACAGGAAGAGATGATGCAGCAGAAGAAAAACTGGCAGGAAAAGTTCCGTGCTGAGAAGGTTGCCTACCTGACCCGGGAACTCGACCTGACATCCGCCGAGGCGGAGGTCTTCTGGCCGGTATACAACCAGATTGAGAAGGAGCGCTTCGAGGCGATGAAGCAAAGAATGGATGCCTACAAGGCCCTGAAAGCAGCCCTGAAAGACGGTAAGGACGCGAAAGAAATCGAGCAGCTGACCGAGGCCTATGTACTGGCGAATGACTGTCAGCAGTTTGACCTTGACGCCGTAGCGCGCCTCAACAAGGTCCTTCCTGTCGCTAAGGTTGCAAAACTGGTCCTTGCGGAAGATAAGTTCCGCACACAGCAGTTCCAGCGGCTGAAAGGCGGAGATGACATCCGAAGAGGGGAAGGGAACCCCAGGCCGGACAGGAAAGCCGACAAGACTGCCGACAGGAAAGCCGACAAGAAGACCGACAAATGAGCGTTCAGTAGTGTATTATAGGAACTGCCCGTCCTTCAGGACGCAGGTCCGATCGCAAAGCGCCGCCAGACCGGAGTCATGGGTGACTATGACGATGGTCTGGCCCGTTTTTTTGCGTAGATCGAAGAAGAGGGAATGGATTTCTTCCTTGGTGCGGCTGTCAAGGTTGCCTGAGGGCTCGTCCGCAAAGAGAATCGCCGGGCTGTTGACAAGGGCCCGTGCTATGGCTACCCTCTGCTGCTCTCCGCCGGAGAGCTGGTTCGGCTTGTGATTCCACCTCTCCGACAGGCCGACTTCACCAAGCAGCCGCTCCGCCTCAGAGCGGGCCTCGCGCGAACTGCGGCCACCGATCAGGGCTGGAATCATGACATTCTCCAGGGCATTGAATTCAGGAAGCAGGTGGTGCTGCTGAAATACGAAGCCGATCCGGCGGTTCCGGAAGGCGGAAAGGGCCTTTTCGCCCATGCTCAGTACATCCTCCCCGTCGATTTCAAGAGACCCCGCGGAGGGGGTCATCAGCGTCCCGAGAATCTGGAGCAGGGTGGACTTCCCTGCGCCCGAAGCGCCCATAATGGAAACCACCTCCGATTCAGAGACGGAAAAGTCCACGCCCCTGAGAACCTTCAGGTCCCCGAATGATTTTTCAATGCCTGTTGCCTTTATTATCATGGGGCAAAGATAATAAAAAATAATTTGCCCTTGATTTCGTGATGAAACCGCCACAAAGGAATAATCGTCCCTAAAAACCTGGCAATAATTTTTATTTATTGCCAAAAAGTACTATATTTGCAAACGGTATGGAGTATAAAACCATCATAACACCCAAGATGCGGGCGGTTGCAGACTACCTGACGGATTCATTCGTTGGGATGGATCACTGCATCTCGGACAATGGCAGGAACCTTATTGTTGAGGTCCCTAAAAGTATGTGCGATCAGGTTCGCATATTTTTAAAACAAAGGTTTGATGATGTAGCATTGATTCGGAACGCCTACTTGATGATGGATGACCTTCATGACTTTATTCTTGTCAAACCGCTCATTACAGAAGCTCCAGTCTTTGATTCAGAGGGTATTATGATGCCGGACTTGGAAAAAATATTGGTGGATCATCAAGCAGACAAGGAATATGCATCCTTGGGTGACGATGACATCCAAAAAGAGTATCAACGAGCTTTTGAGATTTATCCTGTTAATACGTCCCGTCTTTTAAGGTATGCCGCCAGGAAAGGAAAAAAAGAGGAGACAGAGAACCTCGTCAGCCGGATTGATCAAGATCGAGTGAAGATTGTGCAGAGTATCCAAGACTACTTTAGACAGCAGCCGGTCAATAAGGCATGGTTGTTCGGTTCTTTCTCAAGGATGGAAGAAAGACTGGACAGCGATATAGATATTCTCGTGGATATTGATTCTTCTGCACATATGGGCCTCATTCAATACGCAGGTATGGTCAATGATTTGGAGCGTATTCTTGGCCGAAAAGTGGATATGGTTGCGGAAGGCACGGTGAAACCCTTCGCACAGGAGAGTATTAATCACGACAAAGTGCTTGTATATGAGAGATCCTGATCGCGACAAAGGACGGCTTGTTATGGCAAACTGCTTTAGAAGATGTCCCCAAACTGAAAAAGCAGATTGAAGAACTAAAAGAAATATATTGACTTATGTACGACGTAACCCTCATCTCAGACAGTACCTCAGGCGGCATCCGCAGCACATCATTCGCAACCTGCGGTGTGACCTGCTCCACGCACATCAACCTTGAAACCGAAGGCGATACCATCCGCCGAGTCCAGATTGTCAAGGGATGCGACGGCAATACCAAGGGCCTTGCCCGGCTTTGCGAAGGCCGGAAGGTGCAGGAAGTCATCGACCTTCTCTCCGGCATCGACTGCAAAGGCCGTGGGACCAGCTGCCCGGATCAGCTTGCGAGAGCGCTGAAACAACTGTAATCCGCAACACCCACATCATCCCTGCCTAAACCACCATAGTAGGTCCTCAACTGTTGAGGATTCGGCAGCCGGTCGCCGCATGGTTGGCGGATTATGAGTGAGGGAAGGGTATATAAAGAAAAAACCCGGATTCATCACCAGCACATAAGTCTGGGAGAGGAACTACCGGGACTGTACTGCAAAACTATGAAAAATATTGGATTCGACAAAACTTTTTTTGAAAATTCTTTCTCAGCCACGAGAATGAAGCCATATTTTGACCGCTATCCGGGTGACGAGAAGAAGGCCGTGCGCCACTATCGGCAGAACATTCAGCTGGCGGAAGCCCTGCTCCCGTCCCTTTCCATCTATGAGGTGGCCCTGCGTAATGCGCTCATCCGCGAGCTGGAAAGGATGACTGGCCGTAAAGACTGGTATGCATATTTCGCAACTGTCCCTGCCCTTCAAGTGCTGGAACAGCAGGTGGATATTGCCAAGCAGCATATCGCAAAGCGGGGTGAGGTGGTTACTCCGGACAAAATCAACGGCGAGCTCACCATGGGCTTCTGGGTGCTTCTGTTTAATGCCAAATATGAGCGTTTCCTTTGGAAAGATCTACGCAAAGCCTTCCCCAATAAGCCCAAGTCAAAGCGTAAGCGCAAATACATCTCCGCGCCGCTCAATGACATCCGCGCATTGCGAAACCGCGTCTTCCACAACGAATCTGTCAGTTGGAGTATGACACGTCTGGAAGAATTGCATAAGTCCATCCTTGAGGTTTGCAGCTGGATAAACCCTGCCATGCCACTATGGATACAAACGGTGGAACGCTTCGACAAAGTGGTCTTGTCCGTAAAGCGTAGCTGGTACGGCTGGTGGAAATTCATCCGTTAGCGCAGTTTGGCCATCCTCTTGGTAGAATACTTGAATCCTGCTCAGAACTTATAGGTAAGTCCGGCGCAGGCGGAGAAGACCATCTGGTTTTCGTACTGGGCGGAGAAGAGTTTGTCACCGTCGGAGTTGGTGTCAATCTCATAGTCGCTGCAGCTGTCGGCCATCACGCGGAAATCGAGCCCGATTTTTTTCGAAAGCTTCCAGTCAGCACCCAGGGCGAAGCGGTAGCGGTTGATGTAGGCGTGGGTGTATCCGTCGAACTGGTAGGGGTAGTAGGTTTTCCCGGATTTCGCAGTTGTAGAGGAGGTGGTAGAGGTCATGTGCCCCCAGGCCTCATTGAAGTTACCGCGGATTTCCACATAGCCGTAGGGCTTGACATCCCCGAAACCGCGATACTTGGCCTGGAATTTCGCCTTCATGCCAATGAGGTTGGGATTATCCTGGTAGATATTGACGTACTGGGTGCTCCTGTGGGTGTATTGGAGGCGCTGCTTTGACGAGAAAGTCCAGTAGTAGGTCTTGAAACTTTCCGAAAAATCCAAGCTGAGACGGTGGCGCGGCTGGAAGGCGGAGGCGCTGCTCTTATACTTTTCGATAAGGGAATAGTTCAAGCCGACGTCGAAATGTTTGGAAAGCTTGTAGCTTACTCCGAGGTCTGTCTGGAAACGCTCCATGGCGCTTCCGTTACCGAACCGCAGCTCCTCTCCGACCTGGAGGGAGAGGTTCCTGTTGAGCTTGACCCTGGCTTCGACGCCTGTGCGTGCCATGAAGCCGGGCGAGAGGGAGGTCTCGTCTCCGTCGTCGGCGCGGGCGATGGCCGGAAGCAGCAGGGCTGCCGATATGAGGATGATGATCCTTTTCATGATTACTGTTCTACAAAGTCCTTGGCTTTGGTAAGGGTGTCAATAGTGTTGGATTCGTTCTTCCCGAGGTTATAATAGACCTTTATGAAGGCGGCATCCTTGAGGAAATCGACGTGGCCGATTTCAATCTGGTCAATTTTGATGCCGATCCTCTTCTCGAGGTCTTCGACAAGCTCGGCCCTGCGTTCGGGAACAATCAGCTCTATCCTGTCGTACAGGACAAGTTTCGTCGAGGTATGCTTCACAATGCGCCCGCTTTCGAGAACCCATACCAGGAGAATCACAAGCAGGTTTACAAGGGCGAGAATACCGACATTGCCCGGAAGGAGTCGGAAACTTGGAGTATTTGTCAGAGCGCCTTCAACCACATAGAGGGGGGCGAGCCCGTTTACTGCGGCGAGGGCGATGATCACAAAGAGGTAAGTCATTTCCCGGATCGGGACGGTCTCGGTACGGTAGCGGATGACCCCGAAGATGGCGAAAAGACCGAGGGTCAGACCGACGCCGACCTCGACACTGCCCATCACGTAGAGGAGCATCAGCATCGCTGTCGAGAAGACCAGGAAGGTGAAATAGTAGTCGCGGCGGCGGCTCTTGCGGTAATAGAACACCCCGACGAGGATAAGGGTGACAAGGAGGTTGAGCAGGAAGCGGATTCCGAGTTCGGTGATCTTCTGGCCCGTTGTCATCACGGCGTCGGTGATGGCGCCGATATCGAGAGTTTCATCAACCAGCGGATCTAAGGCCCCGAATTCGGCGCTGTCGTCCTGGACGAAATTCATGTTGTGCTGCGGGGTGCCGAGCCCGAGGGTGAGCGCCAGCACCAGGGAAAGGATCTTTATCATAATATGGTGATTTTTTCTCCGGTTATTTTCTCTATTCTCTTGACTTTCAGCTTAAAGCGGTTGGATTTCGCATTGGGATTCGTCAGGGTCGTGCCGATGCAGTATTTACTTATCCTCATTGGTTTGACCCGAAGGTCGAGGAGGATGTTTTTCATTTCTGAAAAGGCGCGTCCGTCCTGTTTGAGTTCAATTATGACCCCGCTGCCGAGTCCGGCCTCAAGGTTCGTATCATGGTTGACGAAGCGGAGGGCGGTATCTATGGTGAGCCGCTCCGTTTTGGCGGCGTTGACAAGGGTGATGCGGCGGAAAATCGTTTCAAGCCGCGGTGCGATCCGGTCTGCGGTATAGGCGGACTTTTCAGCGATGAAGGCGGCGGCTTCGGAGTCCTGGCGGAAATCCGAAAACAGCTCCGGAGCTATCTCCATCCTCTTTTTCTTTGTCCTTCCCTTATTGTTCTTCCGCTTGATTTCGAGGAAGGTGGTCCCGGAGTTTACATATACCCGGGTACGGATTTTCTGACGGGTCAGCTTCCGGTTCTGGTGGAAGGTAAACATCTCGAGATTGTCCGTATCATAATAGAAGGAGTTGTAGGGACTTATCATTGTCCCTTCGGTGACCAGGGCGCGGTAACCCTGGTCCGCGGCCCTCTCGAGCACCTTTTCCAGCATTCCTTCTTCGGTCACGAACTTGGAATCGATACGGTTCATCAGCTTGATGGAGTCCATCTCCTCAAGCGTAATCGAACCGATCCTCTTCCAGACCGGGAATGAGTCCACCCGGCTATTCATCCTGTATCAGGTATTCGTAGTTCTTGGTCATGGTGAGCCGGCCCTTGGCGTCATAGGTGTAGGTCACCTTCTTCCGTCCGTAGGCGTTGTACTCGTATTTTTTGATGGAGACCAGGCGGTTCCTTCCGTCATAGATCATGGTCTTGGCGACCTTGCCGTTTTCCCCGTACTCATAGCGCTCGCGCCATTTCTGGCCGGAAGAGTTGTATTCGATTTCCTCCAGCTTCAGACCTTCGGGGCTGTAGGTCGTAACGTGGTCGAGGAACTTGGTTCCGCTCTTGACATCAGTGTTCCACTCCTTGATGACAAGGTTTTTCTTATTGATTTTCGGTGCCTCCTGGGCCAGGAGTGGGGCGGAGGAGAATACGAGGGCCGTGAGAAGCATCACGGAGTATATAATCATTCGTTTCATAAACGTTTGTTTTCATGGATAATTCCAAGAATTATACCTTCTTTTGCCGCAAGATAATGATTAATTGACTATTTTTGCACACTAGTGTCCAATTAAATTTTTTAAAAACTAACAGCTAAACACAAACTCAAGTTGAACGACGTTTTCGCATACATCCTCCAGGGTCTCGGGACCAGCAAACAGGTCTCTAAGCGGAGTCTTGTCCGTCAGCACTCTGCTG
>JAFSSE010000020.1 GCA_017445755.1 Bacteroidales bacterium | reverse complement strand
CGTCACTCCGCCCCCTGTAACGCTTACTGAAGAGGGCTGGCCGTCAGGCCGGATGTCATAGGAAATAGTCCCTCCGCCGTCTACTACCATCGTAACACTTCCGGAGGCGTCTATGAAAGACTGCGTCTGTATTCCGTCCTCTACGCGTGTGACGCTGTACGACTGTGCAGATCCGTAAGTCCATGTCGTTTCCTTCCCGGAGGGCTCGAGGACACCCGTCGGGCGGTCATAGGCGTCATAGGTGTGCACGGTCCAGTACAGAGGAGAGGTTCCCCTGAAGGGTAGGGACTCCCGGTAGAGACGTCCGAAGGAGTCGTACTCCCTGTCCACTTTCCGCCATGCTCCGTTGAAACACTGTTCCTCGCTCCTCACTTCCCGGTTGAGGGCGTCGTAGTGGGTTATCTGCGCAGGCGCCCCCGAGACATAGCGGCTTACGGTATACTTCCCCTTCCCGCCCCAGGCAACAGCAGTGCTGTCAACGGATCCGTCGGGGGAGACCGCCTTTATTCTCCGCCCAAAGGAGTCGTATGAATAGGTGGTAGTCCTTCCAAGGTGATCCGTCGAGGATGCGGGATGTCCGAAGCGGTCATACCCGGAGAAGGTCGTTGTGAGCGCGAGCGCATCCGTTTCGCTCGCGAGGTTCCTCCCTCCCGACCCATATGTGAAGGTCTTGCCGACATAGCCGGTCGCCCCGAAAACGCTGGTCCTTTCGGTAAGGGGATTTCCGTAGGAGTCGTAGGTCCACCACGTCTCCCGTTCCAGGGAGTCCGCCGCGTGGGCCATGTCCCGTCTGTACTCTTTTCTCCACATCGGCATGCACCCGTTGACATCTTCGTAATCCACTTCCGTCCGTCGGACAGTGGCGTCGCTCTCGCTGTCATAATAATATTTCGTCTCCGTCACTTCCGTCACAAGGCCCAGCCGGTACCCATCCTCGTCACACCAGTTCTGGTAGGTAAACTGCATATCCCAGATTGTGTTCGGATAGCGGTCATCGTCTTCCGGGTCATAATGCCAGTCCCAAGAGTGTTTCAGGATCGGATTCCCGTAACTGTCATAGGTGTAGTCGGCATAGACGATATTGTCGGTCAGAAGATTGCGGCTCTCCTCGTGGGTGCAGAGTACCCGCTCTCTCTTGTCGGAAAAAACGGAGAGTGAGTACTGGCGGGATGTAATCTCTGTTGGGGTTGTTACATAGGAGGGTGCTCCGCGAAAGGCAGGATTGAAGACGGTCGTTTCCGTACGGCTGCGGATGCTGTCACGTGAGGATACCTGCTCAAAGCACTGGAATCCTCTTCCGTCCCGGAGGAAGACCGCTCCGGAGTAGTCATAGTGGGTTTTCTCGGCAGCGGCAGACGTCCCGTCCGCGAAGGTGCGGCTGTCGGAGAGAAGGGTGGACGGGAAAGTGAACTGGCAGAATGGATATGTCCTTGCCACTGATGTCGGGTGGTAGCTTCCGTCCTCGTCGTACCCGGTACAGTAGATGCTCTCCGTGCAGTTCCCGAAACAGTCGGTCATTCCCGTCAGGAGGTTGGCGTCTGTGTCGGCGTACGTAAGGGTCTTGGCAACACCGTCAGCTATCAGTACCAGGTGAGAGGAGCGCCAGGCGTTGAGATGTGTGATCTGTAGGGACCGGACGGAAGTGCCGAAGGAGGTGTCGTCTTCAGGGAGGCGAGAAGAGAAGGTTCCTGAATTGTTAAGGAAAAGTCCGGCATGGGTTCCCCGGAGCCGCACGAGGTCAGGGAAACCGTCGCGGTTCATGTCAAAGAGCAGAAACGAGTCGCCATGTGAGACGGTCATCATCGTCCTCGTCTCGCTTGCGAATCCCTTCCCGGTATTAAGGAGGAAAGTCCACTCGTCGGCGCCCGAGGGATAGGATGGGAAGAGGCGGTTATGTTCCGTTCCGTGTTCGGAGCAGAAGAATGAACGCTCCTCGTCCGGGTCCTCGGGTGTAGTATAGCCAAGCGCCCTGCCGCAGAAATAGCAGGTAGCTGCCTCGGGGTGTGCGGAGAAATAGCTGAAAACGTTCCTTCCACAGCCCCGGCATGTCTCCCCTGTGGGAGAGGAAATCGGGTCTGAGACGCTGCAGTAAGGGCACGCTGAGGGATGCCAGACGGGGTAGCTTATTGACGTGTAGGTGGGAGAGCTGTTGACTGGAGTAACTATAAAGTCTGTCTTTCCGTCTGCGTTGACATCGCCAAGAATTGTCCTGTCATTAGGGAGGGACGAGGACTGAACGCCCAGCATTCTCGAGAAAGAGAACACACCAGCGGCTGATGCCGAGTAAACCTTCATGGTCTGTTTGTCTACGAAGTCCGCCTTTCCGTCTCCGTCTGCGTCCATGATAAGGAAATAGTTCCCGATATAGGGATTGATGTTTATTCCCGGGATTGCCGTATCCGAGAGGAGAGTTCCGTTTTCCAGGTCAATCAGGGCGAAGTGGGGAGTATCGTAGCAGTAGTATCCTGCGTTGGAGGAGTGGGAGACGGTGAGAAGCTGTGTTTTCCCGTTACCTAGGAAATCGGCAAAGTAGTAGCTTCGGGACATCGGACTGTAATAACCCCCGACTTCAACTTTTCCGTAGACGGAGACCGAGTAGCTGTTCTGGGTATAGGTTGAAAGCCCGGTGAAGGTGTACCGTGTAATATTCAGCGTAGAATTGTTTGCGTCGAAGGTCCCGAAGTTGACCCGTATAACCTCATCCCTCCCGTCCCCATCGGAGTCTGCCGTATCGATGCACTGGAACCCCTGTCCGGTATAGAGCGTGCATCCCAATCCGCTTGTCCCTAAATCAGGATAAACCCTTATCGGATGCGTCGCCGGATAGGTGCTCCCGAAAACGGCGTATCCGCTCCCTTCCTCCAGTATGTCATACGGAGAGTATGACTCCGTGTAGGCGGCCATTCCGTCGGAGTGGCTGCCGGAGAGGAACTTCCCGCGGAAAAGGGTCGCAGAAGAAGGAAACTGGGAGAGCGTCTGGCGGACCGTGCAATCGAGTCGGTTCCGGTTGTTATCGTTCCCGTAACTGAAAGTCAGCGGGGGGAGCGTCTCAGAGGAAGAGGAACAGTCGAGGCGCACCAGGCGCGTCATAGCGCCGTCATGTGCATGGGTCAGGGTATATGTGCGGAGAACCTCACCGTTGTTCCTGCTGGTAATGGATTTGAGGTGATATCCCGATGATACTGGCACCCCGGATACGTACTGCGTTGAGACTGATGATCTGGAGCTGTAGGAAAACAGGATCTCACATGGAAGGGACTGAGAGTTCATCCCTCCGTACTGTATGGATGAGATGAAATACTGGTTCCCTGACTCGTTGTAGTTGTACTTAATGATGTATCCAAGCGGTCCCCACTCCTGCGTTATAGGATAGACGAGCTTGGTCGAGATGCTGTTCGTAAACCCGTAGCGGCGAGAACTCCCGTCGGGGAACAGAGCGATAAAGCTGCGGATTTCCCCGGAGGCGGTCCGGTTGATACCAATCCGGACATCGCCAGTTACCGTGACATATGGATATTCCTCGAGTTCGTCAATAGGAGAATAAACGATTCTGACCCCGTCCAGGGCAAAGACCTGGGAAGAAGGGAGTGAAGGATCCGGCTCCCCGACCGTACCGTCGTAATACATGGTCTTTGGGGCGAGCGTGATCGAGGAGAGCCCCCCGATGTCCCATCCGAAGCCGGCGACGCCGTCCCCGCCCTGGCTGTTATAACAGATTGACACCCCCGGCACCGTACCGCGGCACGGAGCCGTCATGATAGGAACACTTATGGTCCTTCCTCCCGAAGGGCTTACCCCAACCTCATAAGGAATCTCCCCGACAGCGTATCCGTCGGCCCGGGCTATGAAGGAAGGCGCGAGGGTGAAAAACAATAGGAATGCGAAGGGGAGTCTTTTCATACAAAATAGGTTATGAACTGCTGACAAATATAAGTTATTTAGGGAAAACAAGCAAACTCCGTGGCAAACAAGTATATTATACTCATCGCATTACGCAAAACGACCTACCGGAAATCCGGTAGGTCGTTTTGTCTAAATTATTAATCAGTAGTTAGTTACGAGTCACTATGACAGTCGCGCGAATCCAGCGTCCTATACTTCCACCTTGCGGTACTTGGGAACAAGGGATTTCATGATGGTCCAGGCAATCAGGTAGGCGACGCCGCAGAAGCAGAACATGATGAAATAGCCAGCGGGCTTACCTTCGAATCCGAGGAAACGGAAGGCCGCTCCGGCGTTCTCAGCATAGGTAAAGAGGTTGCCGGCGACCTTCTGGATGATCATCGATCCGATACCTCCGGCCATGGCACCGATGCCGGTGATGGTCGCAATGGTGCTCTTCGGGAACATGTCCCCGATGGTCGAGAAGAGGTTCGCGCTCCAGGCCTGATGACCCGCACCGGCGAGCCCGATCAGGATAGCAGGCCACCAGGGGCTGTTGAAACGGATTCCAAGGGGCTGGGCGAAGAGGGCCGCAATCGGGAAGAAAGCGAAAATCAGCATGGCGAGCATACGGCCGGCATAGGGGTTCATACCCCTTTTGTCCACGAATATCTTCGGAAGGTAGCCGCCGAAAATCGAGATCACCGTCACGATTGCGTAAAGGGTGAAAATCAGTCCCTGGCCGAGGCCGGAGGTTGCGGGGGCGTTGAACTGGTTGCTGAAATAGGAAGGCGCCCAGAAGAGGAAGAACCACCAGACGCCGTCGGTGAAGAACTTTCCGGCGATGAAACTCCAGGTCTGCCTGTACTTGAAGCAGCGGATCATCGGGATGGATTTCTCCTCGGCGAGGGCCGCCTTTTCAGCGGCCTCCTCGGCGTCATCCTGGTGGATGTACTCCAGCTCGGCTTCATTGACATGGGAACTGTTTTCCGGCTTGTCATACATGAAGGCCCAGAAGAACATCCATATGAATCCGAGGCCGCCGATAATGATGAAGGCCCATTCCCAGCCGAACTTCGACGCAAGCGGCGGAATCATCAGAGGTGCGGCCAGAGCGCCCACGGACGCGCCCGCATTAAATATAGAGGTCGCGAATGCACGGTCCTTCTTCGGGAAATACTCGGCGGTAACCTTGATGGCGGCCGGGAAGTTGCCGGCTTCACCGAGGGCCAGGATTCCCCGGCACAGGAGGAAGAGGTAAACACCGGTTGTAGATACAGCCAGGGCCACATTGCTGCCCGCTTCCACCGCCTTAAGGGCGGCGGCGCTGTCGAGACCGACGATGTGGGCCGTAGCCCAGCCGGTAGCGGCATGGAGGCAGGCGCCGGCCGACCAGACGCCGATGGCGATAAGGTATCCCTTCTTGGTTCCCATCCAGTCCACGAACTTGCCGGCAAAAAGGCAGGCGATGGCGTAGAAGATGGAGAAGAAGGAAGTAATGGTACCATAATTGGCGTCAGTCCAGTGGAATTCCGGCTTTATGAATTCCTCATATGTCAACGACAGGACCTGGCGGTCAAGGTAGTTGACTGTCGTTGCCACGAAGAGCAGCGAACAGAGCCACCAGCGCCAATTGGTCATCAGTTTCTTTTGTGTACTCATGATATGTGGTTTATTGTCTTACTTCTCTGACTATATCGAGGGCCGAGCGGCAGAGCCCGGATATTTTGTCCCACTCCCCGGCGGCGATCACCTCCTTCGGGAAGAGGTTGGAGCCCATCCCGACGCAGGTTACGCCCGCCTTGAACCATCCTTCGAGATTCTCGCGGGTCGGTTTCACACCGCCGGTTACCATGATCTTGCTCCACGGCATGGGGGCCCGGAGACCCTTTACAAAGGCGGGGCCGAGGACGTCTCCCGGGAAAACCTTGCAGAGGTCGCAGCCGGCCTCCTGGGCCGCTCCAACCTCGCTGACCGAACCGCAGCCAGGGCAGTAAGGAACGCAGCGCCTGTTGCAGACGGGGGCTATCGCAGGATTGAAAAGCGGGCCGACGACGAAGTTGGCGCCGAGCTGTAGGTACATCGCGGCGGTCGCCGGATCGACCACTGAGCCGACGCCGACAATCATGCCCGGAAGTTCCTTTACGGCATATTTTACCAGCTGCCCGAAGACCTCCTGGGCGAAATCGCCGCGGTTGGTGAATTCAAAGGCGCGGATCCCGCCGTCGTAGCAGGCCTTCAGGACCTTTTTTGCAATTTCCGCATCGGAGTGGTAGAAGACGGGGACAATGCCGGTCTCCTTCATGGTCTCAATGACCTTGATTTTATCGTACTGTGCCATGGTTTTATCTGGATACGCGTCCGCTGCCGTCGCCCTTCATGAGGTTCTCCACCTCGGCGACGGTGACGAGGTTGTAGTCTCCGTAAATCGTGTGCTTGAGGCAGGAGGCCGCAACTGCGAAGTCGAGGGCCTTCTGGTCGTCACCCTTATAAGTTAAAAGCCCATAGATAAGCCCGCCCATGAAGGAGTCGCCACCGCCGACGCGGTCGACGATATGGGTAATGTCGTAACGCTTTGACTCATAGAGCTTCTTCCCGTCATAGAGTACGCCGCCCCAGGTATTGTGGTTCGCATTGATGGAGCCGCGGAGGGTAATGATGACCTTCTTTGCACGGGGGAACTTTTCCATCAGCTGCTCGCCGACGCTGCGGAAGCGGGCCTGGTCGATGAGTCCGCCGGTCGCGGTTACCATGAAGCCCTCGGGCTTGATGCCGAAGACCTTCTCGGCATCCTCCTCGTTGCCGAGGATAATGTCGCTGCACTCGACCAGCTCGGGCATAACCTCGGAAGCGAGTTTTCCGTATTTCCAGAGGTTCTTCCGGTAGTTGAGGTCGCATGAGACCGTCACGCCGAGGCGGTTCGCCGCCTTCACTGCTTCGAGGCAGACGTCGGCCGCGCCCTGGCTGATTGCAGGAGTGATGCCTGTCCAGTGGAACCAGTCGGCCCCTTCAAAGACCTTCTCCCAGTCAATCATTCCCCTCTGGATTTCAGCGATTGAGGAGTGGGCCCGGTCATAGACAACCTTGCTCGGACGGGCCACGGCGCCGGTCTCAAGGAAATAGATTCCGAGGCGGTCGCCTCCGGTTATGCAGAAATCCGTGCCGACTCCGTGTTTGTGGAGGTCGGCGATGCAGGCGCGGGCGATGTCGTTTACCGGGAAGCGGGTCACGAACTGGGCGTCCATTCCATAATTTGCGAGGGATACGGCGACATTGGCCTCACCGCCGCCGAAGGTGGCGTTAAAGGTTCCGGCCTGGGAGAAACGGAGATAGTCCGGAGTCGCTAGCCGGAGCATAATCTCACCGAAAGTAATGATTCTTGGCATGGTGTTACTGTATGTAGGGTACAAAATTAATCTTTTTTTCCGGAATTCGTGCACGTACACGGATTTTTTTCCTATCTTTACAAAAAATTACGATTGAATGGCTGATAAAATCACGATAAAAGACGTCGCCCGTTTGTCCGGGGTGTCTAAGGGAACCGTGGACCGAGTAATCCACAACAGGGGGGAAGTGGCTAAAAAAAGCTACGAAAAGGTTATGAAAGTGATCCGCGAGCTCGGCTATGAGCCAAACATCTTCGCCTCCATGCTCGCTTCGAACCGTGCCCACGAGATTATGGTCCTCCTCCCCGAATGGAAGGAAGGTGAGTTCTGGGAACTCTCCGAAGGTGGAATTCTGCGCGGAGAAGAGGACACAAAGCCCTTCGGGGTCAGGGTCACCCGCGTCGGGTATGACCAGTATGACCTCGAGGCCTTCCGCGCCGCCTGTGACCGGGTGGTTGAAGCCGCTCCGGACGGGGTGGTAATCGCCCCGATGTACCTCGACGCAACCCTCCAACTGACAGGACGCCTCCGCGAAAAGGGAATACCATACATCTTCGTCGACTCCAGGATCGAGGACGACGGCTACCTCGCCTACTATGGAATGCCGATGTACCAGAGCGGCTACCTCTGCGCCTATCTGATGACCGAAGACCGGCCCGGACGGGACGTCGCCATCGTCCGGATACTCAGGGACCGGGGAAGGATTTCGGATCCAACCGTAAACCGCCGCGCCGGTTTCATGGATTACATGGCCGAGCACTGCCCGGGGAGCACCCTGCCCAACGTATTCATTGATCCGACTGAACCGGAAAGCATCCGGAAAACCCTTGACGAGTTCTTCGCCGCTCACCCGGACATCACCAGCATCGTAATGTTCAATTCCCGCATCCACCTCGTCGCCTCCTGGCTCGAGTCCCGCGGCAAAAAGGGCTTCAGGGTCATCGGCTTCGACAATATCCCCGCCAATGTAGCCGCCCTGAAGCGCGGCTCAGTAACGATGCTGATCACCCAGCACCCCGATGAACAGGTCCGAAACGCCATCAAGGCCCTCTCCGACGTCATCGTCCTGAAAAAAGATCCCCCGAAAAAGGACAATTACATGCACATGGACGTGCTGACCCGCTTCAACTGCGAGTATTACTAGTCGTCCTGCGGCTACAGAATCGAACGGACGGCGGCACGCATGCCCTCGGAACTGATTTTTCCAAGATCCGCGGCAAGGAGGTCCGTCAGGCCGGGAACGGCGTTGAGGTCCTCGTCCCAGATGAACGCTGCGCCGAGAACGCCCTCAGCGACTTTCCTCACATCCCCCGTCTTCCAGAGGTCGGTGAGAAGGGTCTTTATCTGCTCGTCGTCATTGACTACGATTTCATTCTCTCCCCTCTTTCCGCCCTTATAATAGGTGCAGATACCGGCGAGGCCGAGGACGATGCCCTTCGGGAGTTCGCCCTTGCGCTCGAGATAGGTCTTCAGTCCGGGGAGGTCACGGGTCTTGAATTTCGGGAAGGAGTTGAGCATGATGCTCGTGACGAAATGCTTCACAAAGGGGTTGACAAAGCGCTCCAGCACGTCGCCGGCGAACTTCTCGAGCTCCTCCTTAGGAAGATTCAGGGTCGGGAGGAGTTCCTCGTACATCACCTTACGCACATAACGCCCGATCTCCGGATCCTCGCAGCATTCCTTTACGGTATCCAGCCCGCTGAGGTAGCCGACCGGCGAAAGGACGGTGTGGGGACCGTTGAGGAGGGTCACCTTGCGTTCATGGTACGGGGCCTCGCTGGGGACGAAGAGGACATTGAGCCCGGCCTTGTCGGCGGGGAATTCAGCGGCAATCTCCTTCGGGGCTTCGATGACCCAGAGATGGAAGATTTCGGCCTTGTCGAGGAGGTTGTCCTCATAGCCGGCCCTCTCGCAAAGTGCGGCGGCGTTGTCACGGGGATATCCCGGAACGATACGGTCGACAAGGGTGCTGTAAACGCCGCAACCCTCCTCGAACCATGAGCGGAAGTCCTCTCCGAGCCCCCAGAGGTCGATATACTGGCGGATACACTCCTTGAGATGCTTGCCGTTTTCGAAAATCAGCTCGCAGGGGAAGATGATGAGTCCCTTCTTACGGTCGCCCTTGAAGTACTCGTAACGATGGTACAGCAGCTGGACGAGTTTCCCCGGATAGGAGGAGGCGGGACGGTCCTCAAAATGGCAGGCGGGATCAAAGGCGATTCCGGCCTCGGTGGTGTTGGAGATGACAAAACGGATCTCCGGCTGCTCCGCAAGCCGAAGGTAGTCTTCGAAATCACGGTAGGGATTTATGCCGCGGGAAATCACGTCGATAAGGTCGACGCTGTCCACCGGCTTTCCGCCGTCGAGTCCCTGGAGGTTGAGATGATACAGCCCGTCCTGGGCGTTCAGAGAGTCAACCATCCCTTTCTCAATCGGCTGTACGACAACGACAGAAGCGTTGAAGTCCGTTTTCTGGTTGGTTTTCCAGATTATCCACTCAATGAAGGCACGGAGGAAGTTTCCTTCTCCGAACTGGATGACTTTTTCGGTGTACTGTTTCGCCTGCGGGGCGGTAGTCCTGTTTAATTTTTCCATTATCGCTGTTATTAATTATTCAATTCCGGTTACAAAGATAATCAAATTTTCCGTGCACGTGCACGAAAATACTAAAAAAAAGCTGCCAACCTGCCCGTAAATGGGTAGGTTGACCTTACTTAAATGACTCTACAAGACGGAACCATTCTGCGGCGTCCCTGACGCCGGCCTTGCTCCAGCACGAGGCAATGGCATATTCCACGCTCTCCCCGGAGCAGATTCTCCGGCAGGAAACCATGTGCTTCCCGAGTTTACCTATTTCGCCGCCTTCCATCACAAGGGCCACCCCGATCATACCGTCCTCCGGCTCAGCGCTCTGGTCGGATGCCTCTTCCCAGATTGCGAAACGGTCGGGCCAAATCTGCTCCTCTGCGACTTTGTGACGCCGGATTCCGGCGGCTATGGTAAGCGAATCGGTGTTGAATGAATAAGTATCCCTGACCCGGCAGAAGCGGCTTCCGGCGGGAACCGTCACCTCCTTGTCGAGGGAAACGACCAGCGAATCCACCGTCCATGCCGGATAATGCAGGGCAAAGACGACCTGTTTCGGGGTAGAGGAAAGGATTTCATAGGAACGGTAGTTGGTCGCAGGATAGGCAAGTTTCCCGTCAACGACCGGAACGGAAGCGCCGCCGCCAAGACTGACCGCAACCTTGTAGCAGTCCTTGCCACCGTGATTATGGTGATAATATCCGGGGTCTTCGACGGCATGGGCGTACCAGTCGTCGGCGACGAGTTTCCCGGGGAGTTTCACCCAGATGTCGAGCCCGGGCGAGGTCGGATTGCCCTCAAGGGCCTCCCCATAGAAACGGCCGGCGATGAGGTCGTTCTCAAATACGAAATCATCCGCCCGCTCGGGAACGTAACGGGCCATGACAGAGGGTCCCTTCGGCGCGCATGCGGCGAGAGAAAGAACCAGAATGGCAAATAGAACCGTTTTTTTCATATTACTTCAGATCCTTCGTGGCGACCCAGTCCATGTCGTTGTAATCATCATTCTCGCCGCACATACCCCAGATGAAGGTATAATTCCGGGTGGCACAGGCGGAGTGGATGCTCCACTGGGGAGAAATCACTGCCTCCTCGTTGTGCATCCAGAGGTGGCGGGTCTCGTCCGGTTCACCCATGAAATGGCAGACGGCCGCATCCTCCGGGACCTCAAAATAGAAATAAACCTCCATACGGCGGTCATGAGTATGGGCAGGCATGGTATTCCAGGTGCTGCCCGGGGCAAGTTCAGTCATACCCATCTGGAGCTGGCAGCAGGGAACGACTTCCTTGACAAGGAGACGGTTGATTGTGCGCTCATTGCTCTCCTCGAGGGATCCTAGGTGCATCACGACGGCATCCTTCTTCGTTACATGTTTCACCCCGGTCTCGCGGTGGGCGAGGGCGGAATTGAAGTAGAAATGGGCCGGGTGCTCAGGGTCTATGCTCCGGAAAGAGACATGGCGGTCTCCGCGGCCGACATAGAGGGCCTCCTTGAACGGAATCTCGAATTCACGGTCGCCGACCTTCACTACTCCGGGACCGCCGACGTTGATAATTCCCATCTCACGGCGCTTGGTGAAATAGTCCGCGCGGAGGATTTCGGGAGCTTCGAGAAGGAGTTCTTCATGGACCGGGACAGCGCCTCCGGCGATAATCCGATCGAACATGGAATATACCATATTGATTTCGTCGGCAACCATCAGGTTCTGGACGAGATACTCGCTGCGGAGACGGGCTGTATCATAATGCTTGGCATCCAAGTTGGAGGATGCCTGGCGAACTGTGCAATTAATTTTCATGGCGTTCTATTCGGGCTGTTTTCCAATATAGGCGAGGATACCTCCATCGACATAGAGAATATGGCCGTTTACGGCATCAGAGGCATGGGAAGCCAGGAATACCGCCGGACCTCCGAGTTCGGACGGCTCGAGCCAGCGGCCGGCCGGGGTCTTGGCGCAGATGAAGCTGTCGAAAGGATGGCGGGAGCCGTCGGGCTGCCTTTCACGAAGGGGCGCGGTCTGGGGCGTAGCGATGTATCCGGGGCCGATTCCGTTGCACTGGATATTGTAATGGCCATACTCGGAGCATATATTCCGGGTCAGCATCTTGAGTCCTCCCTTCGCGGCGGCATAGGCGGAAACCGTCTCCCGGCCGAGTTCGGACATCATCGAACAGATGTTGATGATTTTCCCTTCGCGGCGCTCCATCATTTCGGGAAGGACGGCGGAGGAAACGATGTACGGAGCGACGAGGTCGACATCAATAACCTGCTGGAACTCCTTCCTCTGCATCTCATGCATCGGGATACGCTTGATAATGCCGGCATTGTTGACGAGGATGTCAATCTGTCCGACCTCGGCATGGATTTTCTCCACGAGGGCTTTGACGGCCACTTCATCGGTCACGTCGCAGACATAGCCCCTGACGTTGGTGATACCGGCTTCGGAATAGTTGGCAAGGCCTCTTTCAAGGGCCGCCTCATTGATATCGTTGAAAATAACTGTCTTAACACCGGCCGCAACAAACGCCTTGGCGATGTTGAATCCGATGCCATAGGAAGCGCCTGTAATCCAGGCGTTTTTGCCTTCGAGGGAAAAAGGGTTTGCCATAATGCTTTGATATATATTACTGAGTTTACAAATTTACAAAAAACAGAGCGCTTTTTCAAATATTTGCCGGCTTTACCATCCAAGAACCTTCTCCCTGCTCAGATATTGGTCCGCTTCGGCCGCAGTGAGGACTTTCCCGGAAGAGTTATGGCCGGTAACGGCAGCCCCGGAAATGGCATCCATGAAAGTCGTCCGTTTCGTTTCATTTGTCATCTTCTCCTTCGGAACCATGGCACCACTCTCAAGGACGGTGACTGTCGAAAGCTCCGAAAGGTCTATGCGGTCCACCTCCGCCGTTCCGCCTGTTTCATCAGCAGGGCTGCAACTGACCGCCGCCAGCAGAAGCAAATATCTGATTTTCATAGCGTAACGCCCTGCTTGAAGATCGCGATTTCGCGGTAGCCGTTAACCTCGTTCCTTACGGGAGCACCGGAAGCCGCCGCGAGGACGAATTCGATAAAGCGTTCGGACACCTTTTCCATCGGCTCATCCTGGGCCAGAGTGCCGGCATTGAAGTCAATCCATCCGGGCTTTTTCTCGTACAACGGGGTATTCGTGGAAATCTTCATGGTGGGCACGAAACTTCCGAAGGGGGTTCCGCGGCCAGTAGTGAAGAGCACTATCTGGCAACCGCTGGCGGCAAGGGCCGTAGAGGCAACCAAATCATTACCAGGGGCCGACAGCAAATTCAAACCCTTGACACTCAGCCGCTCGCCATATTTCAAAACTCCCCGGACAATGCTCTTTCCACATTTCTGGGTACAGCCAAGGGACTTTTCCTCTAGGGTCGAGATACCGCCGGCCTTGTTTCCGGGAGAAGGATTCTCGTACACGGGCATTCCCTGCCTCATGAAATATTCCTTGAAGTCGTTGATAAGATGGACGGTCCTGTCGAAGGTCTCCCGGTCCTGGCAGCGGTTCATGAGGATGGTCTCGGCACCGAACATCTCCGGGACTTCGGTGAGGACAGTCGTGCCGTCCTGGGCCACAATCCAGTCGGAGAAAACGCCGAGAAGGGGGTTCGCCGTGATGCCGGAGAGCCCGTCGGAACCGCCGCACTTGAGCCCGACACGGAGTTCCGACACGGGAACATCCTCCCGGCAGTCCTTCGAACAGACCGAGAAGATTTCCCGAAGGCGCTCCAGTCCGTATTCAACTTCGTCGTCCACCTCCTGGGTCTTGAACATCTTCACGCGGGCGAAATCCACGCTTCCGACCAGCTCCCGGAAGGCGTCCAGCTGATTGTTTTCACATCCAAGGGAGACAACGAGAACACCGCCGGCATTGGGATGATGGACCATATCGGCAAGGACGGTCCGGGTATTCTCATGGTCCCCGCCGAGCTGGGAACAGCCGTAATTGTGAGGAAAGGCGACAACGGCATCGACACTCCCCTCTTTTCCGGCGATTTCCGCCTTGAAGCGTTCCACGATTTCCTGGCAGATTCCGTTGACGCAGCCGACGGTCGGGATAACCCAGATCTGGTTGCGGATGCCAACCTGCCCGTCAGAGCGGCGGAAGCCCTTGAACGTCCGTTTTACAGCCGCCTCGGGAATCTCCACAAGGGCGGGTTCATATTTATAGTCCAGAAGGCCTTCCAGATTGGTTTTGATGCACTCGTGGTTGATCATGGTACCCTTGGGGGCGTCCTTGGTCACATGGCCGATCGGGAAGCCGTACTTGATGACGTTCTCGCCTGCCTTGAGGTCCCGAAGGACTATCTTATGGCCGCGGGGAACATCCGAAATGAGGGTCACACCCTCAACGACCTCACCTTTGGAGAGGTCCTGAAGGGCAACGGCCACGTTGTCGGCAGGGTTTATCTTGATGTATTTCATCAGAAATTAAAGTAATTCTTCGCGTTGTTGTAGCAGATGTCCTCGACCATCTTTCCGATGGCGGCGAGCTCTGATTCAGGGAGTTTCCCTTCCTCGACGTCCCTTCCGATAACATCGCAGAGGATACGGCGGAAATACTCGTGGCGGGGATAGCTGATAAAGCTGCGGGAGTCTGTCAGCATGCCGACGAAACGGCTGAAGAGTCCGAGTGTCGAAAGGGCGTTCATCTGTTTGCGCATGCCGTCTTCCTGGTCGAGGAACCACCAGCCGCTGCCGAACTGCATCTTTCCAGGGAATGTTCCGTCGTTGAAGGTATAAGCCATGGTCATCATGACCTCATTGTCCTTCGGATTGAGGCAGTAGAGGATTGTCTTGGCAAGTTTGTCCTCGGAAGCAAGGCGGTCGAGGAACTTGTGGCCTGCGGCCGCGGTCGGGAGGTCATGGATGGCATCGAATCCGGTATCCGGACCAACCAGCTTGAACATCTTGGAGTTGTTGTTGCGGATGGCGCCGACGTGGAACTGCTGGGCCCAGCCGGCCTCCGCATCCATGACCGCCATATCGTGGAGGAAGGCGCTGCGGAACTTGTTCAACTCTTTCTCGGAAGGCCTCTTCCCGAGGAGGATCATCTTGAAGATGGCTTCGACCTCAAGCTGGGTATAATCCTCCGCGTAGAAGGTCTCGAGCCCATGGTCGGAGAGCTTGCATCCCATTGAAGCAAAGAAATCATGACGCTTCTTAAGTGCCTCAAGAAGGTCTGTATAGGAGTCGATCTCTTTGTCCGCCGCCTTCCCGAGCTCCGCGAGATAGGCCTTGTATGCCTTCGGATTCTCGATGGCCATGGCCTTGTCGGGCCTCCAGGCGGGAATGACCTTCGTTCCGAAGGGGTTCTCCATTATCATCTTGTGATAGCGGAGATCGTCAGCGGGATCATCGGTGGTGCAGACCACCTCGACGCCGAACTTCCGGATGAGGGCCTGGCCGCGGAACTCCTCTGTGGCAAGCTTTGCATTACACTCTTCGAAGATTTCACGGGCGGTATCGGGACCGAGGAGCTTGTCAATCCCGAAAACGCGGCTGAGCTCGAGATGGGTCCAGTGGTAGAGTGGGTTACGCATGGTGTATGGAACCGTCTCGGCCCATTTCCGGAAGGTCTCCCAGGCGCTGTATTTTCCGCCGGTGAGATAGTCTTCGCTGACGCCGTTCGCCCTCATCGCCCTCCACTTGTAGTGGTCGCCGTAGTGGCCGTCGACAAGCCAGAGCTGGGTTATGTCCCTGAACTGGATGTTCTCGGCAATCTGCTGGGGAACAAGGTGGCAGTGATAGTCAATTATGGGCATGTTCTCGGCATGCTCGTGGTATAGCTTCCGGGCCGTCCTGGTCTGAAGCATGAAATCTTTTCCGATAAAAGGCATAGTGTGTTATTTGAAAAAATTGGAAGGGAACCGGACGGTCAGGCCCGGTTCCCCTGGGTATTAGGATGCGGGGGTGAAACCGATCCTGGTAATCTGGATTGTATTGTTGTTCGAGAAGAAGTAGAGCACTGCAGACTCGGTTATGCCGGCAAGATCATCTGCGGTAACATCCACCTCAACAAGGCCGTCGGCCGCAGAAGTGGAGAGGGCCGCATCAGCGGAATGCAGAGTCTTTGCGGACTTGGTCCCGCCGACATTTGTCACAAGCACAATCGATCCGTTGCGGCCGGTATTGGAGGATCCGCCTGCATAGAAGAATACGGAAACCTTACCGGGCTTTGTAATCTTGAACGTAGCATAGCGGGCCGTGCTGCTGCTGGGAAGAGACACGCCCGGATAGGTCGTGCTGTCCAGACTGGGCTTCCCTCCGAACTGCATCCGGTTGGATGCCCACTTGATCTTCTTGTCGGAAGCCGCGTAATAGGTTACCTTCTCAATAGTAACGGTTTCCGCGTATTCCTGCGCCGGATACAAGGTAGTATTGGTATAATCCGACATCCACGCCTCATTGATTGCCGTCTCGTCGGTTATTCCCGGAGTCGGGGGCTCCGGATCGCCGGCGGCCGGCGTCCACTTGACATAGAAGATGTTGATTCCTCCGGACTTCGAATACCAGTTTACAAGGTCTCCCGCATTCGCGGTGACATCGACCGTTACGACTGTAGGATCCTGGGCTGCTCCGTCGACCTTTGCTGCGGTAACATCCTTCTCCACTCCGTTGACGACGAGCACACGGGCGGCATCTCCGGTACCGGCCGCGTGAATCTCGAGGGTTCCGTTGCCTCCGACCATGATCTGCATTCCGCACTTGGTCAGCACGCCGTCAGCGGCTGCACCTGCACCGGCGAGCTGGCCCCGGTAGACCTTTGTGGCGGACTGGGTGTCGCTCTGGGCGAATTTGAATCCGGAACCGGAACCGTTGACATATCCAAGGTTCTTCTCGACGAAGTCGGCCTTGACGGCATCCGTGCCGTATTTGACGGAGAGGGACTCGAAATACGCGGCATCCCAAACGGTTTCATCCTTCAGCTGCTTGAGGATTTCCTTGACAGAGAAGCTGACGGTTACCTCCTGGGAAGGTTCGCGAACGAGGTCGGACTCGGCAGGAAGGGCGGTTACACCTACGACATAGTCGCCCACTGCGAGTGTCTTGGTGGAAATCTCGTACTTCGTTTCACTTACCTTGCCCTTGTCGGCGCCGTTAAGGGTTATTCCGTAGAAGCCGGCCTTGTCAACCGCTTCCCAGCTGACCGTCACGGTCTTGTCATCGCCCTCGTTCACCGAGGTAATGTCAATAACCGGCGCCGGATCGGCGAGCACGCTGCTTCCGCCGGTATCGATATCGTCGCTCCACTGGAGCCCGGTCAGTTTCATCGCCCCTGTTCCGTACACATAGATCATGGTCTCGGCGGAGATGTCGCCGAAGACGACCTTGGTGTTCGGCGAGGATGCGGGAATGCCGATAGCCGGCTTTCCGTCCCTGCTGACTACCGCGAGGGCGCTTCCGTCACCGACCGTTCCGGTTGAGAGGACAAGGGAGCCGGGGGCGCTGACCTTGATGCCGAGCCCGCAGTCAACCGGGGCTCCGCCATCGAGGGTGGCCGCTGCCGTGAAGAGGAAGCCGTCGCTTTCGAAAACAACGGGATTGTCCTTTACATAGAAGCGGATGCCGTCCCGGACCATATCCTTGGATGCACTCTTGTAGAAGGTCTTGCTGTCCGTAAGATCCCATGTCTTGACGGGAACGGTAACTTCCTGGGTGAGGTCCTCGGGGATTTCGACGAACTCTTCAAGCCACCTGGGGTCTCCGACCCTCAGGGAGATGAGCTTTTCATTCACAAGGTTGAACTGGCTGAGTCCGCTGTCCTGGCAGGGATCAGCTGCAAGTACTGTCGCAGCGAAGGCCTTCTGGTCATCCTCGGTCACCATCTGGGCATACATGTTCTTGAGGAAATAGTCTTCCACCGAACCGCAGTTATAGAACCAGTTGTTCTCGAGGGTAGGAATCTTATACGTAGTGGAATACAGCAGGGCGTTCTTCTTGGCCTCGCCTCCGAGCTCGTTGACAAAGAGGTTGTTGGAGACCACGTACTCGGAAACGGTTCCGCGGACATAAAGGACGCCGTGGCTGGACGATTTCGAGCAGACATTGCTGAGCGTGCAGTGGTCCAGCTGTAGCTTCGACAAGTTCACATTGGCGTCGAAACGCATGAAGTCACGTCCAACCGTATCGAAGGTAGAGTTGCTGACGACGAAGCTGCCATAAGTGGAGGCCTGCCGCACATCGAAGAAGTCGCCGCCCGAGGGCTGGAAATCCGTAAACACGCAGCCGTCGAAGAGGACGCTGGAAACCTTGCTGGCAAAGTTGTCATAGTAGGCACCCTTGGTGAAGGCAGTCATCTCGCAGTTGATGACGTCCACCGACAGGCCGTCTATGGCTTCACTAAGGGTAATGACATGGCCGTACTTGTACGAATTTCCGTCAAGCTTGAGCCCCTGGATGCTGAGGTAGGTAGCTCCGGCGGCGAGTTTGAAGGCACCCACAACCGTAGGGAAAGCGCCTTCATCATTGGGCTGCCCTACGACGGTAAGGGGCTTGACAACTTCCACGTCACCAATTACAAAGGCGGTATCGGCATAGGGCACGGCGATTATCGAGGCCCCGTCCTTTATAAGCTGACGGAACTGGGCTGTGTCGGCAATCATAACCGCACCGCTGACATCAGGAAGGGTCCAGCACGTAACGGAGCCCCTGTCTGCGCTCGAATAGTGCAGGGTGAGGGTGTAGTAGGTCGAAGGGTTAAGCCCTGTCACCTCAACCTGTCCGGCGGCCACCGCCTCGGCGCCAATGTCGAAACGGGTGAACTCGTCAGTTGGATTGACTGCAGGAGTGATCCTTACATGGTCAACCTCGGGGTCCTGGGTCCACTTGATGGTAATGCTGGTAGCGGCCCTGTCCACCAGGGTCGGGTTCAGGCCGTCCTTGATGGCAACCGTCTCAATTTTCTTGGGGAACTTGGCCCAGTGGGAATCCTCCTTGTCGGAGGCACAGGCCTTCACACGGGCATAATAGGTTACGTCCGGATCCAGATACAGCGTAAACGGGAGGGCGTCGTCCGCGGCAATGGTCGAAGTCCTGACCGCTGTTCCCGACATGTCCTCGTTGTCATACACCTCGAGGACGAACTCTTCGGAACCACGGGTCTTTGTCCATGAGAAGTCCACATACTGGCCTTCATGAACCCTCGCGTTGAGATCAGTGGGAGTGAGGCAGCGCGAAAGCTCTATCTCCTCGTTGATTTCCGAGAGATTGTCGGCGCAGGAGGCGGCGGCAAACATAATTGCCGCGACAGATGCTATCGTTGAAAATAATCTAGTTAAGTGTTTCATGGTTCATGCGTTATTAGAAGCCGTAGTCGTTGAAGAGCGAATTCTGCGCATTCGTGATGGAAATGGCAGGAATCGGCCACCACTGCCTCTGATTGGGAGTGTAAGCGCTGAAGTAGAACGAATTGAGTTTTACCTCACTCATTTCGAAATAGTTGCTTGGAACGGCCCCTGCAGAATCGGTGTATGGTTCCCAGCCGCTTCCCGAAGGAGCCGCGGTCTGGCCATGCTCATATCCATAGAACTCGGATATGGTTATTCCGTCGGAGGCATATTTGCAATAGACGTTCGAGCCGATGTCGGCGAAGTTTCCGGTTCTCTCGGAGAGGGCTTTCATCTCGGTGCGGGTCTCCTCGATCTTGGTTTCGAGAAGGTTCCAGCGGATAAGGTCACCCTTGCGGAGGAACTCACCGATGAATTCGAGGGCGCGCTCGTCAACGATTGCGTTGAAAACCGCATTCTTGTCGGAAAGGGTCCCGATATAAGCGGTAACCTCGCTCTCATATCCCTTATACGCACGGTCACGGACCTGCTTGAGATATGTTTTGGCCTTTTCGATGTCTCCAAGTTCATTGGCTATCTCGGCCGCCATAAGCAGAATGTCGGAATAACGCATATAGGTGGGCTTGCAACCGTCGTCGTTTCCGCCGTCATAAGGATGGCTGGTCATCCAGTCGAAGCGGTATTTACCGAAATACCATTTCTGGCCGCCGGCAATCACCTGCTTGTCAACGGAGCCGGAAGGAATGGTATGGAAGTTGGCGCAGCTCACATCCCTTCTCTGGTCATGGACCCCGTACCTCCAGAACATGGTCGGAACAGGTCCCACCGAACCGCCCCTGGTGTTGGTGGCATTGGAAGCGGCAAAGCTGGTTGAACCTCCTTCGGCGCGAATCGCATAGTTGAAATTCCAGCGGCCGCGGGTATCAGACATCGGAAGCGCATAAATGACCTCCTTGCCTGCAGTTACGTCAAGATTGTTGAAATCCTTCCACAGCTTGGTGTAATCGTCATAAAGCGAGAGGCCTGAGTTCTTGATGACATCCTCGAGCCCTTCAAGCGCCTTGGTATATAGTTCAGTCGGCTCTGCAAATTCCGGGTCGACGGATTTGCGGACGCTGCCGACATTCCCGGTACCGACCTGTCCGTCATCCGGACGCTGTGCCCAGCCAGTTGCAACCAGGGCGAGACGGGCATACAGACCGAGGGCAAAGGCCCTGTTCGGACGGGTGGTAACCGAAGTCTGGCTGGTCTTCCCCGGCCAGGGAAGAAGCGGCGCCGCTTCTTCAAGGTCGCTCAGGAGCTGCTTGAAAATAACGTCCCTGTCTGACTTGTTCACATAAATGGTCTCGGGGGAAATCGGGGCGAAACGGGCGGGAACCTCGCCGTAGGCCTTCAGAAGCTCGGCATAGAGGAGGGCCCGGGCTACCAGGGCTTCGCCGTAGAGGGCGGCCATTTCACTGTCCGAGGTGATGTTTCCGTATTTACGGAGACCGCTGATTGCGAGATTGGCCCGCTCCACACCTGCAAAAAGCTCATTATAAGGGCCGTCTGCACGGTTGAGCTCGGTATTGTCCGGCCGGATGGCATATTTTGCAATCTGGGGCTTGGCGGACGTCGCACTGGCCTCAAGATCCTGGAGATACACCTCGATGTCGGTATTGAATCCGTAATAAGTCAGATATCTGCCACGGTGGGAATTGGTATGGCCGAACACCTCATATATCGACATGATATTGAACTCCGTAAGCGTAGCGTTCGAGAAGATGACGGACTCGTCGAAGGTCGACTGGGTCTCGCTGGTAAGGTCGCAGGATGCAAGGCCGAGGGCGGCAGCTGCAATAAGTATGATTCTATTTGCTTTCATGGTAATTCCTCCCTTGGTTAGAATGTGATGTTAACGCCTGCAACATAACTCCGGCTCTTCGGATATGCGGAATAATCCACTCCGGGGGTCAGAGGGGTAGAACGGCGGGTATCCACCTCGGGATCATATCCGCTGTATTTGGTAAGCAGGAATACATTCCCACCTGTTACATAGAAACGGACACTGCCCAGTTTGTATTTACGGGTGAGTTCCTGATTCAGGGTATAACCCATGGTAATGGTGGAAAGGCGCAGGAAGCTGCCGTCTTCGATGGCCCAGTCGGTCAGGACATAGCGGCCCATGTTGGGCGACCACAGGGTGGTGCCGGCATTGACGGCGGCAAGTTTGTCAGGATCGGTGATAAGCTCGCCGGTTTCCCAGTTGATATTGGTCCAACGGGAATCGGGGGCGAAACTCGAGAGGTAATTGCGGCGATACTGTGACCTGCTGGTCGTGAATTCTATCTTGTTGGCATTGTAAATCTGGTTGCCAAGCACGAAGTTGAAGTTGGCAGAGAAATCGAAGCCCTTGCAGAAAGCGGAAATATTGAAACCGCCGACCGCCTTGGGCTGGGTATTGCCGATGACGGTAAGGTCATTGGAGTCAATCATTCCGATATTGTCCGCGACCGGATTTCCGTCCTCATCGAGGGCGACTCCGATATCCTTCAGCTTGAGGGAACCGGGACCGAAGGTGCCGCCCACAACGCCGGAAGCATCGACTACGCCATCGTTGAGGACCCAACGGGCTCCGTCCCAGGTAAAGTCGGAGGCCTCATAGCGGCCGTCGCAAATATATCCGTAGATATTGCCGAGCGGCTGTCCTACCTGTACTATATAGTCGTAGTTGGCGACATATGTTCCGCCCCAGCCGCTGCTCGACTGGATACTGTCAAGGCCGAGCTTGGTCACGCGGTTCTTGTTGAAGGAGATATTTGCCCCGGCGGTGATGCCCCAGTCTTTCTTTTCGGCAAGGACTATGTCCAGGGAGAACTCCGCTCCCCTGTTCCTGACAGCGCCCATGTTGCGATACTGGTATTCATAACCGGATCCGGCCGTAGGGAACTGGATAAGCAGGTTGTCGGTAAGGTTGCTGTATACCTCGGCGCTTCCCTTGACGCGGCTGCGGAGGAACGAGAAATCAAGACCGATATTGTGGGAATAGGTAGTCTCCCAGGTCAGATCCTCGTTGGGCATAATGTACTTGCCGCCGACCGTAGTGGTGTTGAACATCGTCTTGGTGCCGTACACCCACGTGGTATTCGAGGACGTGAAGGCCATCTGGGTGACGCCGGTCGGGATATTGTTGTTACCGGCAGTACCGAAGGAGTAACGGAGCTTGAGGTTGTCAACCTTGGTGGCATCCTTCATGAAGTCCTCGTTGCTGATGGTCCATGCGGCCGCAAAGGAGGGGAATAAGCCCCACTGATGCCCTTTGGAGAACCTTGAGGAGCCGTCTGCGCGAAGCGTTGCGGAGAAGGAATACTTGTCATCCTTCACATAGTTGGCACGGCCGAAGAAGGAGAGCAGCTTGTCATCGGCCTCGAAGAAATTGCTGGCCTTGTTGGGCGTACCGGAGCTCATGAAGTTCCAGGCGGTTTCAGCATCATAGAAATCCGGGAAACCGTCGATGTTGAGCGAAAGTACATTGGCCTTGGTAAGGATATACTCCTGACCGATCAGAATGTCAAGCTTGTGGGCCTTGTCCTTGATGAGATCCTTGAAATTATAATTCAAGGTATTGGTATTGCGGTATTTCTTACGGTAGGAATCCTTGTGCTGGTTGGCCGGCTGATTCTTGACCGAAGAATTCTCCCTGGAATAATAGGTGGAGACGCCGTAGAAGTGGTCATCCGTCTGGATCCAGTCGTCAAGGCCGCCCTCAACCTTCAGGTCGAGGTTGTCGATGATATGCCAGGTGACGGCCCCGTTCACCGTCCAGTTCTTGCGGAAACGGCGGGTATCGTTGTCTGCGACGGACTGCAGAGGGGGTACGTTGTCTCCGTAATCCTCTTCCATGTCGCTTTCGGAATCCATGGCGAGAATGGGGAGCGGAGTATATTGTACGGCATGTTTGAGGCGGCCGTTGCTTGATGAAGACCCGGTATCGTTCATGGAGTTCGCCCCCGCGCCGCGGACCGACGTATTGGAGTAACGGGCATTGAAGTCGAAGGTGAGCTTCTTGACGGGTTCATAACGGGTCTTGAACGCGAGGTTGTCCCTCTTGAAGTTGGACCCGACCATGATGGCCTTGTCGCCGACATGGGCGTAACTGGCGGTCCACTTTACCTTTTCGGACCCACCGGAGATGCTGACGTTCTGGTTGAAGGTACTGCCGGTACGGCCGAATACCTGCTCAACCCAGTCGTTGGTATAAGCATTCTTATACATGTCCATATCGTCGTAAACGCCGAAGTAGGGGACATACTGGGTATCGAGTTTGCCGTCCATCATGGCCATCTCATACACCGTACGGACATAGTCATACGAACTCATCGGCTGGATGGCATCCTTGTTCGCCATCTTCTTGAAGCCGGTATAGGCATTGTAGGTAACGCTGACCTTGCCCTCCGCTCCGGACTTTGTCGTCACGAGCACTACACCGTTGGCGCCACGGCTGCCATAAATGGCGGTCGAGAAGGCGTCCTTGAGGATGTCGATGCTCTGGATGTCGGAAGAAGGAATGTCGTTAATGCTCTCTACCGGGAATCCGTCCACGATATAAAGAGGTGAGCTGTCCTGGGTTATGGACCCGCTGCCACGGACACGGATCTTGATATCCGCGTCAGGATCACCTTCCGTAGTAGTTACCTGGACACCTGCCATCTTTCCGGTCAGGGCCTCTGAAACCGAGGTTACAGGAACGGCGGTCAGGGATTTGCTGTCAACGGAACTGACCGAACCCATGAGGTCGCGGCGCTTTACCGCGGCATATCCGATGACGACAACTTCGTCGAGGAATGTTGTGTCGGCAGAAAGCTGTACGTCTATCCTGGTACGGCCGGCAATAGCTACCGTCTGGTCGGCCAGGCCTATGAAGGAATAGACCAGGTTCACCGCATCTGCGGGGACCACGAGTTCATAGTCTCCGTCAAGTCCGGTAACAGCCCCGATTGTAGTGCCCTCAACGAAGACACCTGCTCCAATCAGCGGCTCCCCGTTTTCGTCCGTCACAATACCCGTAACGGTAGTCTGGGCGGACAGGGAAAGTCCGGTTCCAAGGCAGAGAAGTACAGCAATGAGTTTTTTTGCTAAACTTTTCATTGGATGTTGTTATAATTATTGAATATAGTGTTATTAAATCAATTCCCGCCAAAGATAGGAATAAATTCCGAATTTCCGTGCACGGGCACGAAAATAATCTACAATCTCTTGTAATCTCCTCCTGAATTCTGTGATTCTATGATATTTCGGACGAGGTAATGGAGGTACATTTCGAAATTCACATACCTTCCTCCCTTGTCGATATCCTTCCGCGAAGCATCCTCCGCATTGTTTTTATCGAGCCCGAAGCTGTCTTCGAACCAGTCCGGCATACCGTCCTTGTCAGTATCCGTGCAGCGGGCAAGCTCTTCCGCCGTGGCTTTATACTCCGGCCATCCGCCCACAACTGTCTGGGAATCGATGATTCCTCCCTTGCTCCCGTTCCCTCCGTCCTTGAATGTAACTTCCCCGGAGACGGTTTCAGAGGAAATCCTCTTATCGACATCGTCCCTCACGATGGAACATCCGGAATACGCGGTGACCCTTTCGAAGCTGGTGGCGGCATCGTGCGTCGTAGTATAAGCACTGGCATTGTCCTTCCCCGATATGGCAAGCGCCTCGGAAAGGATATGCCCGCTGCTGCTTATCACATCGCCGTTGGAGGCGTTTTTAGCATCGGACCATGACACCCCCTTGGAATTATCCTTGGAAATATCCTCGTACAGCGTGTGGACATTCCCGCTCATATATAAATACGGGTACTGATATGTATGCCAGTCGGGGTTAGAGGAGCTTCCGGCATTGTAGTGGCCGTCGGCCTCAATGAAATAATGCCTGTCAACAGAAGCCGGGCCCGGCTTGTAGTAATTCCCGACCATATTTATATATGCTCCGTTGCCGCCATAGCAGCCGTTTCCCGTTCCCCAGTTGAAATTCACGTTGTTACGGTAATCGACGTTCCCCCTCCTTGTGGCCAGACTGGTGGCATCATAGATTTCAGGGTGGTCGAAGCGGGGGGTCCGGTTGTTATGGTGGGCAAGAAGATTATGGTGGTACGAAGCGTCTTTCCCGCCCCATATACCGGCATATCCGTGATTTTTCTTGCTGTGCTTCCCGGAACTGTTCAGCGACTCCGCAATAAGGCACCACTGCAGGGTAAAGTTCCTGTTCGCATAGAAGGAGCAGCACTCGTCTATACTCCAGCTCATCGAGCAGTGGTCGATAATGATATCATCGTAATACCTGCCCCAGATTGTATCGAACGAATCGTCCGTAGCATATTCATCCCCGAGACGGAACCTCAGGAACCTTATAATAATATTACCCGCCTTGATATTTATCGGATAACCGCTGATACAGATGCCGTCTCCGGGGGCAGTCTGCCCGGCTATCGTAAGGTTACCGTTTGAGATTGAGAGTTTCCCTTTCAGGTCGATACGTCCGGCAACGTCAAAAACGACGGTCCGCGCACCGCTCTGGGTTTCAACCGCCCAGCGGAACATTCCCTCAACCGGAGAGGAGGGGTCGTCTTCAAGGGTGGTCACGCGGATAACCTTGCCGCCACGGCCGCCCGTAGTATACATTCCGCCGCCCTCAGCCCCTGGGAAGGCGCGGACGAGAGCGTCGGAGTCCTCCGAAGACGGAATCTTGAATTCAGCATAGTATGAGGCCGGCGAAGGACCCTCTCCCTTATTCAGCGTAAAGGACAGCGCCCCCGACCATGTCGAAGTGGAAGTACCGGCCACGGAACAAACGGTGAATGAATACGTTATCTCCGCACTAAGGCCGGTAACCGTCACTCCTGGCAGGGTCACAGTACCACTTAGCGGCTCACCTTCAGATCCGCGGACTTTCCAGACATATTTTTCAGCCCCTTCCACTGCATCCCATTCAAAACTGGCCGAAGTGGAAGTCTGCTCAACCAATTTTACCCCCGCGGGGGCGGTGAGTTCCGTTCCCTCTTCCCCTTTTTCATCCGGATCACAGGCAATAAGGAAGAGCCCCGCGGAAAACGCGGCGGCAAAAGTATTCAATATCCTCATAAGCGTTCGTATTCAAGCGATGCCCATATGAAAGGACCTATTCCCTTCGGGTCATTTTCGCATATTTTTTCATTGATATAGTATTCGTAGTCACCGCTGCGGTTCTCTTTTCCGCCGAGACCGGCTACGGCGCAGCAGCGGGTAAGGGTTATGGTGCCGTCGGCCTCTTCCCGGATGAAAGTCTTCACCAGATTGCGGTAGAGGCGTTTGGCGTACTTCCCATACTGCGGTGCATACCCTTTCCGGGCGGCCTTCAGATAAACATATGTAAACATTGCGGAGCAGGTCGCCTCCGTATAGTTGCCCTCCCTTCCGGGGCAGTCCAGAACCTGGTACCACATCCCGGTTTCGGGGTCGGCGAACTTCTGGAGCGTATCCAGAAGGGTCGAAAGGATGCCGATAAGGTCTTCCCAGGCAGGATGGTCCTCAGGCATGAAATCCAGCACATCGACAAGGGCCATCATGTACCAGCCCATTGCGCGGCCCCAGGAATGGGCGGACTGCCCGGTATAGGGGTCCGACCAGGCCATGCTCCCGGTTTCATCCCATGCATGGCGGAGAAGCCCCGTGGAATAATCATAGCACTTTGAGAATGCGGTTCGGAACTGATCGGCGATGTCGTCGAAATTCACATATTTCTCATGCTCCCCGGCAAGCAGGAGGGCGCTGTACTCCGAGTAGAAAGGGGCCTCCATGTAGAGCCCGTCGAGCCAGACCTGGTAAGGATAAACCTTCTTATGCCAGAAAGCGCCCGCCTCCGTCCGGGGCTGGGTGCATATTTGGATATAGATGCTGTCGATGCAGGAGCGGTATTTTTCCTTCCCGGTAAGACGGTAGAGCGGGAAGAGGGTCCTGGCGGGACAGATATGGTCGAGCACATAATTGGACCTCCTGTAATTGGCTCCCACTGAGCCGTTTTCTGCGATCAGGGCATCATACCAGCGGTCGACATAGGCGGGAATGGACGTGTCCCCGCAGACCTCATAGACATCGAGGAACGAGAGCAGTTCCAGCCCTGTCGTATAGTTCCACTTCAACTTCCCTTCCATCCCGTCCAGCTCTGCCGGCTCCGGGAAGCGGGAAATCTCCGAACGGACCATCCTCAAAGACATGGGAACCCTGGCCCCACAGGCGGTCAGGGTAAGGAGAAGTATGATTGCGGCCTTTTTCATCACATATTGTTTTCAGGATTCCAGACGATGCCGTCCTCCTTCTGGTACATAACCTTTTCGAAGGTATATTCGGCGGCCTGGGAGCCGCTCAGCTGGCGGGACCACCCGACCCTTTCCTTCTTTGTCGCCGCGCCGGGGCCATAATTCCGGTACTCGGCGTAATATGAATTCTTTTTGGTGTCCGGCTTCCCCGGCTTTTCCCAGTCGTGCCAGCCCTCTTTCACTATATGGGCCCCGAGCTCGCAGCCGATGAAAACCGTCTTTGCATAGGCGCCCCATGGGCGGCCGAGATAAACCTTATCTACCCCTTCCGCAGCGGTAAGGCGGCAGTTTTTGAATACATAACCGTACTTCTGGCCCTTCAGGGTCGAAGCGGCGGTTACATAGCTGTTCTTCTTCGAGTGGATTGTGCAATTTTCGAAATACGCGATCGAAGGGCCGAAAATAAAGTCCGTGGTCCCTTCTATATAGCAGTCGAGGAAGTAGTTCCGCTTTATTCCCCCGTCCTTTCCGTAACGGCCGTAAGTATAGACCGTATCCTGGTTCCCGATGAAGCGGCAGCGGTGGAAGTAGAGGAAATCCCCGTCGGTAAAGAGGGCGACGGCCTGGCCTATGGCTTTTCCTTCCCCGGAGCTGTTTTCGACAGTAATGTCCTCGAGGGTCACATAGCTCGAGTGGATATACATGGTCGCGCTGCCTGAGGTTCCCATTTTGAAATCGCTGTCCGGCCAAAGTTTCTCAGCGTATTTGTCATAGGTAATGACGGTCTTCTCAGCCCCTTCCCCGCTGATGCGGAGCCGGAATTTATTGTGGGGGATCGTCACCATTTCCTTATAAACACCCTCCCGGACAAGTATGGTGGTGATTTTAGAATGGCTGTAGTCAGGCGCCGCGTCTATCGCTTCCTGGATGGTAAAATAGTCCCCGAACCCTTTCTGATCGACGACTATGTCGTAACGGACAAGATGTTCAGCCAGTTCCGGAAGGGATTTCCGGATCTCGCCGCAGGTCAGCTCGGCGAGTTTTCTCGCCCCGCGGGCCACGGTATGGGTATTGTCATTCTTGCCTGTCGAAATCATGTAATAGGGCTTCGAGCCCTCGTCTCCGAGCCCCTCGAGCCAGTCGAGGGTAACCGACGTCATGTCTAGAAGCGGAACTCCGAGCTCGGCCGCAACCTGCTTCATGGCTTCGGGATAATCCCCATGGCAGTTCCTGTCAAGCCCTGTTTCCTTGAACCAGCGGCGGGCAACGGGGGTTAGCAGGACCGGCTTCGCACCCTTTTCCAGGGCGGTCCGGACAAAGAGCCGGAGGTTCTCCTGGTAGGCGCCGAAAGGAGCAGCATAACGGGCCGGGTCGTCCGCCTTGGAGTCATTGTGGCCGAACTGGATGAAGAGCCAATCCCCTTCCATGAGATCCTCCCTGACGCGGTCCCAGAGCCCGAGGTCAATGAAACTCTTCGTGCTCCGGCCGTTCCGGGCATAATTGACGACAGAGAATTCTCCGTCGAGGAAATTCGGGAACATCATGCCCCAGCCGCGCTCCGGATTAGCTCCGCCCCTGATGTCTTTGTCGGCCATCGTCGAATCGCCCATGAGGCGGATTGTCGTCGATGAGCTCAGTATGAGGACGGCGGCGCATAAGGCCGCAAGAAAAAAGCCCTTTCGCATCTTACTCTTCGGTTACGTTTTCACTGTGAACTACACTCAGCCGCTCGAAACCCTCCGCCGGGAAGATGTTCACATCCTTCAGGATGACGTCCCTGGCATAGCAGATTTCGATGCCGCGGCGGGAAGTAATGGTACAGCGCTCTATATTTACGCCGGTAACGGGCATTTCAGGAATGCCGTTGAAGTACATGGCCCTCGCGGCCCCGTTGCAGACTATGTCGCTGATATAAATCTCCCGGAAGGCGGGCGTGGTCTCATCGACCTTCACCGGCTCAATCTCCGCCGTCTCCCCCTTTTCCATCGCCTCGACAGCGGAAACTCCGCCATAATGGAGGTCGAAGAGGATGGCTTCGGTCTGCATGTCGGTCATCATTATATGGTCTATGAAAATATTGCGCACAACGCCTCCGCGGCCCCTTTTGCTCTTGAAACGAAGGCCTACGTCGGTCCCGAGGAAGCGGCAGGAGGAGACCTGGACGTTCTCTACCCCGCCGGACATCTCGCTGCCGACCACAAAGCCGCCATGGCCGTGATATACCACGCAGTTTTTCACAATCAGGTTCCGGCAGGGGGCCGCACGCCGGCGGCCATCTTCATCCTTTCCGGATTTGACGCAGATTCCGTCGTCCCCGCAGTCGAAGGCGGAATTCACCAGAACCGTGTTCTCGCAGGATTCTATATCGATGCCGTCCCCATTCTGGGAATATTCCGGATTCCTCACGGTCACGCCGCTGATGACGACATTCCGGCACTGCAGTGGGTGGAGGTTCCAGCACGGGGAATTCTGGAAAGTAACGCCGTCCAGCCAGACATTCTCGCAGCCGCGGAAGCTGACCATGACCGGGCGGAGGAAACTCTTTATGCGCTGCCACTGTTCCTCCGTCTCGATTCCCCTCGGAACATTCATGTCCGCATTCTTTTCGGCTTCGATGAAGCCCTCGTCCGGGTACCAGCGGCTTCCGTCTTCGCTGAGAATGCCCCCGGAGGCGACTTTCCGCTTCCACTGGGCGGCATTCATCTTTGATTTCTTGACACTCCGCCAGTCTCCGCCGTTCCCGTCTATCACACCGCCTCCAGTAATCGAGACATTCTTCGCCCCTACGGCGCTGATGGGGGATTCGCAGCGGCGGCAGTCGAGCCCCTCAAAGACCGTTTCGATAATCGGGTAGAGGTCCCGGTCGGACGAGAAGAGGATTACCGCATTGTCGTCAAGATGGAGGTCAATCCCGCTTTCGAGGCGGATCGGCCCGGTCAGCCAGATCCCCTCCGGAACGAGAAGATGACCACCTCCCTTTTCCACAAGGGAGACAATCGCCTTGGCAAAGGGCTCGCTGTTAAGGGTTATTCCGTCTCCCACAGCGCCGTAATCTGCGATAGACTCCGTCCGGTCGGGAATGACGGGAAGAGTTACCCTCTCCATCCGGAACGGGGCTCCGGAGCAGAGTTCGGCGAGGGTGGAATTATCGACCGTCCCTTCGAAAGAAACTGAACTGCAGGCAGCTGCAAGCAGTGTTGCAGCCGCAAAAATAAGATTGAGGATGTATTTCATCTTTACCCGTTTCAGTGTTACTGTGGGCAAAGATAAGTATTTTATTTATAATTCCGTGCACGTTCACGGAATTATTTTTCAATTCAATGATAATACTCCCAGACAGGGTCCGTATCGTAAAGCGGCGGACGGGCGGAATCATAGATCCCCGGATCCTCGAAAGCGTTCCCCTTTATGATTTCACTCTGGCGGTAAACATTGCCGTAAGGGTCGGTGGCGACAACCTCGATGCTTGAATTCGCGCTCTTACGGGTAAACTTGAACATATGGGTGCAGACCGGGATGTAGCTCCCGCGGCGGCTGCCGTTAATATGGCCTCGCCCGACAACCCCGCAGTGGAAGCCAATCGCCCACCAGTCCTGGCAGGAAGTCACCGTCGGGGCCTGGCTCTTTCCGGTATCGGGGTTAATCCTCTCCATCTCCCCTGCGTACCTGCCGTTTTCATACACCTCGACCTTCCAGCCCTCTCTCCAACCGAAAACATTGGCGAGCACAACCTTGTCCCCGAAAGGAAGGGCGCAGGTCTCATGCGGCCCGCCGAAGACGCAGTCACCCTGATAAAGACGAATCTGGTAGCTGACAGGATAACGGGTTGACTTCCAGTACTGGTTTACAATCCGGTTCCCTTCAATCTGGACGACCTGATAGCCATGAGGAACACCGTCCGCATTGATCCTGCTCCACCACCAGCAGCCGCTTGCCGCCGCGAGATTGAATTCCTCGACTCCGTTCTCGTGGGTCGCGGGGCGGTTGGCGTGGATATGACCGCTGTAAATATACCGGTTGGGGAACTCCCCGAGGATGTCGAGAAGTTCCTTCCTGTCCTTCATGTTCCAGACCGGGATATGCATGCAGATAAGGACCAGTTTGTCCTTGGGGACGAAACTGAGGTCCTGGCGGATCCACTCGAGCTGCTCTTTCGTCAGTCCCCCATGATACTTCGAGGCCGTGTTAAGGACATCGTACATGACGTTGTTGACGCTGATAATATGGACGTCACCGCGGTTCCAGCTATAATCCGTCGGGCCGAAAAGATCCTCAAACATCCTCAGATACCTCTGCATCGGAAGGGGGTTCTGTTTATTGAGGGCCAGCCCTTCGTAGATCTGGTCATGGTTTCCGTTGGTCTGGAAGACCGGCATCCCGATATTGTCCGCCTTCATCTCCTCCCTCATCATCGGAAGGATATAGGTTGTGTTGAATTCCCCTTCGGTATAACCGATATCCCCAAGGGTAATGCAGTAGTCATTCCCGGGAAGGGAGGCGGCATGGTCCCGGATATCGGGAATAGTCTCCTCGTGGAAACGGCGTACATGATGGGGGTTCTGGCACTGCGGATCGGCCATGAAAAAGAGGTTCAGGGCGCGGTCCGAGGGCGTTTTCTTCGGAATCAGGTGGAAGTTGTAGACCGAATCCCTGTCGAGCTTCCGGAAAAAGCACGGAAGGCCGTAGCGGAGCGGAATTTCATATGCCGAGGGGACGGAATAATGGACATAGTACGCGGCCTCGTTCCGGACGAAGGAATACTTTCCGTCCGCATCCGTCTGAACGGCCGTAAACCCGTCGCTGACGGTAACTCCCGGAATCGGGTTCCCGTTAAGGTCACTGACGGTTCCAAATACTTTCATGGTCCTGGCTACGGAAGGAAACAATCCGATAAACAGCGCCGTAAGGGCAACTAGAAGCGTTTTTTTCATTATATGGTTCTTTTTATTTGAATACCTCTGGTTCCATTATGGATACCCAAAGGTAAGCAATCCCCGCCGGAACTCAAAATTTCCCGCCCACCTTCTTCCCGCTTTTCCGCCAGCAGGCGACAGCACACCTTTAATGCGCTTCTCCGCCAGCAGGCGGTAGGTCGCCCCCGGAAGGTTCCGTTCGCTTCGCTCACTTCATCCCTCCCAACGTCTGCCGCGTCATCGCTACGCGATAACTTGCATCCGTCGGGCCCCTCCCTCTAACGTGTCCGAGGGTGGACACGCCTTCCCTGGGGCGACTACCTTCTGCTGGCTGCTCTCCTCACATTCCATATCTAAACATAAAAAAGAGAGTGACCTATGTCAATTTTGACTTTTTGGTCACCCTCTTGAAGTAGTTGTTCCCGAAAGGAATTACCGGCGCTCGCCTCTTTCACGGCCGCCACGGCCGCCACGGCTACCACGACGGTCACCGCGCTCGCGTCCGCCACGACCCTGTGCAGGGGCCTGGGACTGGGCTGCAAATGCGGCTGCAGGAGAAAGATCCTGCTTGCCGTATTTTTCGCCGTTGCAGATCCAAACCTTGATTCCGAGAGCACCGACCTTCGTGCTGGCAACTGCAAGCGCGTAGTCGATATCCGCACGGAAAGTATGGAGCGGAGTACGGCCTTCCTTGAACATCTCGCTGCGGGCCATTTCGGCGCCGCCAACACGGCCGCTGATCTGGACCTTGATTCCCTCAGCGCCTACCCTCATGGCCGTAGCAATGGCCATTTTGATAGCACGACGATAGGAAACACGGCCTTCGATCTGACGGGCGATGCTGTCCGCGACGATGGTGGCGTCCACCTCGGGGCGCTTAACCTCGAAGATATTGATCTGGACGTCCTTCTTGGTCACCTTCTTGAGTTCTTCCTTGAGCTTGTCGACTTCCTGTCCACCCTTGCCGATGATGACACCCGGACGGGCCGCGTGAATCGTAACGGTGATGAGCTTAAGGGTACGCTCGATGATGATCCTGGAAAGGCTGGCCTTTGCAAGACGGTTCTGGAGGTACTTGCGGATCTTGTAGTCTTCCGCAATCTTCTCCGGGTAGTTATCACCACACCAGTTAGAGTCCCAACCACGGGTGATACCGATTCTGTTGCTGATAGGGTTTGTTTTCTGTCCCATATTCTATTCCTCCACTGTTGCGGGTTTCTTTACATCGAGAACGATGGTGACGTGGTTGGAACGCTTGCGGATACGTCCGGCACGGCCCTGAGGGCAGGGGCGGATACGCTTGAGCGTGCGTCCTTCGTCGACCATGATGGTCTTGACGTACACGTTACCTTTGTCGAGTTCGCCAGTCTTGTCCGCATTCTTGGCTTCCCAGGATGCGATAGCGGCGCGGAGCGCCTTCTCAAGACGGATGGATGCCTCTCTCTTCGAGAACTTCAAAAGATCGAGCGCATGGTTGACCTCCACTCCCCGGACGGTGTCGACGACAAGGCGCATCTTCCTGGGCGAAGTGGGAACATTGTTCAGCTTCGTGACAGCTGTCTGTTTCTTGGTCTCTTTAAGCCTCTCGGCCATAAGTCTTTTTCTCTTTCCCATAATGCCGATCTTTATTTCTTGTTATTGCCAGAGTGGCCTCTGAAATTGCGCGTCGGCGCGAATTCGCCGAGCTTGTGGCCGACCATGTTCTCAGTTACATATACCGGAATGAACTTGTTCCCGTTGTGAACTGCGATCGTATGGCCGACAAAGTCAGGGGAAATCATGCTGGCGCGAGACCAGGTCTTGACCACCTCTTTCTTCTTGCTGCCGTCATTCATGGCAAGTATTCTGTTTTCCAGAGCTTCCTGGATGTACGGTCCTTTTTTAAGTGAACGACTCATAATCTCTAAGTTTTATTCCGTTATTTCTTTCTTCTCTCAATGATGAACCTATTGGAGACCGCCTTCGGATTGCGGGTCTTGTAACCCTTGGCCGGGAGACCCTTGCGGGACCTCGGGTGACCACCGGAAGCACGACCTTCACCACCACCCATCGGGTGATCATGCGGGTTCATGACAACACCTCTGTTGTGCGGGCGGCGGCCAAGCCAGCGGGAGCGGCCGGCCTTACCGGAGGACTCAAGGTTGTGGTCGGGGTTGGAGACGGTTCCGACGGTGGCGCGGCAGGTGACGGGAACCATGCGGGTCTCACCCGAAGGGAGACGGAGGATCGCGTACTTGCCTTCACGTGCGGCGAGCTGTGCGAATGTTCCGGCGGAGCGGGCCATGGCCGCACCCTGTCCGGGACGAAGCTCGATAGCGTGAACGAGCGTACCTACAGGAATATTGCTCAGAGGGAGCGTGTTGCCGACTTCCGGGGCGACACTTGCGCCGGACTCGACGATCTGGCCGACCTTCAGCCCGTTAGGGGCGAGGATATAGCGCTTCTCACCATCCTCATACTGGACGAGGGCGATACGGGCGCTGCGGTTCGGATCGTATTCGATGGTAAGGACTTCGGCCTTAACACCGTCCTTATTGCGAAGGAAGTCGATGATACGGTACATCCTCTTGTGACCGCCGCCACGATAGCGGACTGTCATCTGGCCGGTATTGTTGCGGCCACCCGTCGATTTGAGCGGGGTGAGGAGTTTCTTATAAGGTTTCTTCGCGGTAATCTCCTCGAAGGAGCTGATCGCCTTGTTGCGCTGACCGGGAGTGACCGGTTTGTACTTTTTGATTGCCATAATTCAGTCCTCCTTTAGATGTTAGCGTAGAAATCGATCTTGTCATCACCCGCGAGGGTCACATAGGCCTTCTTGAAGTGATTCATACGGCCCGTAAGGAGTCCGGCCTTGGTATAGCGGGACTTGCGCTTGCCGTGATAATTGAGCGTATTGACGTCGGCGACGGTGACATTGTACATCTTCTCGACCGCGTCCTTGATCTGGAGCTTGTTTGCACCACGATCCACGATGAAGCCGTAACGGTTCAGTTTCTCACCGGCGGCGGTCATCTTTTCAGTTACGATTGGCTTGATTAAAATACCCATTTCACGTCCTCCTTTACTTTACCCTTGCTGCGAGGATGTCCTGGACGCCGTCAACAAATACCAAGCTGTGGGCGTTCATGATCACGTAGGTATTGATTTCGTCCACCGTGATGACCTTGACCTCAGGGAGATTCCTGGATGAAAGATAGATATTGTCCGAGTTGGCGGGAAGTACGAAGAGCACCTTCCGGTCACCGGCCTTGATGTTGCTGAGGATGGAGAGTAACTCCTTGGTCTTGGGAGCATCCATCTCGAAGGGCTCTACGAGCGTGATCTTGCCTTCCGCGGCCTTGTAGGAAAGGGCGGAGAGACGGGCCAGCTGCTTGACCTTCTTATTCAGCTTGGAGTTATACTCGCGGGGCTTCGGGCCATGGATGTTACCACCGCCTACGAAAGTACCGGCCTTGAGGGAACCGTGGCGTGCACCGCCGCCGCCCTTCTGGCGACCGAGTTTCTTTGTGGAATATGCGACCTCGCTTCTGTCCTTCGCCTTCGCAGTACCCTGACGCTGATTGGCGAGGTACTGGACGACGTCGAGATAAATGGCGTGGTCATTGGGTTCGATACCGAACACTTTTTCGTCGAGGACGACTTTCTTCCCGGACTGGGTTCCGTCGATTTTGTATACTGACAATTCCATAAGTTATGCCTCCAGTAAAATGTAAGAACCTTTTGCTCCAGGAACGGAGCCCTTGACTACGAGAAGATTGTTCTCAGGGATGACCTTGACGACCTCGAGGTTGAAAACCTTCACACGCTCGTTGCCCATGTGGCCGGCCATACGCATTCCGGGGAATACGCGGGAAGGCCATGAGGACGCACCCATTGAACCGGGGTGACGCAGACGGTTGTGCTGGCCATGGGTGGTTCCGCCGACACCGGCGAAGCCATGACGCTTCACAACACCCTGGAAACCCTTACCTTTGGAAGTACCGACAACGTCGACAAATTTCACATCCTCCGTAATGACATCGGAGATAGTGAGGACGTCGCCCGGTTTAAGCTCTCCTGCAAAGTCGGCCTCGAACTCGACGACCTTCTTCTTGGGAGTGGTTCCTGCCTTTTCGAAATGG
>JAFSSE010000019.1 GCA_017445755.1 Bacteroidales bacterium | reverse complement strand
GTGACTGGGCCAGTTTTTCCTGCAAAGTAGCCATAATTAGTTTATTTTCCCCTGCGGTCATTAGTTTATTTCCGCCGACAAACATTAGTTTATTTCCGCAAAATTACAATAAAATCATGAAAACGCAATCCAAAAATCACAAAGCTTATTTGGGACAGCACGTAAAACGACTTTTCAGTCACGCTGTAGAATCCTTGACTGAATCTTCCGATCCAGCTGATTATTTCAAAACACGTCGCAAGCGGGTGAAGGTGGGTATCTTCAAGTCCAGGTGGGAGTCCTTCCTTTTACCCTATCGGCCTTGTGCGGGCCCGCAGCCAGGCAGAGACCTCGGAGGGGAGGCGGGGCGAGAGCGTGCGATAAACACGCTCGTTGTAGGCATTCAGCCAGGCGATTTCCTCCGATTCCAGAAGGTCCGGGAGAATTGCAGAAGTGTCGAAATGGCAGAGGGTCAGGGGCTCGAAGCATCGCCATAAACCGAATTCATTGGAGCCGGCTTCGACAACCAGGATCAGGTTCTCATGGCGAACCCCGTGGAGACTTTCCCGGTATATCCCAGGTTCATCGGAGATCACCATCCCGGGAAGGAGCGGCGTCGGGTTGAAATTCTGCCGGATATCCTGTGGTCCTTCGTGGACACAAAGGTAAAAACCGACCCCGTGGCCCGTTCCATGGCCGAAATTCCGCTTTGAATGCCAGAGGGGATTCCTAGCCAGGGCATCAATCTGGCAGCCGGCCGTGCCCTCCGGGAAAACAGCCATGGCAAGGTCTATATGGCCCTTGAGGACAAGGGTATAATCCTCCATTTCCAGACGGGAACACTCCCCGAGGGGTACCGTCCGGGTAATATCCGTAGTCCCGAAGAGGTACTGCCCGCCCGAATCGACAAGGTATAGCCCCCGGGGGCGGAGTATAGCCGAACCTTTCTCGGGGGTAGCATAGTGCGGAAGGGCTGCGTTTTCTCCATATGCCGAAATAGTCTCGAAGCTTTCGCCCCTAAATCCGGGGATTTCCGCCCGGAGGGAGGAGAGTTTCGCTGAGGCGTCCCACTCGGAAATACCCTCGTCCTTATTGTTGTCAAGCCAGAAGAGGAACTTTTCCATGGCAATCCCGTCCTCGAAATGGGCTTCCCTGATTCCTTCTATTTCAACGGAGTTCTTCACGGCCTTCCGAAGCGGCACCGGGGAAGGGCCTTCGATAAGGGAGGCGCCAAGGGCATTATCCCGGATCTGGCTGTATACGTGATAGTTAAGGGAAGAGGGATCGATATAAATCCGCTCCATGTCCTCCATGTCCAGCATCCCGCCGAGGGCGAGTTCCAACTCGGAATATTCATGAATCGAGACCCCGTCGGCGGCTATTTCATAAAAGCTGTCGCGGCTCTCCTCGTCAGGAGCCGTGAAAGGGTATTTCTTAACGAACCAGTGGGCTCCTTCGAGGGTAACCAGAAGGTATGAAATCACAACCGGATTATAGGCGATATCGCTTCCACGGACATTCAGGAGCCAGCATATTTCATCAAGGGAGGACAGCAGAATCGCATCGCAGCCCTTCCGCATCAGGAACTTCCGGAGCCACTCGAGCTTATGTTCCCGGGATTCGCCGGCCTCCCCGTCGCCAAGTGTCGTGACCGGCGAAATTGGAATTTCCGGACGGTTTTTCCAGAGGGACGAGATAAGGTCCGGGACACTGACAATTTCTACATTTCTATCCCCGTCGAAAGAGCTCCGGATTTCATAAATGGAACTGACGCTCTGGCAGAGACCGTCAACTGCAACCGTTATCGACTCCTCGCTTCCGGCAAGCGGAAACTCATATGAACCAAGCCATTGCGGGATAGAAACAGTTCCGGGAATGCGGAGTTTATGGAGCTCCACGCCAGTTCCGGAGAGCTGCCGTTCCGCCTGGATGAAATAACGGGTATCGGTCCAAAGACCCGCGTGATCGAGGGTTATGACAAGGTCGCCGGCCTCTCCGGTGAATCCTGAGACCCACTCCACCTGTTTCCAGCGGGGAGCCGGATACTCACTTGAGTGGGGGTCACCCCCAGTAAGGACTACCGCATCCCAGCCATGCTCCCGCATCATCTCGCGGATCGCTTCGATCCGCCCTTCGAAAATGTTTCCCATACAGCGTAAATTTCCCGCAAATTAAACAAATGGCGGGAATTTTGCAAAATACATTGCCGGATTGTACTTTTGCGAAATGAAAAAACGGATTCCAGCTCTCCTGACCGTGCTTCTCCTTCTCCTTGCGGGAGGGAGAGCTTTCGGACAAAATCATGTCCGGGAGGCCATGAAACGGGCAAAAGAGCGGCAGGAAGCCCTCGCGAGGGCAAGGATTTCTGAAGAAAGCCCCGCGACCATTTCCGGCGGATACCTCCCGTATATTGTCGAGAACGGGGATACAACCTACTACGATGCCCTTGACCCGATATGGATTTTCGCAAGGGGCAAATCGACGGAAAGGGACTGGAAAAAATACTACAAGCTCGTTTACAACTTCGCCAAAGTCTATCCCTATGCCGAGGCCTCCGGACGCCTGAAGGAGATTGTGGACAGCACCATGGCGGCAGAAGGAATGGGCCGGGCCAAGAGGGAAGTCTATATGAACAAGGTCCAGAAGATGCTCTTCGTCGATTTCGAAGGGGCCCTCAGGCACATGACAATATCTCAGGGAGGGGTGCTTCTGAAGCTTATCGACAGGGAAACCGGCCTCTCCCCTTATGATATCATCCACGACTACAAGAACAGCATGGCCGCCGGCTTCTGGCAGGCCGTCGCGAAATTCTTCGACAATGACCTGAAGTCGCAGTACGACCCGGAAGGGGCCGACCGCGACCTCGAGGAACTGGTTCAGATGTGGAAAGCGGGGACCTTCGAGCGATACTACTGGTCCATTTTCTGGGAGGACCCGCCGAAGGTCACCGTTCCGGAATTCTATAAAAAGTAATTACTTATTCAGCTCGTCCGCGCTCTGGATAAAGCGGGCGAGGTCCTCGTCGGAGACATGGTAGTTCTGCATCTCTCCGGAGAAATACTGGTCGTATGCGCCCATGTCCACAAAACCGTGGCCGGAGAGGTTGAAGAGAATGGTCTTCTCCTCACCGGTTTCCTTGCATTTAAGGGCCTCCTGGATGGTGGCGGCGATGGCGTGGCAGGACTCCGGGGCGGGAATGATGCCCTCGGTCCTTGCGAAGAGAACACCGGCGGCGAAGGAATCCTTCTGCTCGATATCGACGGCCTCCATCAGACCATCCTTCATCAGCTGCGAGAGGATGACGCCGGCGCCATGGTACCGGAGGCCTCCCGCATGGATGGAAGCGGGCTTGAAGGTGTGGCCGAGGGTGTACATCGGAAGAAGCGGGGTCATGCCGGCTTCATCGCCGAAGTCGTACTCGAACTTACCCCGGGTAAGTTTCGGGCATGAATAGGGTTCTGCCGCGATGAAACGGGTCTTTTTCCCTTCCTGGATATTGTGGCGCATAAAAGGATAGGCGATTCCGGAGAAGTTGGAGCCACCTCCGAAGCAGGCGATTACGATGTCCGGGTACTCCCCGGTAAGGGCCATCTGCTTCTCGGCCTCGAGTCCGATGATGCTCTGGTGGAGGCAGACATGGTTCAGGACCGAGCCGAGGGCATATTTGCAGTTGGGGGTTGTAACGGCGAGCTCGATGGCTTCGGAGATGGCGCAGCCAAGGGAGCCCTGGTCGTTGGGATTGCGGGTGATGATGTCCTTGCCGGCGCGGGTGGACATGGACGGCGAGGGAGTGATCGCAGCTCCGAAGGTCTGCATGATAGAGCGGCGGTAGGGCTTCTGCTCATAGCTGACCTTCACCATATATACGGCGCAGTCGATGCCGAACTTCTTCGTGGCATAGCTGAGGGCACCACCCCACTGGCCTGCGCCGGTTTCGGTGGTGAGGTTTGTAACTCCCTGTTCCTTGGCATAATAGGCCTGGGCAATTGCGGAATTGAGCTTATGGCTGCCGGCCGGGCTCACAGATTCGTTCTTGAAATAGATATGGGCCGGGGTTCCGAGGGCCGCTTCCAGTTCATAAGCCCTCACGAGAGGGGTGCAGCGATAGGCGGCATACTGCTCACGGACGGGCTCCGGGATTGGAATCCACTCATCGGTCTGGTTCAGCTCCTGGTCGGCGCAGGCCTTGCAGAAAATCGGGTACAGGTCCTCCGGCTTAAGCGGCTCCTTTGTCGCCGGGTTCAGGAACGGAAGGGGCTTGTTGGGCATGATTGCCTGGATGTTGAAAAAATGGGTCGGAATTTCGCTTTCCGGGAGCATGAACTTTTTCTGTTTCATAATAAATAGGTATTTTTAGTATTTTCTCTTTCACAATAAAAAAACGACCCGCTGTAAGTCAACGGGCCGTCATATAGGTATATACGGGGACGACTTACAGTTTCGGACTGTAAGCGCGCCACCAATTGTTATTCATTACGTTACACATACCGTTTGCAAAGATTACGATAAATCCTTAAAAATGCAAGCACTTTTTCACTTTTTTTGGTTTTCAACGGCAATCTGTCCGCTTTCGCTGTCATAAGAAATCCATGACCTCCCGTCCATCCAGTCCTTCATCAGGAGGAGGCGGGCGCCCTCGACGGCCATGTCAACACGGCAGTGGTAGTGGCCGAAGATGAAATAGTCAACCTTTTCCTTGGCAAGGAAGTCCTTGCAGAACTTGTAGAGCGGCTCGTCAGTCCCGCGGAAATAGTATTCCTCATTCTTTGCGAGGCGGCTTGACTTCGACCAGCCCGTCCCGAGGGCGAAGGCCCAGCGGGGATGGAGCGAAGAGAACATGCGCTGGAGAACCTTGTTGTCAAAGCAGCGGCGCATGAATTTATATCCGGCCATTCCGGGTCCGAGTCCGTCACCATGGCCGATGCAGAAGGTCCTGCCCCCGATTTTTACGACATGGGGCTGCTTCAGGGGAATCATGCCGAGTTCCTCGAAGTAGCTGTATGTCCATATGTCATGGTTTCCCTGGAAGAAATATACCCTCACTCCCCTGTCCATAAGGTCTGCAAGGGCGCCGAAAACGCGGACATACCCTCTCGGCACAACCTCCTTGTACTCATACCAGAAATCCCATATGTCCCCGAGGAGATACAGGGCTTCGGTCTCCTCGGCTGGAATACCCCGGAGGAAATCGACGAAACGCCTCTCCCTGGCGGCCGGATCCTTGACTGCCAGTCCCAGGTGGACATCGGACACAAAATATGTAAGGTGTCGGGGCATCTAGCTAAGGATAAGAATCAGTACGGCAACGATAAGGCAGTAAACGGAGAACCAGCTCAGCCGGGCCTTCTTTACAAGGGCTATCATGGCCTTGCAGGCAAAGAGCCCGGAAAGGAAGGCGGCGAGGAAGCCGAGGGAGAGCGACAGGGCGCTGACCTCTCCGCTGAAGAGCCCGCCGGTCTCGGAAACGCTCTTCACGATGTCCAGAAGCTGCTCCCCGATAATAGGGACAAGGACCATAAGGAAGGAGAACTGGGCCATGTTTTCCCGGCGGACGCCGGTCATAAGACCCGTCGCGATTGTCGTCCCGGAACGGGAAAGGCCTGGAGCGACGGCGATTGCCTGGCCGCAGCCGACAATAAAGGCCTGGAGATAGGAGATGCCGTTACGATGGCTGTTCGGCTTGACCCAGCCGCGAGGACCGGAGGCCACGTCGGAGAAAAACAGAAGGAGGGCGGTAACAATCAGCATGATTGCGACTACCGTCAGGGACTCCCCGAAGAGGGAGGAGACGAAATCCTTGAAGAACAGTCCGACTACAGCAACCGGGATCATCGAAACCACAAGCTTCAGGACGTAATCCGTCTCATCATTGTAGCGGAAGCGGAAAAGCCCCTTAAGGAGCTTCCAGATTGTACCCCAGAAGACGACAAGGGTACTGATCACCGTTCCGAGATGGACGAGGACGGTAAAATCGAGGAACCCTTCGGCATCCACGCCGAGGAGTTCCCGGAAAATCATAAGATGACCGGAACTGGAAACCGGAAGAAACTCAGTAAGACCCTGGACCAAACCCAGGAGGATTGCCTGCCACCATTCCATCGCGCTAGTCCTCCTTGAATTTGCCCATGATGGCAACGGCCTCGATAACTATGCCGCAGATAATTACGACCGGAGCGGCTACGAGGCGGCGGAAGTCGAACATGGCGTAGTTGAACACCTCGGGGTCCTTACTGCCTCCCCCGGAGAGAAGGATGAAGCCCGCCACCATGACGAGCAGGCCTACAATCATGAATTTCAATCCCTTACGGGTGATGGCCATCTTACGGCCGGAATCATCTTTCTTATTTACCGCCATTGCTAATATGAATATAACTCGTCCTTGGTGAAGCCGACGAGCCGGTTGACAACAAAAAACGTGCTCACGGTCGTAATCAGAACCCCCGTAAGGAGGACAATCCCGCAAACCGCAAGCAGCTGACTGGGAAGGAACAGCTCGAAAAGCATGGAGAGCTCGCTTCGGAGGGCAAAGAGGGCCCCAATGAGAAGGAGGATCGCCACAAAGCCGGCAAACAGGCCCTGGAATACGCTCCGGGCCATGAACGGGGCCCGGATGAAGCGACGGGTCGCCCCAACAAGCTGCATCGTATGGATAGTGAAACGCCGCGAAAAGACGTTTAGACGAACCGTGTTGGAAATGAGAACGAAGGAAATGAAAAGGAGCAGGAGCACAAAGCCCGCGATAACGAGGGAAATCTTTCGGAGATTGGCATTCAGGGCATCGACAAGGGACCCCTCAACGACCACGTCCTCAACCAGCGGAGAGGCGGAAAGCGACTTCCTGACGCGGTCCAGACTGTCCGGAGCAACGTATTCCGCCTTCAGCATCACATCCACGGAAATCGGGACGGGAGCAGTCTCGAAGATGTCCAGGAAATCCTCCCCGAGCATGGCCGACATCTCCTCGACGCCGCGCTCCCGCGAGACAAATTCGGTCTCCCGGATAAAATCCCTCGCGTAGAGTGCCTTTTCATAGGCGAGGGCGTCGGCTTCGGTGACGTCCTGTTTCATGATGACGGATATCCGCATATTCTCCTTGAAATAGTCGGATACACTCCTGGCATTCACGAGAATAAGAGCCCCGACTCCGACGAGGAAAAGCATCAGGGCTATGCTTATCACTGTGGAAATCCAGGAGCTCACAATCCGCCGGGTCATCATCCTGTTTTCTTTCTTTCTCATACTGGCTCCCCTAATTTAGCCCCAAAGTTAGTGAAATGTCGGAATTTCCAAAAAAAATCCTTATCTTTGTTACACTTAGATTATTTTTCGTAATATGGCAGAATCTGCAAAGAAAGTCCTGTTCGTCAGTTCGGAGATATCCCCGTATCTCCCTGAGAGCGACATCGCGGTGATGGGAAGAGACCTTCCGCAGGGCATCCAGGAGCGGAAAAAGGAAATTCGGGCCTTCATGCCCCGCTACGGTTGCATCAACGAGCGGAAGAACCAGCTCCATGAGGTAATCCGCCTCTCCGGGATGAATATCATCCTCGGCGACGTGGACCGCCCGCTCGTCATCAAGGTGGCATCCATCGCCTCCTCCCGCATCCAGGTCTACTTTATTGATAATGAAGACTATTTCAAGAGGAAATTCACCGACCGCGACGAGGAGGGGAAGTTCTTCGCCGACAACGGGGAAAGGGCCATATTCTTCGCCCGTGGCGTACTGGAAACCGTAAAGAAATCCCGCTGGGCTCCGGACATCATCCACTGCTCCGGCTGGATAACCCATATTCTCCCCCTGTACCTGAAAAAGGCATATAAGGAAGACCCGATTTTCTCGAACTCCAAAATCGTGCTCTCCCTTTATGGGGACACCCCCGCCGAGTCCTTCGGACCCGCCTTCAGGGACCTTGTCCCTATCGGGAACATCACCCAGGAGGACACCGCCCTTACGGAAGCCGCCGATGGCATGGAACTTGCACAACTTGCCGCTCGGTATTCCGACGGTGTCATCATCGCTGCGAAGGATGTAAAGGCGGATCTCGTAAACTACGTAAAATCGCTTGGCTGCCCAATGCTTCCCTTCAATGCGAAAGCCGTCGAAGAAGGAACCTACATTGACGATTACAATGGTTTTTATGACAACCTGTAGCGATGAAATCTGCTAAGACCCTGCTGCTGGCCCTTGTCGTGGCTGGAACCTTTTCCTGTGTCAGTGTCAACACTGAACTTGGTAGGGACATGATCGACATAGACCAGCAATATACCATTTTCCCGGACGTCGTGTTCCCCCTGACGGACATCGATATCCGGATGTCGGACAGTCTGTCCGGCTACTCCTCGACAAGAATAGTCGTGGGCTCAATCCGCGACGCCGAATACGGTCTTACCTCCCGGGCAAGCGCCTTTACGCTTGTGCCCGCCCTTGATACACTCGACTTCGGTACTAATCCGGAAGTCGTCCGATTCCGTTTCCATACGGCGACCGACACAATCTGTGTCAACAAGGAGCGTGACCGTTATATCCTCCAGAACGTCAACGTCTATGCCCTGACGGACACCATTAAAAACGTCGGGACCAATTCCGAGCCCCCGCACGGAAGCCAGAGCATTATCATAGGAACTCCGGTCCATAACGGAACCGACTCCCTCGCCTTCGATTTCACAAAGGAATTCGCCAAAAAGTACATCGACGGCATAAAGGAACTCTCCGACAGGAACCATGTGATTGACAGCGACTTCTCCAAGTACATAGCAAAGCTTCCGGGAATTTATGTCACCATGGATGAACCCGCCGGAATGGGCGGAAGAATCAATTTCTTCGAGCTGTCCTGCCTTACCGCATACAGCGGATCATACTACCGGAACAGCAATGAGGCCGTTCTCCAGATCCGGTCCACCTATAACGGAGTGAAGAAGGATACCTCCTTCCTCTTCCTGATCGGAGAGCCGGATTTCATAGACGAGCGTACCTATGTCAAGAACAATTCCAAGTTCCCGCAGTATGCTTTCAACCATACTTCCCACGGGACGGCCGCCCTTAAGGGGAAGGCGGGAGTTTACATTCCGGTGGAAGGCGGCGGAGGACTGAAACCGGTCTTCTCCGCAAAGGAGATGAAGGACCTTGTCTCCGCCCATATCGCCGCCAACGGAGGTGATCCCAAAAAGACGATCATAAACAAGGCGACAATCGAACTTCCCTTCGAGGAACCGGCTGATTATCTGGACTATGAGTTCATACCCGGAATCATGGGCCCGACCGTATGGATAAACAGCACCTTCGCCTCCCTGGCGGATGCCAATGCCTCCTCGGAGAACCAGGGCAATATCAACCGCTCACTCAGCATGTTCAGCCCTGACATCACCCACCATCTCCATGAAATCATCCGTCTGGACGACGGCGATGACACGGAGAAATACGACCTCTGGTTCCTGATTCTCCATGAGGAGACCGAGGAAACCAGCTCCGGACTGAGCGAAGAGGAGAGTGAATACTACCAGCAGATGATGTACGCCAGTTACTACCAGTCCCTCTACGGAGATTACGGCGGTTACGGATACGGCGGTTACGGATATGGCGGTTATGGATACAATAGCTACGGGTACGGGAACTACTATACGATGATGATGATGCAGAATATGTATGATTCCATCTACAGCAACAAGACCAGTTCCTCGGTTTCCCTCGACAAAGACCGTTTCTACAAGGTCAAACTCTATGGTCCGGCCAACGACCCTTCGGCGTCCCTTACCGAAAGGAAGGTCCCGAAGCTCCGGGTAACCTATTCCCTGCCAAAGGAATAGCCATTTAGAGATAAAAAAAGCCCCCGTCCTTTCGTAGAGGACGGGGGTTTTGATTTTCAGGTCAGTGATTAAGCACCGATTTTTTCTGCAACTTTCTCGATTGCGTCCGCCACGGTGGCGATGCCGCTGGTCTCCTCATCGGGAATCTTGATTCCGAAAACCTTCTCGAATTCCATAAGGAGCTCAACTGTGTCCAGAGAGTCTGCACCAAGATCATTGGTGAAGTTTGCAGATTCCGTAACTACGGATTCCTCCACGCCGAGCTTGTCGACAATGATGGCTTTGACCTGCTTTACGATCTCTTCCTTAGTCATGATACTTAATTTTAGTTTATAATTTTAATATACGTCTTCGCACAAATACTCTGCAAAGTTAAAAACAAATTTTTTAATTTCCAAATCAGCAGCAAGTATGCCCCCTGTGGGGGAGCTCTCCACCATCCTTGGAAAGCTCCATCCAAATCCGGATTCCGTTGAGGGAATTCAACAGGTAGAAGCAGTATTTTATGAGCATTACGACGGTATAACTCTCTACCGAACTGCTCATAAGACGGTTTGTCCAGAGGCAGATGCTGAATATGTTGACAAGGGTCCAGACATACCACTGCTCCGCAAAGGCGAGGGCAAGCATAATCTGGCCTATGATATTAAGCGTGACGACGGCAGAGTCGAAGAATATCTTCGCGGAGTCCATCTCGGGAATTTTCCCGGCGGCAAACCGCTCGCTGTCTATCCAGTAAAGGAGGCCGAAGACGGCGGCCGTCCCGAGAACTATTCCGAGCCCGACAAAAAGCAAGCCGCGAGGTGTCAGGCGGCGCGCCTTCACCTTCTGCTTTGAATCCGCACCCCTTTTTCTCCACTGCCAGATTCCCACGAACTGCATCGGGAGGAAATACAGCATGTGCTGGAGGAACTGCCCCATGTTGCCGCTGTCGAGATTGGTGAAAGCGCAAATCGTAACGTCGAGGATGCCGAAGAAGAAGGTCCAGATGTTCCCGTTCGCGGAAAGGACCGTATTGAATACTCCCATGACGGCGCCGACCGTAAAGATAATCTGCTTCCAGAGATTGACATCCGGGTCGGATAGTTTCATGACGTTGACAATGATGACCGCAGTCACCATTCCGACCAGTATGAAGAGATTGAAAAAGAAATTGAATCCTTTATTTTTCATATCCAAGTTGTTGTTTTATTCTCCGGGCGAGGGATGGTCCGACCTGGGCTGCTATGTCTTCCTCGGAAGCGGCCGCAATACGGGCGACGGATCCGAAATGGAGGAGCAGGCGCTGTTCGGTGCGCTCCCCGACCCCCTTTATCTCGCGAAGGGCAGAGGAAATCTGGCTCTTGGAGCGAAGGTCGCGATGGAACGTAATGCCGAAACGGTGGGCCTCGTCACGGATATGCTGCAGGACTTTCAGGGCCTGCGAATTCCTGTCGATGAAAAGAGGATAAGGGTCGCCAACGCGGATTACTTCCTCCAGCCGCTTGGCAAGGCCGACGACAGTCAGCCGCTCGGTAAGCCCGAGCTCTGCAAGGGCCTGGTAGGCAGCGTCAAGCTGGCCTTTTCCACCATCAATGACTATGAGCTGAGGAAGGTCGTCGGGAGCTTCTGCAAGAAGACGGGAATAACGCCGGTTAACCACCTCCTTCATTGAAGCGAAGTCATTCGCTCCGATAACCGTCTTTATTTTGAATTTCCGGTAATCCTTCTTGGACGGAACGCCGTCCCGGAACACCACGCACGAAGCTACCGGATTGGTACCCTGGATATTGGAATTATCGAAGCATTCCATATGACGCGGCAACTCCTTCATTCCGAGGGCTTTCCGTAGGTCTTCCATGACACTCATCCGGAAGGCGTCCGGATCGGTCTGCTCCCTCTGGCGCAGGGAATGGAAGCGGAACTCACGGGCGTTTTTGGCGCTGAGTTCCAGAAGGGAAAGCTTGTCTCCCCGGACCGGAATTCGGAAAATGACCCCCTCGATATGAACATCGGGAAGGAAGGGCACTATCACCTCTTCGGAAAGGGAACCGAACTTCGACTCGATTTCCGCTATGAAGGTGCTCAGGACGCTCTCCTGGGGCTCTTCTATGTTCATGCGGAAGCCGAGGTTCAGGGACTGGACCACAGCCCCGCCCCGGACACGGAGGAAGTTTCCGAAGCCCTCGTTTCCGTCTATAACAAGGGAGAAGACATCGACGTTCGTATCGGCGACGGAGGTTATGACAGACTTCGAATAATGCCTCTCAAGACGCTGCATCTTCTCTTTATAGACCTGGGCCTCCTCGAAATCAAGGGCTGCGGAGGCCTCCTGCATGAGGGTCCTGTAGGTAGAGACGATTTCCCCGCCGCGGCCTGTAAGGAGATGGGCAATCTCGTCTATCCAGCCGTTATATTCCTCCTTCGAGACCTTTCCTATGCAGCAGCCCTTGCAGCGCCCGAGATGGAGCTCGAGGCAGGGGCGGTACTTCCTTCGGAGAATCCCTTCGGAGGTGAGGCGGAGATTGCATGTTCTAAGCGGATAGAGCTCCGAGAAAAATTCCACCAGTCCCCGGGCGTGGAGGGCTGAACTGTACGGGCCGAAATAGCGGTTCCCCCCGGAGCGGTCCACACGGCGGGTAATGAAGAGTTTCGGGAACTCGTCGCCGGTTATGCAGATCCATGGATAGGTTTTCGAATCCTTCAGAAGGATATTGTATTTCGGCTTGTACTGTTTGATCAGGTTGTTTTCAAGCAGCAGGGCATCCGCCTCGGAATCCACGACCGAGTAGGCCGCATCGGCGATTTTCGAAACCAGGAGCCGGGTCTTAGTATTGAGCCGCTCAGGGGGTACGAAGTATTGGGCCACCCGTTTATGGAGGTCCTTTGCCTTGCCTACATAAATAACCTTTCCCTCGGCGTCATAATACCTGTAGACGCCGGGGGAATGGGGGAATAGGGCTATTTTCTCCTTGACGGTCACTACTTCAGGGCTTCCGCCACGGCCTTACCGATTTCCTCGCCGCGGAGGTTCCGCTTCAGGATGGTGCCGTCAGGAGAGAAGAGGATGATATGGGGAATCCCCTCGATGCCGTAAAGTTCTGTAGGAATACGCTGGGCGTTGATAATCTGGTTCCATGTGATGCCGAGTTCCGCGGCGGCCGCCTTGGTCGCCTCAGGACGGTCCCAGACCGCTACGCTGAGCATGTCGAACTTGTCGCCATGATACTTCTCATACACTTCCTTCAGATTCGGGAGTTCCGCCTTGCATGGGCCGCACCAGGAGGCCCAGAAATCTACAATGACGTATTTTCCCTTGCCGACATAGTCGGAGAGCTTGACCTCGGAGGAAGGATCCTCGGGGTCCTGGAGGACGGTGAAATCCTTGAACATCTTTCCTTCGGAGGTGGCGCTGCGAATCTCGAGCGCCTCCTTCATCTGACGGATCTCCGGCAGCTCCTGGATTTCCTCGGAAAGCCCGGCAATCACCTCAACAAGCTCATCGTCACTGATTTCGAGGTTCGAAAGGGCGACGATGGAGAGTAGGTTGTCGCTGTTCTTCGCAATGACCTCCCTGTTATGGGAATTGAGCTTCTGGACGGCCTTTTCATAAACCTCCTCGGCACGGCCCTCGCGCTCCGCATCGCTGTAAGCGGGATTGTTCTCCACTGCGGAACTCTCCTGGCGGTATTCCTCCATGAAGTTCTGCATCCAGACAGAATAGTCGTCAAAACGCTTCTGGACGGAGATTCTCGGCTTATCGGAAGAAACCTCCACCTGGTATTCGTCCCCGAAGTGGATTTTCAGGGTCGTTCCGTCGGGAATGACCATCGCGCTGTGGTCCTCGGATTCGATGGAAAGCATGGTGAGACAGTCAGTCGGGACTTCCAGTTTGAAAGAATGGGTCTGAGGATCGACGACAATCGTAGTGTCTATCTTGTCCGAGAGGACGATGTGGACATCATTCGGGAGCTTGTTGTCATACTGCCCGATAATGGTCGTTGTAGCCGAGGGTTTCCCGGCGCATGCCGCTGCGAGAATGGCCGCCCCGGCAAGAATCATGATTCTGGTTTTCATCTATTTATCAGTTTCTTATCTCTTCTTGAATTTTCGGAGAGCGCTTAGAAGAGTCAGCACACCTCCGTAAAAAGGAACGGATCCCACCGTCCTGTGAATACCCTCGGAAACAAGGTTTGCGGGAGTATAGATTTCCTTCGCCTTCGAAACCTTGCGCTTTAGGAGTTCCTCCTTCTTCAGACAGGCCTTCTGGTTTTCCTCAAGGGCTTTTTCATCAAAACTCCTGTCCTCGTCCTGGAAGAATATTTTCATGAACATCTTAGAAAAGGAGCCATGGAAAAGCTTGTCCTTCAGGAGAAAGAGCACTACAAGCACAAGCAGATGGACTCCGGCGACAATAAAAGCCGCGAGCGCGTAACTCTTTATCCACTCCCCGAGAAGAAGCACCAGGGCGAACGAAATTACGAGCACGAAGGCAAATAAAACCACGATGATAAGGATCAGCGAGAGAATTTTAGAAACGGAATCCGTAAGCCCCCGGGCTGCCTGGAGCTTCAATCCGTCGGCCCTTAGGTCGACATACTCTTTCGCATCCTTCAGGATATCCTCTGCAGGACGTGAGAAATCACTCATCGGTATTCTCGTTTTCTTCCTCAACCACGGGCTCATCAACCGGCTCATCCTCGGGCTGTTCCGTCTCCTCGTCGGAGACAAACGCCTTCTCCCACTCATCGAGCTTTGCTTTCAGCTTTGCACGGGTCTCAGATCCCTTGTCGGGTGCCAGGAGCACTCCGAGCAGCGCACCGGCCGCCACCCCGGTAACAAGCGAGAAGAATGTCTTTCCTTTCATATTCTTCAATTCTTCAAAGTCAAACTTTTACCTTTTCTTTCCGTCCGGTTTTCCTGCTGCGCTCCGCCGCAAAGCCCATGACATGGCTTTCAATCGAGACATCGATTGTACTGGAAAGCCGCGAAGGGTCCTGATGGGCCACCGCTTCGATAAAGTCGCGGGCGAGGGCAAGGTCGCCTCCGCCGTGGCCGGAACCCTTGTATTCCGGAATGTCGGAAACCTTCAGGTTCCATACCCGCTGCTTGCGCGTACGGAAATCCGTCACGGTAAAGGAGGTTCCGTCCCCTTCTATGAAGCCGATGGTTCCCATGACCCGGGTCCGTCGGCCGCCCCTCGGGGAGAAGGCCTCCATGGAGAAAGCAGCCGTTTCACCGCCTTCGAAGACCATTTCGGCCACATAGTGGTCGGGCTGGTCGTTATCGCAGTGATATACGCAGCGGGCATAGCTGCTGTATGCGGGATCCTTCAGACGCTGAAGAATCAAGTCAGTATCCTTGCTGCCGTTAAGGTCGAACACTCCGAGATGAACCTTCTGCCGGGTATAGATATCCAGGGCGGAATAGGGACAGGTCGCCTCATGGGGACAGCCGTCCGTACACCTCATCGGAGCACCCTCAGGGGCGTTTTCCGCCTTGAAGAGGTGGAGTCCGCCGTCGGCCACGATGCTCTTGCAGGGCTTGTTTATGAGCCAGCGAAGCATGTCGAGGTCATGGCAGGACTTGGCAAGGATAATCGGGGTCGTCTCGGTAGATGAACGCCAGTTGCCACGGACGTAGGAATGGGCCATATGGGCATACTGGATAGGTTCCATATGCTGGATACTCACTATCTCGCCGATGGCTCCGCTCCGCAGCACCTCGCGAAGGGCGAGGAAATAGGGGGCATAGCGGAGGACATGGCAGACCGCAACGATACGGCCGTACTTCTTGGCCTGGGCGAGAATCGCCTTGCACTCCTTCTCTGTCTGGGCCACGGGCTTCTCGAGCAGCACGTCATAGCCCAGGGAGAGGGCCTTCATGCAGGGCTCATAATGGCGGTCGTCAGGAGTCGATATGACTACGGCGTCAGCGAGTTTCTTTCCGGAGGCAAAGACCTCCCTGAAGTGCCCGAAACGCATATCTTCCGCAACTCCGTGCTTATCCGACAGGTACTTGAGGCGGTGGTCCAGGATATCGGAAACGCCGACTACCTTCATCCCCTCCGGGAACATTTCCGCGTACCTGGCATAGGTTTTCCCGCGGTTGCCGGCGCCGATGATAATGACGCTGACCGGCTTGTCCACTACCGGATTCAGGGCGCGTATCGGAAGGCGGATGCTGTTGAGTCCGTCATCCGGTTCCCCGGTGAGATGAAACATGGTTTCGGCCGAAGCCCCATGGGCACCGAGCGCCGAACCTGCCGCCACAAGGCCGGCTGATTTGATAAAATCTCTGCGTTTCATTTATGGTTCAAACTTTTTTCGCAAATATAATCAATTAGTTCGGATTTTCAGACAAGTTCCCGGATTATGTCGTCGGAAACAAAAAAACGGTCTTCCGGAATCCGGAGGTTCCCGCCGGAGCGGGAAAGAAGCCCTTCTTTCAGGAAGTTATCGACATCCGCCTGAACGCTGGAGCGGAGCCACTGCTCCGGTAACCCTTCCGCTGTCCTGAGTCCGAGCATTATTGTCTCGAGCCGTTCTTCCTCCGGTGAGAGGGTCTCGAAAGACGGGCTCCAATGGACGGGATTTGAAGAATTCCACCGCCGGGAGCTTCCGTCGAAGGAATGGGCGGCAGGACCGAGCCCGACATAGGGAACCCTCCTCCAGTATGCGCTGTTATGGACCGCCTCAAAGCCAGGACGGGCAAAATTGGAAATCTCGTAATGGATATAACCCTCCCGGGAAAGGCGGCTGCATAGAAGGTCATACTGCTTCCGGCATAATTCATCGGGAAGGGCGGAATACCTGCCGGCGGCTTCCATTTCCGCAAGGGCGCTGCCCTCATCGACGGAGAGCTGGTAGCAGGAAATATGCTCCGGAGATAGCCCCATGGCCATATCGAGGGTCTTTTCCCAGCAGGAGTCGGATATCCATGAAGAGCCGAAAATAAGGTCGATGGAAAGGTTCCTGAAACCCGCCCGGCGAAGGATATGGAAGCCATCTACGGCCCTTTCAGCATTGTGGCGGCGGTTCATTTTCCTTAGCACCCCGTCATCGAAAGACTGGATACCCATACTGACCCGGTTAACCCCGAGAGCCAGAAGACCGGCGGCGTATTCCTCCCCCTTTTCGACGATGTCCTCGGGATTCGCCTCAAGGGTGAATTCCTCATACGGGCCCTTCCCGATGGCTTCTACGATTCGCCGAAGCACGGAAAGAGGCAGCACCGTCGGGGTGCCGCCTCCAATGTACAGTGTAGGAACTTCGTCCGTAATCTCGTTCCTCCGCTCTTCGGCTTCGGCGATGAGGGCGTCCGCATAGCGGTTCAAGGCGCTCTCAGACGCGATTTCCGAATAGAAGCCGCAATAGGTGCAGAAGCTCCTGCAGAAAGGAACGTGGACGTAAACCACCTTAGCGGAGCATGAGCTCGGCCTTGCCGAGAAGACTCTTCGCCGTATAGGCCTCAACCGTATAGATACCTTTGACGAAGTCGCCGGTATCCTTCAGGTAGATAGTCAGGTCGACCTCGCTGCCCTCGTAGTCAACCTCGCGGGATGCGGAGCATTGGAGGGACTCGCCGCCGAAGGTAAATGCAGTCGAGGAAGAGTTGAGGAGAAGGATCCCGTCCGGATCCTTTACGCGGATATAAACCCTGACGGGACCGCGCTCGGCAAGTTCATTCTCTACCAGGGAAAGGTTGGCGACCATGTATCTTACACGGCTGCTGCGGTCGGTGACACGGTCGGAACCGTTATACGCCACGAGCGTAAGGCCACGGCCCTTGATTACCGAACCGGCTGCAACCTGTCCCGTAAGGGCGTCAACCCTCTGGGTCAGTTCCTCGGCGGTCCGCTTCGACTCGGCGGCCTCGCGGCGTGCAGCGGCGGCATCGGCCGTCAGCTTCTTGTTCAGCGTATTGAGGGAGTCAATCTGGACGACATAGCTCTTCATTATGGAACGGAGCGTACCGAGTTCCTTTTCATACTGACGGATCTTAACCCGGTTTGTCGCCTCCGTCTTCTTGAGTTTGTCGATAAGGAGGGCAACCTGCTCACGGGAAGTGTCGAGCTGGTGGTTGATTGACTCATAATCGGAGTTAAGGGCGGCGAAATCGCTCTGGAGAGCGACCATCTGCTCGGTCAGGTCGGCCTTTTCGACTTCCAGCTCCTTCACAAGGGTGTTCTTCTGGTTCAGGAGATAGCCGAGTGCAGCAGCCAGGGCGAGGGCTATGACGACCAGAATCCAGGTCACGTTCTTCAGCCCTTTGTTTTTCTTTTCGCGTTCTTCGCGTTCAATTCTCTCAAGGGGATCTTCAGCCATAATCATTTTCTTTAATTTGTGCAAAGATACAATTTTTGCTAATTTTGTGCCATATCATCTTCCAATCATTATGAAATACCTCAGACGAGCCCTCAAATATTTCATTCGCATGGCCTTCCTCGTGGTGGTCATAATCGGAGTCCTCATGGCCGCCGGCCTGGTAAGCTCCGACATTAATATCGCCTTCCGCGACGGCTGGCGTTCAGTCGGGATGATTGCAGCAATCCTCGGAGGCATCTCCCTCCTCTACCCGTATTTCGGTTATGCCTCCCGCGGCCTTGCCGTCGGGGGTGAATTCGGGGAGCTCAGGGGACCCATTCTCGAGTACATGGAGCAGAAAGGATATGTCCTCGAGAAGGAAGAGGGGGAGAATCTCGTCTTCCGCCTCTCTTCCGTAGCCGGCAGGATTTCCCGGCTAGGGGAAGACAGGGTGACCTTCACCCGCGAAATAGCGGGCTTCCAGGTCGAGGGACTGGGCCGGGACATCGTCCGTCTCGTCGGCGGACTCTCATATAAACTCAAAGGAAATGGAAACGGATAAAAAGCAATTCCGGACCGTGGCGACCTTCGTGGACGTCATGGCCGCACAGATTACGGCAGGAATGCTGTCCGACAACGGTATTCCTGCGGCCGTCTTCGGGGCCGACTCTTCATACCCCTCACTGAGCTACATGAAGCCGGTCGAGGTCAAGGTGAACGAAGAAGATTACGACGCCGCAATGAGCATTTTGGCGGCGGCGGACAAGGCAGAGTAGAACTCCTCCCCGTAAGCATCTATAAGGGGTTCCCGGAGGAACTCATAGACACGGACCCCTTCCCGACGGCCCTTTTCAAAGGCGTCGGAACAAATCGACCACCGGTGGAGGTTGAGCCCCGTACGGCCCCCTCCAAGGTCCACGGCACGGATCGGATACAGCCGGCATGATATCGGCTTACGGAAACGGCACAGTCCCTGGAAATAACAGCGCTCAATGGAGCAGAAAACGGACCCGTCCCCTTCGAACAGGGAATAGGCGCACTCTTCGCGCCCCTGTACCACGGGGGTGACCATGTCCCCGTCCCGGTCGATTTCGAAAAAGCCCTTCTCGCAGACGGCGGCCTTGCCGGAGGGTGACATGAGGGCTGAATATACCGGATAATCCCTCTCGAGGAGCTCCGGCTCGTCCTCCTTAAGGGGAGCCCCGCTGTCGCCGATCACGCAGCAGCAGCCCTTGCATTTTTCGTAGTCACATGAAAAATACTCGAGGATAACTTCCTCGGAAACAAGGATATCGCCTATCTCGATAATTGTGCCGTAGTCCCGCTCGCTCATCTTACTATGGCTTCTACCCTGCCGCCCCCGGCAAGGGCGGAGAGGATTTCCCGGATACGGGCATCATTTATGGACTTTATCTGGGAGTCGCGGCCGGTTACAAAATCCTTCCCCATCGAATAGCGGAAAAGGACGGCGTCCACAAGGGCCTCAGGCGTATTCTGGACGGCGTTTGCCGAAGCCGTAACATTTGCCTGCCAGGCGGAAAGGTCCTGCTTTGTTACTTTTGCGGAAACGGAATTCCAGATTCCTTCCCTCACGAGGGAAAGCATCTCTTCCATATCCGGTTCCTCCCGCCCCCCCGGCATGGATTCACGCGGAACCGCGCCGCACTCTATCCAAACCGTCAGTCGCTCCTGGGGATAGGACGAAAATTCATGGTCCACCTTCACGGCCACGCCGCGGGAGGAAAGGGAAGCGGCGAGGGACCGCTGCAGATGGCGCATTGCGATCGGTGCGGCATAATAGTTCGCGGTAGTCAGGGGAACTTCCGCGGTCATGACAACGCGGACGCCCGGGGAGTGTCCCTTGAGGGTCATGGCTTTCACTCCTGCAATCGGACGGCTCTGGACGCTGTTCCTGCGATAGGAGGAACGGAGGGCACTGAAGCCGCCCATGTACCTGCAAAGCTGTTTTTTCAGCCGGACGGGGTCAAAGTCCCCGGCAAATACAAAGACCCCATTGGAGAAGTCCCTGAAACACTCGGAATAGAACTGTTCCACCCTGTCCGGAAGGGCCCCGGTCACGGCGGAAGCGTCTTTCCGGGAAGAGAACCTGTTGTCCGGCCAGAGGGCGGAACGGATTTCGGCGTCGGATTCGTCGGCGGCAAGGTCCCTCAGCCGCTCACATGCAAGGTAATAAGCGTACTCGTCCCGGTTCAGCTTTCCGAAAGCGGAAAGGGTGGCGAGGGATTTCATGAGAAGGTCAAACCGGTTCAGCGGGGCCGAGCCGCGGATTACCGTATTTCGGACCTCAACCGTGGCGTTCATCTCTATTCCGTTGACACGCAGCATGTTCCGGAATTTCCATGCATCCAGTCCCCTGACGTCGAAAAGATCCAGGAGATCTCCGGCATAACCGCCCTCCCCCTCCTTCAGGTCGGGTATCGAGGACAGTCCGATTCCCAGCGAGACGGCATAATGGAACATCCCTCCGCCGTCGACCTGCCTGAAAATGACATTTGTTCCGTTGTTGAATGTCCACACCGTCCCTCCGGAAACCGGTTCGGTCCTTTCGGTGCTCACCTTGACCTTGGGGAAGCGGTTCTGGAGGACCAGCGTGTCGTTTTTCATGTAAATATACTCGCTGTTGTCCCCGGCGACGGAGCCGAGAAGGGAGGCGAGGTTGAAGTCGAAGAGAATCTGGTTGTCGTCAAGACTGTCCACGGGGGATTCATAAACGACTTCGGCATTGCGGTGGTCGCTGAGGATGCCACGGGAAATGTCATTGAAGAACCTGAGGTCGGTCGTATCGGCGACCATCTTCCCGGAAAAGAACTTTTCCTCCTCCTTGAAAGGGGCCAGGGAAGACCCGAAAAGATAGGATGAAATGCAGCGGCTGACATAGGTGCCGTTGTCCTGCCGGGACGAGGCAAGGCGCTTCATGTCCGCTGCGAGAAGGGTCTTCGCGTCATTGAATTCTCCCTGAAGGGCTCCGAAAGAGCCGATTGTAGCAAGAGCCGAAGCAACGGCGGACATGACTTCGTCAGTCCTGTAGGCGGAGGTCCCGACAAAAACAGAGTACTTTTCGTCCCCTCCCGTTTCGGAAGATCCGAGATATGTGACCTTTATATCATAGTATGGGATATCCCGCGAAGGAAGGATGCGGCTGAGCCGCTGTTCCAGGACCGTCGAGAACTCTCGGGCGAAGATATCCATGACAAGGTTCTGGGCAGTATTCATGTACCTCCGGGGAGTCCTTGGAGCGGAGAAGGTGATCCCGACCCCGGAAAGCCCTTCGGAAATGGGTTTCCGGATTTGGATGGACGGAGCCACGGAGGGCTCCCAGACGTAATCCGAGGATGATCCCCTGTCATATATCTTCGGGACCATCATGGAGAAAATCTCCATCCGGTTCTTTACCGCCGAAGGATCGATGTCCCCGCTGATCACGAAGCACTGGGGGGAGCGGCTCTGCCGCATCAGGTTGAAAGACAGAAGGAGGGTTGAATCCAGCACCTCGCGGTTGTACACCGGGACTTCATCAAGGCGATATACGGTTGAGCCCTCGAACTCCCGGACAAGTCCGTCTCGCCTCAGGGTAATTCCGGAGCGGGCGCAGAAATCCTCCATTCCAGTAAGCTGCATCCGGGTTTCTTCAGACGGAAATTCGCCCCGGCGGACCAGTGCGAAGTCAGCGTAACCCTTGTCCGCCCCGTTCTTTACAAGATAGTAAGTCACCCCGCACGGAAGGGTTCCCCTGGTAATGGTTTCATCGACCGGAAGGGATGGCAGTTTTTGCGCTGGCATCATTGTTGATAATACCAGTGCGGCACAGGTAAAAAGTATGTTTAAATGCCACTGCATTGCAAATACACCGGAACCTTTGCAAATTTAAAACAAATATTTTACTAAATTTGCAAATTGTGTGCGAAACAAGAAAACAAGGTTAATACAAAGGGAATATGAAAAGATTATTTACGATTTTCGTTGCGGCTCTTCTCGCCGCCGGTATCGCATCCGCCCAGGATGTAGAAACCTACAACACCGCTGTCGAAACCTTCAACAATGGAGCGCTTGCCCTTCAGGAAGACAATAAGACCGAGGCGCTCAACCAGTTCAAGGAAGCCCTCAACCTCTTCCAGAACTGCGAGGGTGATGAGGCCCTGGAAATGGTCGCGAAGTGTAAGGAAATCATCCCCTCCACCCTTCTTGCCATTGCAAAGGACCTTATTAATAATCAGGACTATGATGCAGCTATCGCGTCCCTGAAAGAGACTGCAGCTGTCGCAAAGGAATATGGAGCCGAAGAGGTGGTACTGGATGCGGAGAATCTTGTACCCGAAACGCTTTACCGCAAGGCGTCCGCCCTCGTTAAGGTAAAGGATTTCGCCAACGCGATTCCCGTACTCAACGAGGTTGTAGCCGCCGACAGCACCAACGGACAGGCCTACCTGTATCTCGGACAGGCCCTCCTGTCAACAGGCAGCACCGATGAAGGCATCGAGGCCCTGAAGCAGGCCTCCGCGAACGGCAAGTCGAACGTGGCTGACAAGCTTATCGGCAACACCTACCTGAAGAAGGGTCAGGCGGCCCTCAAGGGAGGCAAATTCGCAGAAGCGATTGAGGCGATCAACAATGCCAACCAGTATATCGAAAACGCCCAGGCCTATAAGCTCCTTGCAAGCGCGAACATGAAATCCGGCAAGACCGCCGATGCTCTCGAGGCCTACAAGAAATACCTCCAGGTCAGCCCTGACGCGAAGGACGCCGCTGACGTTATCGCGACCATCGCCGTTTCCGCCCAGAAGGCCGGCGACAAGGCAACCGCAATCGAGTATTACAGCAAGCTCGAGAATGATCCCAAATACGGCGCAACGGCCAAAGCACAGCTTGCAACGCTGAAAAAATAAATGCGGGAACTGGAATTACTTGCCCCCGCAAGAGGTAAAGATATCGGCATCGCAGCCATCGACTGCGGTGCCGATGCGGTGTATATCGCTGGGCCTTCTTTCGGGGCCCGGGCGGCAGCAGGTAATTCTGTCGAAGACATAGGGCAGCTGTGCCGTTATGCCCACCGGTTCGGCTCACGCGTCTTCGTAACCCTCAATACCATTATTTATGAGGATGAGCTCGAGGAGGTCCGCCAGCTGATCCTGTCCCTCGAAAAGGTTGGAGTCGATGCCCTGATTGTCCAGGATCCGGCCGTATTCAAAATGGCCTCCGAAATCAGTACAATGGCCCTTCATGCCTCCACGCAGTGTGCAATCCGTACTCCGGAGAGCGCCCTCTTTTACGAGGGGCTTGGGGCCGGGAGGGTCATTCTGGAAAGGCAGCTTTCCCTCGAAGAAATACGCTCTGTCCGGAAGAGCATCAATGCCGAGATAGAGTTTTTCGTCCACGGGGCGCTCTGCGTCTGCTACAGCGGGCAGTGCTATCTCTCCGAAGCGCTCACCCGGCGCTCCGCCAACCGGGGCACCTGCGCCCAGCCATGCCGTTCCCTCTACGACCTTGTGGACGGTGACGGAAAAGTCCTCGTCCGGAACAAGGCCCTGCTTTCGCTGAAGGATTATAACCTTCTTGCCCGCTTGGAAGACCTCGCCGATGCCGGGGTCGATTCCTTCAAAATCGAAGGCCGGCTGAAGGACAAAGGTTATGTCCGGAATACGGTTCTCGCCTACTCAGAACAGCTTGACGCCCTTGTGGCGAAATATCCGGACCGATACCGCAGGGCCTCATTCGGAAGGGTCTCAGGTGGCTTCACTCCGGATCTTTCCAAGACTTTCAACCGGGGATATACCGAACTTTTCATCGACGGGAAGAAGGGTTCATGGTCCTCCATGGACACCCCGAAATCAGTCGGGGAGCTGGTTGGAACCGTCATTTCCGTCGGAGAGGATTCTGTCCGGCTGGACCTTGCCCCGGGAATCAAGCTCTCCAACGGAGACGGGTTCACCTTCTCCGGAGAAGGGGGAATGGAAGGGTTCCGGGCGGACATCTGCCGCGGGGATACCATTTTCTGCCGCGGGGTCAGGGGCTTACGAAGAGGCATGAAACTCTACCGTAACGCCAGCGCCGACTTCGACCGTTCGCTTTCATCGGAAAGGCCGGTACGGCGGATGGGGGTCCTCGCCGAGGTCCGGCTGACACCGGGGAAGGTTTTCATGGAAGCGGTGTCGGAGGACGGAAGAAAGGTTTCAGTATCCTCAGAAACGTCTTCAGAGCCGTCCCGGAACCCGGAAAAAACCCTTTCACTGGTCCGGGAACAGGTTAATAGAAACGCCGGGGACTACTCTTTTTCAGTAAAGGAAGTCTCCTTCGAAGGGCCGGTCCCGTATCTAAGCGCCGGGGAGGTGAACGCCCTTCGCCGGAAGGCCGCCGAGGAGCTTGACACCCTTGAGGTCCGTATGATTCCGCTTAGGAAAACCGCCCCCTCCGGGCTTCCTTTCCCGAAAAAGGAAATAACTTATAAAGAGAACGTTGCAAACTCTGTAACGAAGAACATATATATGGTACAGGGAGCGGATTCCGTAGAGAATGCCTATGAGCTTACCCACCGGAAAAAGACGGAGCTCATGAGGACCAGGTACTGCATCCGCTTTGAACTCGGACTCTGCCAAAGGTACCAGGGAGCAAAGGCAACCGGTCCCCTTTTCCTCCGGAACAACGGCCGCCTGCTCCGCCTTTCCTTCGACTGCGGGAAATGCGAAATGACCGTCTCAGATTAACTCCAGGACAAGGTCCAGATTACCGAAGGCGACTTCCTTCCCGGAATACTTCTCAATAAATGAACTCGTCAGCTGGCCGCGCCAGCAAATGTCGTCCTTGGTATAGAGTGGTATCTCAATATCGAAGCCGTAGGTCTTTGAATTGTATTTCACTGCGGCGGAGCATTTCCAGCTGGTCCTGCTGCCACCGTCGTCCTCGACTACGAGGAAGGCGCATGATTCGATACTGTCCGTCCACTCGGAAACGAGAATCGCATTGAAAGGGAGGGTCTCCCCGACCTCACTTCGCCTGACCACTATCATAAAGTCCGTAATCGTCGGGGAATAAACGGCGAGTTCCGCCTCGGTCCTGGCGTTGAAACCATCAACTGAACCGCATTTGACGAAGAATTCTGAGGCCCCGGAGAACCATGAATCGTAGTTGCGGTTCGCCCGGAAGGACTTCAGTACCAAGGTTCTGAGGCCGCCGCTTTTCACCAGGACCGTTCCTCCCCCGGAGCCCCAGTCGGGATCTTCCCTCCGAAGCAGTTCAAGAGTCTTGTAGGCCGCGTCCCTGTTCCCGTTAATCACCCATACAGGCCGCCTTTTCGCCATTTCCTCATCCACGACAACCTCCCGTCCGTCCAGCGTATAGCCGACGTTCCGGAGGGCATCGTCCATAGGGTCGGAGGTAATTACAGGGAGAGTTTTCCCATCCCATAAATCCGAATACGGCCAGTAAATCTGGATATCCGAGGAGGAGAGCATCTCCAGAAAATCCTCGGCTGAAGCACTTCCCTTCGTCGCGTACCGCTGTTCCGCAGCGGCGCGGACAAGGTCCCGAAGCGGCTCCTCATAGGTTCCGGAGCCCTTTGTCGCCTCGTCCCCGACCCCTGCGCCAGGGCTCTCGAAGAGGTTTTTCATAGTATATTCTTCATCATAGCCGTTCACCGAAGAGGCACGGACCGCATCGGCAACCTCGGCCATCTGTCCGCTCCCGATCGGAAGCGTTGAAAAGAGTTCCGCGACCTCGGTAAGCGTCGCCGCATAGGCCGGGGTCTCAATATCGGTCCGGTCTGAAGAATTATCGTCCAGGCGCTCGCAGGCAAGTACCGGGACAAGAAAGCATAATAACAGATACTTTTTCATCGCACATCGCACTTTTGGTTACCCGCAAAGTTCCGAACGCTTATCCGTTTGTGGAAAAAGAAACGGATAAAAATGAAAATACCGGCCTGACCCACGTGAAATGCCTTTTTTTATATACAACAGTTTTGAAAAAATGAAAAATTGCCTCCCCTGCCGCTTTCTCCCATACGTGGAAATACGATTCCCCCTACAATCCTTCCCTGCGCGGTACTGACACACCACTTACTTCCCTGCGCGGTACTGACACACCACTTACCTCCCTGCGCGGTACTGAACGTGCACGTTTTTGACCATTTTTGTACACGGCGAGTACTTCGCGGTACTGAACGTGCACGTTTTGGGCTTAAAACGTGTACGGCGAGTACCTGATTACGCCTATCTGCACCGGAAGATACTGGCAAACGCGGCTTTATTTGAGTTCTTTTGAAGAGAGCAACTGGCGGACGGTCTTTTCCTTCACGAAGATTGACGTGGAAATCTGATATGAGTTGAGGCCGAAGTCTCGGCTTAGGATAATGACCATCTTGCCTTTATCTTCTTCTGACAGATAACGCAGTTCTCTTCCGGAAAAATGTTTTTGAAGGGTTTGGGACACAATTGAGAGAATCTCAGTCTTATTGAATTTCTGAATCTCACCCAGGCGTCGAGCTATCTGGAAGTACAGTTCGTAATCCTTCACAAGGGCTGTCTGCAGGTCTTTGGGTTCAGGGAACAGCCGCAAGACAAGAGACATGTCTACAAAAGAAGCCGGATGAAGCCCTATGACCGTATGCACCAGATAGTCCTGCGGCAAGGTCTCACGGCCGAGCAACAAACGCGCCATCTCCCTCCCGGATATTTGCCCTGCCGGCACACCGCCAACCATTTTTGAAACAGGAGAGTAATACAGCCACGATGAACTCCAGGGGTAACCTCCAACCATAGCCAGGCCATCCTCAAGGCAATTTCTGAGCACATAAACTATTTCCGTTCGCATCTGATCATCCGTTTCTATCGGCACAAGCTTGAACCAATACTCATCCGGCAAAGGGGCGTACCCGTCTCTCACAAGCCGCAGTGACAGTTTGCGCTTCAGGAAATCAAACACGCTCAAGCAATCTTCACCGGTTCCGCCCAGTATTATATGAATATGGTTAGGCATGATTGTTATATTAGCCGCAAATTTGACCGAGCACAAAATAAGACAAGTAAAAGTCGTAAATTTGTGTTCGTATGGCAAACGGAAGAAAATCAGCGAAGTTCAAGAGCACGGTGGTGCTGGAACTGCTACGCGGAGAGTCAGCTGAGG
>JAFSSE010000018.1 GCA_017445755.1 Bacteroidales bacterium | reverse complement strand
TCAGTTTTGTGTTAACTTCCAATTCGACAGGATGCGATAGAATGCGCTAGAATGAGGATGGGCGCCATTCGTCAAAATGGCACCCATCCGCGTTAAATTGCTTATTATCAGGTAGTTAAGCCCCTAATACTCCTCCTCATTAAAGAAAAAATCTTCCTTTGTAGGATAATCGGGCCAGATGTCTTCGATTGATTCGTAGACCTCGCCGTCATCTTCAAGTTCTTCAAGGTTCTCGATTACTTCTTCGGGGGCGCCGGAGCGGTTAGCATAATCGATCAATTCGTCTTTCGAGGCCGGCCACGGGGCATCGTCAAGGGAACTGGCAAGTTCAAGTGTCCAAAACATAATTCTCTATTTTAAATGTCAACTATTCAATTATTTAGCCCCAATCAATTGATTGGGGCTGCAAAGATATATAATTTTTCGATAAGATGTACGAAAAGAACGTTTTTTTTACGGCTTTTCTATATACTCCTTTTCAAGGAGGGAGAGGCAGGTTTGCGGCTGGTTGGTCGTGATGAAGTCAACACCCTTGCCAATGTAAGTCAGCATGTCCCCTTCTGAATCTACCGTCCAAACATTTACGACCATGCCCAGCCGGTGGGCCTCGGCAATCCAGTCGTCCCTGAGCTTTGTAGTCTTATAGTCGATGCCATTGATTCCGGCCGCATAGACCGCGACAGGAGCCATGTCCCCGTTCAGATACTCGACCGTCGCCTTGGGACGGGCGGTGGCGATGCGCCTGCAATTGTCATAGCTGAAGGCAATCCAATCGACTTTGTCATCGAGCCCGTAACGGCTCACCTTGGCCATACAGGAGTCCACGCAGGCGAAATTCCGGGCCTCGGTGGAATGGGTCTTGATTTCAATGACAAGATGGACATCCCCCTTGGCAATAATCTCAAGGAAATCCTCAAGCTTCGGGACGCTCTCGCCGTTGGAGAGGCGAATATCCGAAAGGTCCGAAAGGTTCGATTCCTCTATCCGGTGGGAGGCCGCATCGGTAGGATAGGTGGCATCATGATTTATGACCACATACCCATCCTTCGTTATCCAGACATCGATTTCGGCACCGTAAAGCCCGCTGACGGCCTCCGCCTTTTGAAGCGCCTCAAGAGAGTTTTCCGGGGCTCCGGTATTGTGGACGGCACGGTGGGCGACCACCCTGGTCTTAGCAGGAACAGAGCCCTCTGCGACCGTAATGGAAGCCGTTCCGATCGGATAGGAATCCGAAGAACGAACATGCATCATCCGGTAGTCTCCGCTCTTCATTCCGGAAGGGATGGTAACAGAAAGATGATCCCCGGAAAGGGCAGTCTGAGGAGTATAGACCATGGATTCATCCGTAACGGACTCCAGACGGACGGAATCTCCGGAAGCGAAGCCCTCCCCGAAAATATTGTAGCGGTAGCCCTCCCCAAGGGTGCAGATTCCAAGCCATGCCAGGTCTTTGAGTGAAGGAATCTTCTGGGCAGGAACGGCGAGTGCGGATTTCTCATAAAGTGCCTTTACCTCGTCAGAGTCAAGGGGCTTGTCATATATCCTTGCGATGGCGACATCCCCGTTCCACGCACTGTCTCCCTGGCCGTCAGCAGCATCCGCACCGACACCGAACCACCAATACTTCGATGCATTGGAAGGGAAGACCATGTTCCCGGGGGCCGCTGTGGTACCCTTAAGCTCCCCATCTACGTAGATGCGGCATTCGGCGGCTTCCTTGTCATAGACTCCGATGACATGGTAATATCGTCCCGGCTCGGGATTGATTCCGCTCCCGTTCCATATCCAGTTGGAACTGCCGCTTGTACTGATATTCGGAAGGAATGTCAGCTGGGTTCCGCGTGCCGCCTTTGAAATGAGGAAGCCGGTGCCGCCGGACTGCATGGCACTGAACATCTTTATTTCAGAAGAGCCGTCGCTCAGGATGTCGCTCCGGAAAAGGCATTCCAGGGAGTGACCGTCGGCAAGTTTGTCCCGGACGCCGGTAAGGGAGGCGTAATCCGCCCTGATATATCCGGAAGAGACCTTCGCCGGCGAAGGATGGCTGAAATGGGCCACATAGAGCCCGCAGCCCTCATTGTAATAATTGACCATCCTCGCTGAAGGGTAGGAAGTGATCTTCATCCCGCCTCCGGAAATGTCTTCTACGCTGCCATCGTTATAGAATACGAGGTCGAGAATATCCGCCTTCGGAACGGTCACTTCTTCCCCGCCGCCTTCACCGCCGCCTTCTCCTCCATTCTCGCCACCATTCTCACCGCCTTCGCCTCCGTTTTCTCCTCCCTGCTCTCCACCGGTGTTGCCTCCCGGTTCTTCACCGGTATCGGTCTTTTCCTGTTCCTGTCCATTGTCTACCACCTTATCCGGCTTACAGCCATAAAGGCAGAGAACAGCCGCGACAACTGCCGCAAATAAATGATTCAACTTCATACTATTTATATTTTGACAGACGGTTCAATTCCACGTCTGCACGGATTTTATCGATAATTGCACAGACCAGCCGGTAGGTCCTGCTGTCCCTGGTATAGACGGCGGGCGTAATGAACGAAGCCCTCCCCTGCCGGAGAAGTTTCTGGGCTGCAGCGCGTTTTGATTGTATTTCAGGATCAAAAACAGCCACCGAATGGCCCCCGAACATCCCGACGACCTTCATGCTGGGGACATCAGTCTCCCCGTCCCCGAAATAAATCATATGGGAGAACGGGATCCTCTTCTTATCTTCGGCAACACTCTCGTTGACCCGCTTTGCATCCCTGGAGGAGAAGATTCCTTTCTGAATCTTGAAAAGGAACTGGGTCTTTGCCGTATAATCCACCGCGATGCCGGGCCACTCGGCCTCTCCGTTTTCATCATAGATGAACGAGCCGGCGAAAATGTGCTTGAACTCACTTGCAATAGGAGAGCCCTCGATTATTTCCTTCAGGCCGGAGGAGTTGATATAGTGCTCAATGACAACTCCCTTCGAGGCGCCGTATGCGTTGACGATCCGGAACCATTCCCTCACCCCTTCATACAGCTTTATTTCAGCGCCATAGCGGTGGAAATCCGTACGGGTCAGTTTGATACCGCTCCGGCGGGCCTCGTCGAACATCAGTTTCATGTAGGAAAGGATATTGCTGGCATCCTGGCCGCGGGCAATGCCGTCGCTCTTGCGCCAGAACTCCTCCGGAGTCTGGTGGATGGCCTGGATGAACCCGAATTCCTGCATGTTCCCCGGGGACAGAGTCCCGTCGAAATCATAAATAAGGGCGATTATCGGTTTTCTTTTCATACCTGTGCACTTATGCTGTACTCTCGCAAATTTACGAATTAATCAAATAAATTGCTATCTTTGCAGGACTGTACTAAAAGTTTTTTAAATGGAAAATTATCCTCATTATCTTGAACGTCTGCAGAATGCAACCCGGAAATACTGGGACAAACCTGCCCTTAATACCATTGGTGGTGAATCCCTTACATATTCCCAGATGGCCATTTCTATCGCACGGTTCCACATCGTCTTCGAAGAAGGCGGAATCCAGAAAGGAGACCGCATCGCCCTCTGGGCCCGTAACGGAGCGCGCTGGGGATTTGCATACCTTGCAGTCAACACTTATGAAACTGTAATCGTTCCTATTCTCGCCGATTTCACGGCGGAAAGCGTAGCCGGACTGATTAACCATTCCGGAAGCATTGCAGTCTTCACCAACGCCGACAAATGGGCAAAGATGGACATGGCGAAAATGCCCAATGTCCGCGCCGTCTTCGACATAGAAACCCTCAAACTGCTCTTCTGCAACGATGAGAAGATCCAGGCGGCCTATGACCACCTCGATGAACTCTTCAAGCAGAAGTATCCGAACGGTTTCGGACCCGAGGACGTCGTATTCCCGACGGACAACTGGGACAACCTCTCCACGATCAACTATACTTCCGGTTCCACTGGCGACCCCAAGGGCGTAATGCTTACTTACCGGAACTTCTCCGCCAACGTAGATTACAGCCAAAGGCACGTTCCCGCCGGCGACAAAATGGTTTCGATGCTCCCTATGGCCCACATGTACGGCCTCGTCATCGAATTCATCTACCCGCTCTGCAACGGAACCTCGATTTACTGGATGAGCAAGGCCCCTACCCCGGCAGCCCTAATGAACGCATTCGCCGAGGTGAAGCCCTACCTCCTCATCACTGTCCCTCTGGTCATGGAGAAAATCTACAAGTCGAAGATCAAGCCCACCATCTCGAAACCGGCCATTAAATTTGCCATGAAGGTTCCCGGGCTCAACCAGGTAATCTACAAGAAGATCCGCGAAGGGCTCCTGAAGGCCTTCGGAGGCAATGTCCAGGAATTCATCATGGGAGGCGCCGCCCTCAACCCGGAGGTCGAACGCATCTTCAAGAAAATCAAGTTCCCGTACCTGGTCGGCTATGGCATGACCGAGGCCTGCCCTCTCCTTGCCTATGAGCATTGGACCAAGTATGTCGCCGGTTCCTGCGGCAAGGCGGTGGATGTCGCCGAGGTCAGGATTGATTCGGATGATCCTCAGCACGTTGTCGGCGAAATCCAGGCCCGTGGCGAGAATATCATGATCGGCTATTACAACAACCCGGAGGCCACCGCCAACGCCTTCACAGAGGACGGCTGGCTCCGTACCGGCGATCTCGGCATCATCGACGCTGAAGGGAACATCTTCATCCGCGGCCGTTCCAAGAACATGATTCTCGGTCCTTCCGGCCAGAATATCTATCCTGAGGAGCTCGAGGCGGTCGTCAATAACCAGCCCTTCGTTATGGAGAGCGTGGTCGTAGACCGCGGCGGTAAGCTCGTCGCCCTCGTCTTCCTCGATGAGCAGGAAATTGCAAAGGCCCTCCTGGATCCGGAAGCAAAAGCCGACATCCCGGAGAACATCCGCCTGGGTGCCAACCGTCAGTTCCCCGCCTACAGCCAGATAGCATCGGTCGAGGTGATGGACAAACCCTTCGAGAAGACTCCGAAGATGTCGATCAAACGTTTCCTCTATAAATAGGGAAACCTATTTCAAATAGGCGTCGGAGACCACTTTACGGCTCCTGGCGATAAAGTCAGACAAGGCCTTGCCCTTAAGCATTCCATTTGCAAGAAGGGCGAGGTCTGTCAGTTGATGGAGGATCTCATTCCCTTCGGCAAACTTCTCGACCTCTTCGCGGTGGGCCCTGCGAACCGCCTCGCGTTCCTCGCGCACCTTCGTCTTTTCCTCTTCGGAAGCGTCCTTCGACGGCTCTGCGGGCAGTTCTCCCTGCGGGGCGACCTCCGCCTGCTTAGCCGCGATAACCTTCTCAATGAGAGGATTTTCCATATTGACCGTGATATTATATGAATCCGGCATCTCCCCATAGAAATTCATTCCTCCGCCGATGGCGCTCATCTCGCGGTAACGGCGCATGAATTCGCTCTGGGTAATCAGAATCGGGGCTTCGTCGGCACCCAGATTGTCGCCGGTGACATAATAATCATTTCCCTTCGGCAGGACGGCCTTGAACATGTTCTCAAGATCATAGCGCTCATCCTCCTTCATCTCCAGTTTTACCCTTTCCTCCTTCGGAATAAGGTTCTCGACAGCGTCCGAATCCACCCTCGCGAAACGGGTGTCGGACAGCTTCTGTTCCAGGAGATTGACATAGTGGGAATCCAGCTCGCAGTCCATCAGAAGGACGTCATAACCCTTCGATTTAGCCGCCTCGATAAAGGAGAACTGGGCTTCAACGTCTGTCGCATAGAGGTAAACCACCTTTTTGTCCTTGTCCGTCTGGGCGCCCTCAACGGCAGTACGGTACTCCTCGAAGCTGAAGAACTTCCCTTCGGTGTTCTTCAGTAGGGCAAATTTAAGGGCCCTCTCGCAGAACTTCTCATCGGAAAGCATTCCGTATTCCATGAACAGCTTGAGATTGTCCCATTTCGCCTCGAAATCGCTTCGGCTGTTTTTGAAAATCTCCTCCAGCCGGTCCGCGACCTTGCGGGTGATGTAGGTGGAGATCTTCTTCACATTCGCATCGCTCTGGAGGTAACTTCGGGAAACATTCAGAGGGATGTCCGGGGAGTCGATTACGCCGTGGAGCAGGGTCATGAAGTCCGGAACGATATTGTCCACATGATCAGTCACGAACATCTGGTTGCAGTATAGGGAAATCTTGTTCCGCTCAACTGACATACGGTCCTTGAGTTTCGGGAAATAGAGTATACCCGTCAGGTTGAAAGGATAATCCACATTGAGATGGATCCAGAAAAGCGGCTCCTCATTCATCGGGAAGAGTTCGCGGTAAAAGCCAAGGTAATCCTCATCCTTAAGCGACGAAGGAGTCTTGGTCCAGAGCGGCTCTATGTTGTTGATTATCTTGTCCTCATCGGTATCGACATACTTGCCGTCCTTCCACTCCTGCTTCTTTCCGAAGACGATCGGAACGGGCATGAATTTGCAGTACTTCGACAGAAGTCCCTCTATGCGGGCCTTTCCGGCATACTCTTCAGAGTCGTCATCAAGGTAGAGGGTAATGACGGTACCGCGGTCCGCCTTCTTGCTGGAAGTCATCTCGTACTCCGGAGATCCGTCGCACGACCATTTCACCGCCTTCGCACCCTCCTTCCAGCTGAGGGTCTCGATAGTCACCTTCTTCGATACCATGAAGGCGCTGTAGAAACCCAGCCCGAAGTGGCCGATAATGCTGCCTATCTGGTCCTTATACTTCTCGAGGAACTCGCCTGCGGAGGAGAAGGCAATCTGGTTGATGTACTTGTCAACCTCTTCTTCAGTCATGCCGATACCCTCGTCAATGACCTTCAGTACCTTTTTCTTCTCGTCCAGTTCAATACGTACCTTCAGGTCCCCGAGTTCCTCCTTCAGATCACCTGAAGCGGCGAGGGCCTTCAGCTTTTCCGTCGCATCGACCGCATTTGCGACAAGTTCACGGAGAAATATTTCGTGATCACTGTAAAGAAACTGCTTGATGACCGGGAATATATTCTCGGTAGTCACTCCAATCTGTCCTTTGTTTGCCATATCTGTTTAATTTTAAATTTCCTGGACCGGGAAGGTGTTGCCCCATGAAAACCATAGCCGCCCATGGCTTTGTGAATGGGAGGGGCCCGAAGACGACAAATGCCGGCTTTGGGAGGGATAGGACCGAAGGTCCATAGTTTTCAGGGGCAATACCCTTCCCGGTTCATTAGTTTGTCAAATTATGTTCCAAAGGGGAAGGGACTGACAAAGTGTCAGAAGAAAGGGAGAAAAAAAGAGCGGCCCGGAAACCGGACCGCCCTAGTAATACTCTTTGCGGAGAACTTACTTGATCCTGATGGTGCAAGCACGGTTCTTAGCAGGCGTGTTGTACACGTTGTTGGAAGAACCTTCACCGCGAGTCTCGATGTTGTCAGCGCTTACGCCCTTGCTGACGAAGTACTTCTTGACGGCCTCGGCACGCTTCTCAGAGAGTTTCTGGTTGTAAGCGGCGGTACCGGTCTCCTTGTCGGCGGAACCGACGAGCAGGAGCTGGGCGTCCTCAGCGAGGTTCTCAGCATAGAACTCGAGGTGGGCCTTCTCACGCTCGGAGATAACGGCGCTGTCGATGTTGAAGTAAACTGTTGCAGGGGTGGCAACCGGCTTGGAAACTTTCTTGAACTGGCCATCCTCATAGACATAGTCATTGTCATCGGTGAGCATGTTCTTGAGTTTCGCGTTCTCATCCTCGAGGGCAGCGATCTTGTCCTTCAGCTCGCTGTTCTCAGCTTCGAGGGCCTTTACCTTGTCGGCGAGAGCATTGTACTGATCCGTCGTGAAAGGAACAGGGATGACAACCGGCATAACAGAGCTAAGACGGTTGAAACCGGTCTTTCCAAGCTTGTAAGCGAGACCTACGGTAACGGAGAGGATACCATCCATGAAACCACCGGCGACTTCCTTACCAGGAACGATGAGTCCGCGGATATCAGCAGTGAAATCCCACTTGTCACTGAGACGGAACTGATTGTAGAGACCAAGACCTGCAGTATAAGCAAGGGCAGGACGCTCGAAGATTACACCGTCACCATCACCGAGGGTGGAAACACCCATGGTAATATAAGGAGCAAGATTCCAGACGCGGGTCTCTTTGTAACCCCAGATACCCTGGATCATGTTCCACATGACATCGCCGTGGATATAGTTGAACGCAGCGACATCACCGGCACCGGTAACAAAAGGATGGGCGGGGGTCCTGTTGGAGAGGTTAAGTCCCTGCCAACCGGCACGGAGACCGATTGCCGGGGTGAACCACTTACCAAGAGTGAGGTCAGTAGCGACACCGATTCCGTGGTTGAATCCACCGTCATAAAGAAGATTAATACCACCAGCAACACCGATGAACGCATTGTCCCAAACGCTGGGGTTGGTTACATACGGACCCTTGACGACGTTACCGTTCTCGTCGCGGTTGTTGTTCTCCTGAGCAAAGGCGCTTACGGAGAAAAGAAGACTTGCTGCAGCAAGAATTCCAAAGAATTTGATACCTTTCATAATCAATTATAAAGTTAACATTATTCTTGTTCAGTGTCCCAGAAAGCCGTTTTTGACCCTCCAAGGACAAATACGCCACAAATATAACCATTATTTTTTATTCGGCAAAATATTTAAAAATAATTTGACATAAAAAAAATTCCGTAAATTTGAATCATGAAATTCCACCTTCAATCCAGATACAAACCCTCAGGAGACCAGCCGGAGGCGATAGACCAGCTGACAAAAGCCCTCTCCGAAGGAGTCGGGGGCGTTACACTCCTCGGAGTGACGGGGTCAGGAAAGACCTTTACGATGGCAAATGTCATCGAGCGGCTCCAGCGTCCGGCGCTCGTTCTGAGCCACAACAAGACCCTCGCAGCCCAGTTGTACGGAGAATTCAAGAGCTTCTTTCCGGACAATGCGGTGGAATACTTCGTCTCCTACTATGACTATTACCAGCCGGAGGCCTACATACCGACAACGGACACCTATATCGAAAAAGACCTCAGTATAAACGATAAAATCGACGAACTGCGCGTCAGCGCTGCGTCGGCACTCATGTCGGGAAGAAGGGATGTCATTGTCGTTTCCAGCGTCTCATGCCTTTATGGAATCGGTAACCCGGACGACTTCCATGACCAGACCATCGTCGTCAGAAGGGGCATGCAGATGTCCATGACCCGGCTTCTCTACCAGATTGTGGATGCCCTTTATTATCGCACCGAAACCGATTTCAAGAGGGGCTCCTTCCGGGTCAGGGGCGATACGGTCGATATCTTCCTCGGAGGAGCGGACTACGCCGCCAGGATTGAATTCTTCGGGGACGAAGTGGATGCAATTTCCCTTATCGACCCAGTTACCGGGGCGACCTTCGAGAAACTCGACGAAATCATGCTCTATCCGGCGAAGAATTTCGTAACGTCAAAGGAAAAGGGCGCACGGGCGGTCAGCCAGATCCAGGACGACCTCGTGAAGCAGGTCGAATACTTTGAAAGCATCGGGAAGTTCCTGGAAGCCAAGCGATTGAAACAGCGGGTCGAGTATGACATCGAAATGATAAAGGAAATGGGCTACTGCTCCGGAGTGGAAAACTATTCCCGCTATTTCGACGGGAGGAAGCCCGGACAGCGCCCCTTCACCCTTATCGACTACTTCCCGGACGACTTTATCACCTTCATTGACGAGAGCCATGTGACCCTCCCCCAGATCCGGGCCATGTTCGGAGGGGACCACTCCCGGAAAGAAACCCTTGTGGATTACGGGTTCCGCCTCCCGGCCGCAAAGGACAACCGTCCGCTGACCTTCGATGAATTCGAAGGGGTGACCGGGCAGAAAGTGTACGTCAGCGCCACCCCGGCCGAATATGAACTCGAAAAATCCGAAGGACTTGTCGTAGAGCAGGTTGTCCGGCCGACAGGGCTTCTGGATCCGCCGATTGAGGTCCGCCCTACCACAAACCAGGTCGATGACCTCCTCGAAGAGATCCGTCAGAGGGCCGAAAAGGACGAGCGGGTCCTCGTCACCACCCTTACCAAACGCATGGCCGAGGAACTTGACAGCTACTTCCAGAAAACAGGGGTCCGCTGCCGTTATATCCACTCCGACGTCGATACCGCCGAGCGCGTGGAAATAATCGAGGACTTCAAGAACGGACTCTTCGACGTCCTTGTCGGCGTGAACCTCCTCCGCGAAGGGCTGGACATCCCGACGGTCTCCCTGGTCGCCATACTCGACGCCGACAAAGAGGGTTTCCTGAGAAGCGCAAGGGCCCTGACCCAGACGGCCGGAAGGGCCGCCCGAAACGTCAATGGTCTGGTTATCATGTATGCCGACACCATCACGGATTCCATGAAGGAGACCATTTATGAGACCAACCGGAGGCGGAAAAAACAGCAGGAATACAACCGTGTCCACGGAATTACTCCAACCCAGGTCGAGGTCTGGTCCAATATCCTGATGAGCGAACTGGTCACGTCGAAAGAAGACACGACCCACGTCAGCGGCTTCCTGCTGAACGGGAGTTCACCTGCGAATCCCCGGCTTCGGAACAGCGTGTCCGGCCATGTCAGCGCCGAAAACTCCGTTGCAGACCCGACCTATGTCCCGGACCCTTCAGAGCTCGGAACCGGCACGGTCTCGGTCGGACTCGGCCATGATGCCAAACGGGACAGCGATTCCGCTTTCTCCGACGGATTCATCCGCGCGGACCTCGCCGCCGTCCTCCAGGATCCGGTCATACGCTCCATGTCCCGCTCCCAGGTTGAAAAAGCCGTCGAAGAGGCCCGTCGAAAGATGCAGAAGGCCGCAGCGGACCTCAACTTCACAGCTGCCGCCGGCTACCGCGACGAAATGTGGGCGCTCCAGGAATACCTTAAAGTCTGGAAAGATTAGGGGTGGGGCTACTGCCGGCTTACCTTGACGACGTCCTTAAGAGCCCGGATCTGGGAAACGACCTTGTCGAGCTCGGTGTTTGAGAGGACGGCGATGCTGGCGGAAATCTCATAAGTCCCCTGACGCGGGTTTTCAGAGACATTGAAAGAGCGGACTGAAGCCCGGAAATTGCTTACAACCTCCATAATTGAGCTGAGGACGCGGTTTTCCATGACCGCAGTTATCTTGAGGGCGACCTGGAAGGTGCCCCCGGAAGGTGCTTCGGCCCAGCGAACCTTCTGGATCCTGTAAGGGTAATTCTCCAGAAGACGAGCGGCATTCGGACAGGTCATGCGGTGGATTTTAATGCCGTCCGTCCGGCTTACAAAACCGAAGACATCATCCCCATATACGGGATTGCAGCACCTTGCCATCTTATAATCCAATCCCTTGACATTCTTTGCGTTAAGAACGAGAATATCCTCATGTGACTTACCGATTTCCGCATGGGTTCTCGCCGCATCCGCCGCCTGGGCGGCCTCTACCGCCTCCTGGTGCCTCTGCTCCGTCGTAAGGATGAAATCCTTTATCAGGTTCACATCCAGGTTCCCGTCGCCGATGTCTGCGTAGAAGGAGTTGACGGTCGAATAGCCGTTGTGCTTCATGAAATCGCGAAGGAGGTCGTCCGGGAACTCCAGTTTCCAGTTCTTGAGACGCCTTCCAGGCAGTTCACGGCCCTCCGCGGCGGCTTTTATGATCCTCTCATTGATCGCCTGCCGGATTTTCTGGCGCGCCTTCGACGTGATTACCCAGCCGAGCCAGTCCTGATTCGGCCGCTGGTTCTTCGACGTGATAATCTCTATGACATCACCCGTCGAGAGTTTCTCTCGAAGCGGGACCGCCTTCCCGTTGACCTTGGCGGCCATGCACCGGCTTCCGATGCCGGTATGGATATCAAAGGCAAAATCCAGCACCGAGGAACCGGAGGGCAGAATTCGGAGTTCTCCGCTCGGCGTGAAGACAAAAATGTCCCTGGACGGCGGAAGGGGCAGATCTTCCGGGGACTCGTCCCCCGGATGCTCCAGCGTCGCCCTGACCGCTGAAAGCCACTTGTCCAGCGAGTCTTCATGCTTGATTCCCTTGTATGACCAGTGGGAAGCGAAGCCGTTTTCGGCGATATCATCCATCCGCCGCGTCCGGATCTGGACTTCGACGTAGGCGCCTTCCCTGTTTTTCACCGTTATGTGGAGGGATTCATATCCGTTCGGCTTGGGATTCGTAACCCAGTCGCGAAGGCGTTTTATATCCGGCTCATATTCCTCTGTAACAAAGGAATACACCTGCCAGCACAGGTCTTTTTCCGTCTTGGGATCCTCGGGGCAGTCGATGATGAACCGGATTGCAAAAACATCATATACGCCTTCGAAGGGGACCTGCTGCTTTGCCATTTTCGCCCAGATGGAGTAGGCGGACTTTGTCCGGATCTTGAGCTTGTACTGGATCCCGGCGTTTGAGAGCTTTATTTTCAGCGGCTCGATAAACTCCGACGTAAGCTTTTCACGGTCTCGTTCCGTTGCCTTCAACTTATTGGTAATCAAGCGGTATTGCTCCGGCTCCGCATAGCTGAGGTAGATGTCCTCGAGTTCCCGCTTAATATTGTAAAGTCCAAGCTGATGGGCAATAGGAATATAGAGGAGAAGGGTCTCCATGACCTTTTTCTCCCTCGATGGCTTCGGGAAAACGCTGATATTGCGCATCACCTCGAGCCGGTCCGCAATCTTCAGAACGGCGACCCTCGGGTCCGTGGAATACTGAATAATCAGCTTCTTGTATTTTTCCGCCTCCAGATGGGTATCCCTCGGCTTGATTGCGGAAATCTTATTGAGCCCGTCCACAATCGTCATCACGGTCCGGTCAAAACCGAGGGCTTCGACGTCCGCATCGGGATGCATCCTGACAGCTTCATGGAGAAAGACCGCGGCGACACAGTCAGCGGGCAGGCCAATCTCGTCGGAAACGATTCTGGCAACGCCGAGCGGATGCTCGAAAAAGGGCCGTCCGTTTCCCCGGACATCCTCTTTCAGCACCTCTTCCGCAAAACGCGCCGCCCTGAGAATCAGCTCCTGACCCTCATGACTGTAGTTCGGAAACAGTATTTCGACTTTATCCATGACTCCTCACAAAAATAATAAATATTTGCGACCTGGCGGGAGGGGCTAGCGGGAGTAGATATAGATTTCGTGGATTTCGTGGTCGTAGCCGTCATAGAAGCCCCTGGGCATACCCTTGATAATACGGGCGCCACGGTTCGAAAGGACGGCGATGCGGCCGTCTGGAAGGGCTGTAAGTCCCTCTATTTCACCATTCAGGCGGAAATCATCCATTGTCCTGAAGAGCGTCGGCTCGGCAACTGTCTTAAGTTCGTCCTCCGGGGTATAGAGGTCAACGATGTAGAGATGGTCCGGCTCTCCCTTATCGGCGTCGCCGTCGTCACAGGAAATCAGCATCTTACCGAGATGGGAGTATATCCCCTGCTGTAACATGGGGATCGGATTGAGGGCGACTTTTCCGACGTACTCACCGGTAATAAGGTCATAGCAGTAGAGATGTTCCCCGTCGACCCAGTCGGCCATCCACACATGGCCCCTTCGGAAATCCACCGTAATACCGCAGCATTCGACCTGGCCGGAGTCCGGATTCCAATTCACAGAGCGCTTATACTGAAGCGTTTCCGCATCATAAACCGCAATCTGGATATTCTCTCCTACCCCATCCATGAAATACTCGCATCCGGCATAAATCTCCCCTGCGAAGACGTCGATGTCCCCAATATGGTTGACTGCCCCTTCCATGGTTTCGAACGGAGATTCATTGGAAAGGACGAGATTCCCGCCGAGGTCGTACTTATACAGCGCGGTCGAGCCGGAAACATACCAGAATTCCCCGTCTGTCGCAACTCCCTGACGTCCGGCGACTTCAATCACCTCAGTAAGGAGCAGCGGTTTACGGTCGCTATTTCCACACGAGAGAGCGGAGAGGATGACAAGCAGAATGGTAAGGAGGCGTTTCATGATGGCTGGTTTTTCAGGCGTTCGGTAAGGGCTTTCTGGAAGGCGCGGGCGTTTTTCTGATGGTCGGAATATGTAACCGCGAAAAGATGGGAGCCGTTGAAGGCAGGATTGGCGCAGAAGAAGATATAATTGTGTTTTTCCGCGTTCAGAACGGCCTCAAGGCAGGATTTCGGAGGACATGAAATAGGTCCGGGCGGGAGGCCCATGTACCTGTATGTATTATATGGGGAATCTATTTCCAGGTGCCTCCGGAATATCCGGTTAAGGGTATAACCATAACAATAGGCGACCGTAGGGTCGGCCTGGAGTTTCATCCCGGTACGGAGACGGTTTAGATATACTCCGGCAATTGTCGGCTGCTCAGGCACATAGCGGGTCTCTCCGTCAACTATCGAAGCAAGGATGGAAACCTCTTCCGGGCTCAGGCCCTGCGCCCTGGCTTTACGGAGGCGTTCAGGTGTCCACCAGCTGTCCCGGGCGGATTTCAGGCGGGAGAATATCTCTCCGACCGGAGCGGTCCAGTACATCTCATACGTATCCGGAATAATATGGCAAAAGAGCCGGGTGGTATCGGTCCCAAGCTTCGAAAGAGAATCCCTGTTATATATGAAAGCTGCCACTTCTGCCGAATCGGCGAGCATCTGGGTCCCGATTTTACGGGAGAGCGTCTTAAGGGAGCGGATAGACCCGGAAACGCTCAGATTAACAGGTGTTTCCCAGCCGAGGCGGACCATCCTGGCAACCCGGGTACTCGTCATCGTGGAGTCAACCGTGTAGTGCCCGACATGGACCTTCTGAGCGGTCCCCTCCTCTTTGAAGGCACGGCGGACTGAACGGGGCTTAAGGACCTTCCCGGAAGCTAGAATCGAGTCCAAAACAGCTTCAGGGGCCGAATCCGGATATACATACAGTTCAAAAGAGCCCGTAAAATTGGGCTTTTTCCTGTCGTAATACTTCTGGAGGAAAACCACGCCGGCTCCGGCAGCGAGGGCCGCTGCAACGACCAGAACGGAGAGGAGAAGTCCTTTTTTCATTACTTTTTAAGTTCTGCCTTTACCGGGGCGACGGGACGAAGTAGAATCTCATCTCCTTCAGCAATAAAACCGTTCGGATTCAGTCCGTTGAGTTTCAGAAGACTCTTTTTCCTGACGGCAAAGCGCTGAGCTATGTCGCGGAGGTTCTCCCCGTCCTTCTCAGCGATATACTTGTCAATTCCTTCGGCCGCCATATCCTTTTTCCGAGCGAGATAGACGACGGTTCCCGGAAGCAGCATTTCGTCGGCGGTAAGGTCATTGCAGCGAAGAATCTCCTTGAAGAAGAGGTGGTAGGACTTCGCGAGGGAACGGTAGCTCTCCCCTTCCACCGAAACCACAAAGGGAACCCCGTTCTTGGAATAGAGCTTACGGGTCAGGGGGAAGGAATACTGCTCGAGGGCGACGGCCGAATACGGGGTCGCTTCTTCCATTTTCATAGGAGATTCCGGAATCACGGAAGGATACTCGTCTTCCACCGGGACACCAACCCCGCCCGGGGTTTCCGCCATGACTTGCTTAACTGTCTTGGTATCATAGCGATACAGTTCATAATCCTCGATGTACTTTATAAGCTTCGTGGCATACGAGGGGTCGGTGGCATAGCCCGCCTTCTTCAGACCATAGGCCCATGCCTTGTAATCGGTGGTTTCAAACTCGAAGAGGAATTTATAGCGGTCACGGTAGCGAAGGAAATCGCTGTGGTCACGGAAAGATTCCGCCGCGGAGTCATAGACCCGGAAGCACTCCCCCTTCGCATCGTCGTCCGCCAGCATGGTCTTCCCTTTCCAGGTATTATGGCACTTGATCCCGAAGTGGTTGTTGCCCTCCGTCGCAAGACGGGACTTTCCACTGCCCGACTCGAGCAGGCCCTGGGCCAGAGTAATACTCGCCGGGACACCGCTGCGGTACATTTCCGCCACCGCAACAGTCGAATACTTCGCGATATACTGTTCCTGGACTGAAGGTCCCTGCTGGGCGGAAAGGGTCATCGCCAGGGCTGCTACCAGGAAAAATGATAAGAACCTCTTCATACGAATGCGTGATTTCCCCAAAGTTAGGGATTTATTTTTCAATTTCAAACACATCCCCGTCGGAAGCCGCAACTGTCTCGGGGAAGACAGCCCTGCACTCCTTTTCATAAAGGGAAATGTCCCGGCAGCGGGAGGAATAGTGTCCGATTACAAGCTTTTTAACCCCGAGGGACGCAGCCAGCGCAGCGACATCGGAGGTCACTGAATGGAACCTTGCATAGGCAGAATCCCGGAATGCTTCCGTATATGTGGATTCATGGTAGAGAAGGTCCACCCCCCTGAGCCACTCCCTTTCCTCCGGGAAGACGGCCGTATCGCTGCAATAGGCATAACTCCTTGGCTCATAGGGCTTATAGGAGCACTCGGCCGCGGAAATGACCTGTCCATCCTCCCGCACAACATCCTCGCCGCGCTTCAGGGTGCCGATTTCAGTAAGGGTCAGCCCATAGCGGGGAATTAGCTCCTTCCGGACATTCCATGGGGGCTGCTTTTCCCGGAAAAGAAAACCGAAGGTCTCTATCCCATGGCGGAGCGGAAAGGCGAGAACCTCAAACGACTTAGCTCTCAGGATCTTCTCGGGCGAGTTCATCTTCAGCGGAGTGAAGCGGATTTCATAGGAGATTCCATCCCCATAGTAACTCAGGAAGAAGTTCAGGATGGGCCCGAAATTCGGCGGAGCGAAGATACTGAGCGGAATCTGCCTTCCCTTCATCCCAAGGGTCGATAGGAGCCCGAAAAGCCCGAAAATATGATCCCCATGAATATGGGAGAGGAAAATACCCTCGATTTTCATCATCGAGATTCCGCAGCGCAGAAGCCGCCCCTGAGTCCCTTCGCCGCAGTCAATAAGAAACAAGCGCCCATGCACGGAAAGTACCTGAGCGCTCTGGCTTCTTTCCCGGTCGGGCATGGCCGAAGCCGTGCCCAACACGGTAAGTGTAAAATTATTCACCTTTCTCGAGTTTATCCTTGAGGGCGGCGAGTTCGGAGATGTCACCGAGGGTGGTCTTCTCAAGGGAGGTGTTCACCTTCTTGATGGCCTTCTTGGTGCCTTCTGCCTCAGCGTTCTCGCGGGCGACCTTCACATCGCCGTAGGTACGGAGATGGGAAACACGGACGGTGCGGGTGCTGCGACGGAGCTCGACGACCTTTACAGGGAGGGTCTCGCCGACGATGGCCTGCTTGCCATCTTCCTTGACCATCTCGCGGTTGAAAGCGGAGGCCTCGGTGCCGTCTTCAAAGGCGACGACGGTTCCCTTGTCACCGACGGTCTTGACGGTAGCGTCAACGACGGTTCCGACAGGATATTTTGCCTCGAGTTCATCCCAGGGATTCGGCATGAGCTGCTTGTGACCGAGGGACAGTTTGTGGTTCTGCTCGTCGAAGTCGAGGATGACGACATCGATCTCATCACCGCTCTGAACCATCTCGGAAGGATGTTTGATCTTGTTCCAGGAGAGGTCGCTGATGTGGATCAGGCCCTCAACACCGTCCTCAAGCTCAGCGAATACGCCGAAGTTGGTGATATTGCGGACAGTGGCTTTCTGCTTGGAGCCGACGGGATATTTCTCACGGATGGAATCCCAGGGATTGGTGGTAAGCTGCTTGATGCCGAGGGACATCTTGCGGGCCTCATGGTCGAGGGTAAGGACCACGGTCTCAACCTCGTCACCGACCTTGAGGAATTCCTGAGCGCTGTGGAGACGGGGCGACCAGGACATCTCGGAGACATGGACAAGACCTTCGACACCGGGAGCAACCTCGATAAATGCGCCATAGTCAGCAACTGCGACGACTTTACCCTTGACGACGTCACCGACCTTGATACCTTCGCTGAGGTTCTCCCACGGGTGCGGAGTCAGCTGCTTGAGACCGAGGGCGATACGCTTCTGAGCTTCATTGAAGTCGAGAACGACAACCTTGATCTTCTGGTCTAGGGAAACGATTTCCTCCGGGTCGGTGATACGGCCCCAGCTGAGGTCCGTAATATGGATGAGACCGTCCACTCCGCCGAGATCGACGAAGACACCGTAATTGGTGATGTTCTTGACGGTTCCTTCGAGGACCTGGCCCTTCTCCAGCTTGGAGATGAGTTCTGCCCTCTTCTGCTCCTGCTCTGCCTCGAGCAGTGCCTTATGGGAAACAACGACGTTGCGGAACTCCTGGTTGATCTTTACGATCTTGAAGTCCATGGTGGTGCCAACGAACTGGTCGTAGTCGCGGATCGGCTTGATGTCGATCTGGGAGCCCGGAAGGAAGGCCTCGATGCCGAATACGTCGACGATCATGCCGCCCTTGGTACGGGTCTTCACGAAGCCCTTGACAACCTCGGAGGCGTCGTAAGCTGCATTGACCATGTCCCAGGACTTGAGGGCGCGGGCCTTGCGGTGGGAGAGGATGAGCTGTCCCTTGCGGTCCTCTGCGGACTCGACGAGAACCTCGACCTTGTCACCGACCTTCAGGTCCGGATTGTAACGGAATTCAGGGGCGGAGATGACACCTTCGCTCTTCGCGCCGATGTTGACAACCACTTCCCTCTTGTTGATTGCGGTGACGACACCTTCGACGACCTCGTTCTCGACAATCTTCGAGAGGGTCTGGGTGTACAGTTCGTCGTCCTTGGATTTGTCTGCGGCCTCTACGCCGTCATTCTCAAAAGCATCCCAGTCAAACTCTTCGGGAGCGACTGATGCGTTGATACGCCTGGGTGCCTTGGGAGTTTCCTCCACGTTGTTGATAATTTCTTCTGCCATAATTTTGATTAAATCACAAACTAGGGGTTAAACATTATTACTCAATGCCTTCCGGAGAAAATAAAACACGCCTCCGGAAAAAGGCGTGCAAATTTAGACAAAATATTCTGTAATTCAAACGGCTAGAGCATTTTTTTCTTCCTGAAAACCAGGAGAACCGCCGCGAAAACCAGGAGCATGATTCCCAGTATGATAATCCAGTCCCAGAAAGTCCCGGTCATGGGAAGGGTGACATTCATGCCGTAGAAACTGGCAATCAGGGTCGGAGGCATCAGGAGCACTGACACCAGGGTGAATACCTTCATGATCTTGTTCTGGTCGAGGTTGATGAGACCGACGACCGTATCCTGGAGATATTCGAGACGCTCAAAGCAGAAGTTCGTATGGTTGATAAGGGACGAGATATCCTGGAGAATCACGTTCAGGCGCCCGTCCAGGGCATCCGGGAACTTCGGGGACTTCATGAGGTTCGACAGCAGGCGCTGCTTATCGACCACGTTCTCCCGGACAATCATGGTATTCTCCTGGAGCTGGTTGATGTCGATGAGGAGGTCCTCGTTGATGTCTTCCTGCTGGTTGATCCTCTTTGCGTACTGGGAGATTTCCTTGGAGAGAATCTCTATCATATCGGCATCGAGGTCGACACGCTGGTCGAGTATCGTGGTAAACAGGGTAAAGCCGTCCGGGTAGCGTTTCGGATTGACCTGAAGGCGTCTCTGGAGTTCGGTAAAACTTCTCAGGGGAACATCCCTCAGAGTCGTCAGACTGTTCTCCACGATAGTGAAGGAGACCGCCTGCATCATGTATTCGTCCGGCCCCGGAGTAAGGAAGTTGGTATTTGCGAAGATGGCCTCGTCCGTCTCGAAATAACGGGAGGAGCTTTCAATCTCCTCGGCCTGGGCCCGGGATTGGATTTCCGTACCGAGAAAGGCCTCAACGGCCCTTTTTTCAGCGCCCGTCGGGGTGAGGAGGTCAATCCACACCACGTCGTTGATCTTGAGAGAGGAGAACACGGCCTCCGACTGGGAGACCTCAATAATTCCGTTTTTCCTGTAGAAGATATTCATCATATCAATTCCTCCAGTTTTTATCCGGCCCAGTCGCACCGGATTGGTTTTACCTCAACTAGCCGCCATTACGGAAAAGGCAGCCCGCAAAGGTAAGCAAAATCTTCCGAAAAGCAAGCGTTTTTTGCTCTAAACCAGAATATTTACGCCTATTGCAATGAGAACCAGACCTCCGACTATTCCGGCAGCCCTGCCGAAGCGGCGGCCGGCGGAGATGCCTCCGAGTATGCCAAGGGCGACTGTTAGGACAGTAATTACGAAAAGGACGGCGGCCTTGAAGGCCATGTCTCCCGCAGATTCCCCGCCCATCGAGAAGGAAATCCCAACTGCAAGGGCGTCTATCGAGGTTGCAACTCCGCCGAGAAGGACCTTTACGAAAGATCCGAGGTCCCTCGGCTTCTCTTCTCCCCGGATGGCCTCAATAATCATGGAACCGCCGACATAGAGAAGGAGGATGAACCCGATAATATTCGCAAGGCGCTCGACATAGGGGGAAACCATGTCCCCGAAAAGCCAGCCAAGCGCGAAGAGGGAGGAATGGACAAGCGCAAAAACCAGGGCTACCGACAAAACCTGGCGGAAACCGGTCTTTTTCAGGGTCACACTCGAGCAGGCCGATATCGCGAAGCAGTCGGCGCACAGGGAAAGCGCGAAGATGATTGATGAAAGAAGAGCCGCCATGGCAGGTTTCTATTAAGGATGGAAGGGCTGGCGATGGGTAATGGACCGGCCGAGGGTAAGGGAGTCGGCATATTCCAGATCGTCTCCGAAGCCGAGGCCTCGGGCGAGCGACGATATCCGGATGCCGTACTGGGCAAGCTGCCGGTAAAGGTAGAAGGAGGTGGTCTCCCCTTCCACATCCCCGCTTAGGGCCAGTATGACTTCCGCGGTTGCAGGGTCGTCGAGGGCTGAAACCCTCTCCGTCAATTCCTTAATAGTCAAGTCGGAAGGGCCGATGCCGTCCATCGGGGAGATGATTCCGCCGAGGACATGATATACGCCATGGTACTGCCCGGTATTTTCGATGCTCATAACATCCCGGACGCTTTCAACCACGCAGATGGTCCTGTGGTCACGGGTCCTGTCGGAACAGATGGAGCAGACCTCGTCGTCCGAAATCATCGAGCAGACCCTGCAGTAACGGGCCTTGTCACGAAGGTTGTCGATGGCGGCGGTAAAGTGGTGGACATTCTCGGCCGGCTGCTTCAGAAGGTGGAGGGCAAGCCGGAGGGCGCTCCTTCTCCCAACCCCTGGAAGGGAGCTTATGGCATCAACGGCATCCGACAGCAGTTGCGAGGGATAATGCTCTGTAAAAGAGGCCATTACTTTTCTCCTTTCAAATATGCGTCAACAGCGGCGCGGACCTGGCCGTACTTCAGCAGAAGGGCCTTTGCCGTCTCATAATCGGCAATGTCGGTTTCGCCCATGATCATGCGGGTCCCCCGGTCGACAAGTTTTTTGTTCGACAGCTGCATGTCAACCATCTTGTTGCCCTTAACATGGCCAAGCTTGATCATGCATGAAGTCGAAATCATGTTCAGGACCAGTTTCTGGGCCGTTCCGGCCTTCATCCTGGTACTTCCGGTAACGAACTCGGGACCGACTACGACGACTATCGGAATCTCGGCCTCTGCCGCCACCGGGGCACCGGCGTTGCAGGTGATGCAGCCGGTCAGCATGCCCTCCGAACGGGCGCGGCGAAGCGCTCCGATGACATATGGAGTCGTCCCCGAAGCGGCTATGCCGACGATTACATCGTCTTTTGTCAGATGGTAGGGTTCCATATCCTTCCATGCCCCGTCAAAGTCGTCTTCGGCATTCTCGACGGCCGTGCGGATTGCCCTGTCACCGCCGGCTATCAGTCCGATAAATGCATTGAAGACGCCGTAGGTCGGAGGTATTTCCGAAGCGTCAACTATGCCGAGCCGGCCGCTTGTCCCGGCGCCGAGATAGAAGACACGACCGCCACGGGCCATCCGTGGCACAATCCCGTCGACCAGCGCCGCAATCTGGGGAACGGCCTTGGAAACTGCCTCCGGGACCATTCTGTCCTCGGAATTTATGCCCTCGAGAAGATCGAGGGTGGACATCGTATCGAGATTCTCGAAATTGGATGACTGTTCTGTCGTTCTCATACTATCTGTGATATTCAACGAGCCCGTCCATGGGGGTCGGGATGATGGTTGAGATACGGATGCCGTATTCAGCGGCAATCCGCCTGAAGATATCCCGGTAGGCATAGCCGAAGCCGCCGACGACACCTACAGGATACCTTTCGATATCATACTGGAGGAGCGCCCGCTCGATAAAACGGCGGAAATTGCGGTCCGCGAGCTCCCGTACATAGTCATACTTTTCGTATCGGTCCATGATAAACGGGGCGAAGGAGCCGAGATACTTCGACGGAGCGCTCCCGCGGTAAACATTCTTGACGACCGTCATGTAATCCACCGTGAACTGACCGGCGAACTCCCGGGAGAGTTCCTCCGGCATGAGTCCCTTCAGGAAATCGGCCATGAAATCGCGTCCCAGCGCTGCTCCACCGCCCTCGTCCCCAAGGATGAAGCCGCAGCTCCTGACATTCTTAACAATCTGCTTCCCGTCGTAAAAGCAGCTGTTCGAGCCGGTCCCCATAATTGCCGCAATCCCGCTCTCATGGCCGCAGACCGAACGGGCCGCATCGAGAAGGTCCGAAGCGTATTCCTTCCGGGCATCCGGCCAGAGGGCCATAAGGGCGGCATGGAGATTCTTTGCCGCCTCCGGGACCGCCTCTCCTGATGAAATCAGCCCGGCCGCATAAAAATGGACTTCGGAAACCGGTTCGGAAGGAAGTTCCCCGACCGTGTCCATAAGGATGGATTTCACATCCTCGGAGGACTGGGTCGTAACATTCATGCCGGGGCCTTTCAGGCGCAGGGCCGAGCCGTCCGCAAGGAGGGCGCACCAATCGGTCTTGGTCGCGCCGCTTTCTACTATAAGTTTCATTATTTATTCTTTTTCAGTGCTTTACGAATTACAGGAGTAACCAGGTCCGCATAGCGGATTGCCCCGACATCAGTCATATGGCAGCCATCCACAAAAGCATCGCCGTCATCTCCCACCATCCCCTTTGCAGGGATATACCAGATCAGTTTTTCCCCGTCCGCCTTCAGTTTCTTGAAGAGGGCGCGTTGGACGGCGACCTTGTCATCGAGGTCCTTCCTGGTTTTCATGTCGAAGTCGGCATAGGAATAGGGCGTCTGCTCGACGAAAATGATCGGAACATTCGGATGGGCATCCCGGAGAATCCGGAAGAACTTCTCCCCCTTCTCCCCAATAAGTTTCGCAGTGCAGTTCGGAGCATTGTCGAGGACAAAAACTCCCGGATCCTCAACTGAGGCCATCCAGTAGGCGATTTCCTCATCGAGTTTAGCATTTCCGCTGAAACCGAGGTTGATAACCTCACGGTCGAGGCGACGGGAGATTATGGAGGTATAGACCATGCCCGGGCGGGTCACGCAGCCACCCTGGAGGATGCTGGTTCCATACATGACGACCGGTTTCCTGACCACAGGGCTCAAAACCTCCGGCTGATCCACCACATAACCCTCAGGAACAGCTACTTCCAGCGATGTAACCCCGTCATAGAGCGAGAGATATACCATGTACTCGCGCATCATGGGCTCCATATCGGAAATAATCTCCGTATCGGTCGTCGCACCCTTCGAAGGACGGCCGCTTCTAAGGAAGCGCCACTCGTTCCCGACGCGGACATAGACGTCGATACCGCGGTCCCCGGTCGGACACATATGATTCATATAGTGGGAGTTGAGCGAGGTCCATCGGGCCCTGAGGGCAGGCGCGTCCGAGCGGAAACGGACATAGAGGCCGGCGCTGTTACGGCCAAGATCCCAAAGTCCTTTGCGAATCTTCCCTTCTAGAGAAGCGGGAAGCCGCTCATAACGGGCGGAGGTCCCTTCCGAGACCTTTCCGAAAAGCGGGAGGGTCGCCGCATCGGTATAGACATAACCCACGGCCCTTGCCGGCTCGTTCTGGGAGTAGGCCGTGAGGGAGAATAGTGCCGTGATGGCTAAAAGAATGATTTTCTTATACATAGCTACCTTGTTTTTTCCAGTGGAACCATCCGTAAACGGCGGACAGCGTATAGAAGACGTAGAGTACTGTCATCCAGTAGAGCCCCTGAGTCGCACATAGAACGGCGGAAAGGGTGTCGGCGGCAATCCAGAGCAGCCACTGCTCGGGTATCGAGCGGGTCAGCCACCAGGTTGCGACGGCGCTAAGGACGGCGACAAAGCCGTCGAGGAGCGGAGAGGGATCCCCGGCAGCGCGGAGAAGGAAGAAGAATGCCGCAGTACCCGCAGCCAGGGCGAGGGCGCTCCAAAGCCCCTCCCCGAGGGAAAGGCGGCGAAGATGAATCCCTTCCGGAACGGCCTCCCGGTCCCTTTTCCACCGGATCAGCCCGAGGAAAGAAACCCCGACATAGTACACATTGAGGGACATGGAGGCATACAGCCCCTGTGCCGCGAAGGCGACTACGGCCGCGGCCGCAGTGAGGATGCCGACAATCCACATGGCATCCTTCTGCAGGACCTCGAGGACGAGGTAAATAACCCCCGTCACCATCGAAAAAATCTCAAATGCGGCAATCCAGTCCATCCCTTACATCAGATAAGCGCTCATGTCCCTCCCGGCGGCGAGGCCCTCCCTTATTTCAGTCGAGGAAATATCGACCATCGGTGCATCCAGAACGCAGATTTTATAAAAAGGGCTTTCTTCCAGAAGTAGCTGCCTTGTCGCCTCCGCGTCCGAACCCATCCTCGGAAAAACGGCGACGCCGTAATCGGTCAGAATCCTCGGGAAATCGTACCAGCGGTGGATATCGTCGAGATTGTCGGCCCCGATAACCAGGGTAAAATCGTTCTCCGGTTCCCGCTGTTTCAGGGCGTCGAGGGTCCTTACGGTATAATAGGGCGGATCCATCTTCATCTCTATGTCGTCAACCCAGACATGGAGCTCTGGATGGCGCAGAACCGCTTCAACGGCAGCCCAGTACCGGTCCTCCGCCGAATCGGCGGAAATGGAATCCTTCAGGGGGTTCTTCGGGGAAACTATAAGATATACCCAGTCGAACCCGGCCTTTGTGGTCAGGTATTCCATGATGGCCTGGTGGCCGATATGGAGCGGGTTGAACGACCCGGAATATACCGCGATTTTCATTTATTCTGAGAGAAAGCCGTCCACCATGGATTCCGCTTCCCGCAGCGCCGTTTCGAGGTCGTCATTGACGAGAATCCGGTCGAACAGAGGAGCGAAGTCCATCTCTTCGGCGGCCTTGGCGACCCGGCGGTCAATCGCCTCGGGGGTATCGGTCCCCCTTGCGACGAGGCGGCGGCGGAGTTCCTCCACAGAAGGGGCCTGGATAAAGACCGAAAGGGCTTTTTCACCGAAATACCGCTTCAGATTGACCCCGCCCTTGACATCGACGTCGAAGACAATCACATGGCCCTTGTCCCAGATCCGCTGGACCTCCGACTTCAGGGTCCCATAGAATGAGCCGGCATAAACCTCCTCGTACTCTACGAACTCATCCCGTTCTATCCTGGCGCGGAACTCTTCTTCTGAAAGGAAATAATAAGCCACGCCGTCTTCCTCCGACCCCCGTGGAGCACGTGAGGTCGCGGAGACTGAAAACTCAATTTCAGGATGGAGGGAGAGGATATGGCCGACCACCGTGCTCTTCCCGGAGCCAGACGGTGCGGAGAATATCAGAACCTTGTTGGACATAATAGGTTTCACTTTACTTTGACAAAGATAACCAAAATTCATGAATTCTTCGTATCTTTGTCAAGATTTACAGAACCCTCCTCTATGGAAGAAAGGAAGAAACGGATGCTGTCGGGAATCCAGCCGAGCGGAGACCTCCACCTCGGCAACTATCTCGGCGCCATCAAAAACTGGGCGGTACGCTCCGAAGAATACGACTGTTTCTATTTCATGGCCGATATGCACACCATTACCGTGCGCCAGGATCCGGCCGAACTCAGACGCCGCTCCCTCAACCAGCTGGCCCAGTATATCGCCTGCGGACTCGACCCGGAAAAGAACGTTCTGTTCCTCCAGTCCCATGTCCCCGCACATGCCCAGCTCGCCTGGGTCCTCGACTGCTATACCATGTTCGGGGAGCTCTCCCGCATGACCCAGTTCAAGGACAAGTCCTCCAAGTTCCATGACAATATCAATGCAGGGCTCTTCACCTATCCGGTCCTTATGGCCGCCGACATTCTCCTCTACCAGCCCGACTTTGTACCGGTCGGAGAGGACCAGAAGCAGCACGTCGAGCTGACCCGCAACATTGCCCAGCGCTTCAACAGCGTTTACGGAGATGTCTTTACCATTCCTGAGCCCCTTATCTCGAAGACCGGGGCAAGGATTTACGGACTGACCACCCCGGAGGCGAAAATGTCGAAATCAGTGCCAGAGGGCTGCGTTTTCATAATGGACAGCCCGGACGACATCGCCCGCAAGTTCCGGAAAGCCGTCACCGACAGCGACACCGAGCGCTGCGTCCGCTATGACAAGGAAGCGAAACCGGGGGTTGCGAACCTCATGAATATCTACTCGACCCTGACCGGGAAGAGCTTTGAAGAAATCGAGAAGGAATTCGACGGAAAGGGCTACGGCGTCTTCAAACCCGCTGTGGGAGAAGTTGTTGCATCATGTCTCCGCCCGATAAGGGAAGAGGCCGGGCGGCTTATCAAAGACAAGGCCTACCTCGATGAAGTCTATCGGAGCGGTGCTGAGAAGGCCTCCTGGGTAGCGAACAAAACCCTTCGGAAAGTATATAAGAAAGTGGGCTTCTACCAGGGGCTCAAATAAAAGGAAATTCACAAATCAAATACAGATTTACATTATGGTTAGTTACAAAGAATTAGGCCTTGTGAACACCCGTGAGATGTTCGCGAAGGCCATTGCCGGCGGATACGCAATCCCCGCCTTCAATTTCAACAACATGGAACAGCTCCAGGCCATCATCCAGGCCGCTGCCGAGACCAAATCCCCGGTGATCCTCCAGATCTCCAAGGGCGCCCGCAACTATGCGAACCAGACCCTTCTCCGCTACATGGCTGAAGGCGCCGTCGCTTACGCAAAGGAACTCGGCTGGGAGAATCCCCAGATCTGCCTCCACCTCGACCACGGCGACACCTTCGAACTCTGCAAGAGCTGTGTGGACATGGGCTTCTCCTCCGTTATGATTGACGCTTCCTCGAAGCCGTACGAAGAGAACATTGCACTCTCCAAGCAGGTCGCAGACTATGCCCACAAGTACGACGTGACCGTCGAGGCCGAACTCGGCGTTCTCGCAGGTGTTGAAGACGAGGTCTCCGCCGAAGAGTCCCACTACACCCGTC
>JAFSSE010000017.1 GCA_017445755.1 Bacteroidales bacterium | reverse complement strand
TCCGAAGGCCCCAGCCCGCAGGCGGAACTCGGCTTATGTACTACAAAGTCAGAAAAAATTGAAAGGCCACAAATCGCCCCTACAGCGGTCTGTGGCCCATTATTATCGGCAAATCAGTAAATCCTAAGTGTCAAACACGGGAAGGTATAAAAAAATGATTATTCCACAAATTTTTTCTTCAGAGCCCGAGGAAGGCCTTCCCCCTCAGGCCATCGACGCAGATGGACAAAGGGGAAGAAAGGTGGACAAGACGGAACCACCGGGTCTCCTCCTCGACGGGGAGGGCGGCAAGGGCTTCATAGTCAAAGACATCGTCCGGGCGGCCGTGAGAATCCACATCTACATACCCGACATTGAATGAGGTCAGGTTCTGGAAGAAATGGGTTCCCTGGCTGGCGTCAATCCGGAAATTCTCCAGGGAGGCCTCCACAATCGCCTTGGCCTCCGATATGTCACTCCAGCGCACCGGAACTCCGAGGGAAGGGATGCTGGAACCCCAGCGGCCGTAGCCGATAAGGACATAACCCCGCTTCTGATCCCTCATGCGGGCATTCAGGAGGGTCAGCTCCTCGGCCATCTCCCTGGTCTTCAGAGGGTCGAAAACGTCCCGTTTGAGGTAGATGATATCCTCGACTCCGGGAATCCAGCCGGTGCCGAGGGCACAGTCGGAACGGATAATGGCCCGGGAGGTGTCGATGGAATCCCAGTCGACGTCAGCATTGCGGCTGTCGGTAGAGATAGGCCTGACCTGAAGGACGTTGAAAACGGAGGTCCCATCCTTCCGGTCAAGGTCGGCGGCGAATTCGAGTTCCACCCCGCACTTCATCTCCCCGGCTGTAATCCGAAGCAGTTCCTTGACAATGTCGGCGAGGGGGAAGACATTGTATTTCAGGACCTGGGCGAATGTAATGTATTTCGGTCCCTCCGGATAGGCGGAATCGACAATTCTCATGCTCGAAGCATCCCAGGTCGAGGCGACGCGGGAGAAAGAAGGGAAAGCCGTGCAGTCCGGGGTATCAATCCGAAGAAGGTTCACGGCATCGTCCACGGAGGTCCGGAATTTCTCCGGATTGCAGTCGAGGGCATAGATGCTTCGCTGGGTTTCTCTCATGACAAGATCCGGAGTCGATGTCTGAAGGACCTTGTTGGGATATTCAGGGGAGAAACGGAGCACCTGTTCCCCGTCCACTACCGCCTTCCCCAAGCCGTAGGCGAGCTTCACGATTCCCTCTTCGGGCTTTTCATATCCGATCGGATAGAAATTCACCGAGCGGGCCACTCCGGACATTGTCGGGAAGAAGCAGTCTCCCTGACGGCTGCCGCAGACCTCCTGGAGGATGATGGCCATACTCTCTTCGGAAATCACGTTCCCTGTTGCGGTTATATAGGCGCGGGAAGAAGAGTAATAAACCGAGGCATAGACGCTCTTAATCGCCTTTTCAATCATCCGGAGGCGCTGGTCGATATCGTTCGCATCCGGAATCATGTATGTCGAATACACCCCTGCAAACGGCTGATAATAAGAATCTTCCAGCTTAGAGGAAGAACGTATTGCAAGCGGGCCGCGGACCTCTTTCAGGAACACACGAAGCGAAGAGACCAGGTCGGCCGGAAGACGCGAGGCGACGAACTCGGAGAGGATGTCCACATCCGAGAAATCCGCATTGATAACATATTTCAGCCCGTTATCCTTTATGAAACGTTCAAAATAATCAGTCGCTATCACAAGGGTCCTCGGCACGGCTATCCTCACGTCCTCCCAGCGGTCATAGAGATTGTATTTCTGGAGAATATGGTTCAGGAAGGACAGGCCGCGGGCCTTGCCTCCGATAGAGCCGTCGCCGAGCTTTGCAAAGCGGATGGCGTCATTGTAAGTCTCCGGCGAAAAACGGGCAACCACTCCCAGGGCCTGATTGAAACGGTAGTCCCGGATTGCCTTTATCGTGGTCTTACGGATATCGGCGGTGTTTGTCTCCGTCAGGGGCCGAAGCTCCCGGGCGATGGAGAAAAGGCCTCTCGCAAACAGCCAGCGCGAGAAATAATTCCTCCGGATAAGGGACAGGTACTCCTCGGAGGTAATGGTGTACATCAGCTTTTCGAGTTCCCTCAGGTCATGGGCCCGCCCGGTTTCCTCCCCGGTTTCAGGGTTTGTCACCACGAAGTCTCCGAAGCCGAATTCCCGTTCGATATACTCGCCGAGCTCCGTCGTCAGGGTCTTGGACTTTTTCACGATGAAACCGACCCCGAGCCCCTTGGCGACCTCCCTCATGCTCTCCTGGGAGGACTGCATGAGAATGGGCATGGTAGGGTCATTTTTTCGGATCAGGTGGCAGAAATCGACCCCGGCATCGAGTTTTTCCTTCTCCGGAGCATCCCCCCTGTGAAGGACAAAACCCACGTCGGAAATGACGCCAAGGAGGTTGGTGTGGTATTTTTCATAGAGGGCAAGGGCGTCATCGTAGTTCGTCGCAAGAAGGATTTTCGGACGGGAGCGTTTCCTCAGGAACTGCTGCTGCTCGTTCAGGGCGTCACGGATGGACTCTATGTTCTGCTGCAGAACAAGCTTATACAGAAGTGGAAGGTAAGTCGAGTAGTAACGGATTGAGTCTTCCACCAGAAGAATTGCCTGAACCCCGCCCTCGAGGATGTCGTCCTCGGCGTTCATCTGGTCCTCGAGTAGTTTTATGATCGCAAGAATAAGGTCAGTCGAGTTGTTCCAGCAGAAGACATAGTCGATGTCCGAGCGGTCATGCTCCGCTATCTTCCGGTAGAGCTCCCTGGAGAATGAAGACAGAAGGACAATCGGGGTCTCCGGGGAAAGGGCCTTCATCTTCACTGAAAAGTCGAAAACGTCCATCTCACCGACGTTGTACATAGTAATCACAAGGTCGAACCTCTCCCCAGACCGGGCGAGTGAGAGCGCCTCGAGGGTCGTCTCAACCCGCACGAAAACTGGCGGGTTGCTGAGGTTCAATTCGGAATACTCATGGGTGATCCGGGACTCTATGCGCCCGTCTTCCTCCAGCGAATAACTGTCATAATTGCTGCAAACGAGCAGAATCCGCCGGATTCGCCGGGTCATGAGTGGACTGTTCGACATATCTATCCAAGATGAAGTTCATGCGAGGCGATGGAGAACTCGAGGTCGTCGCCCATGTGCTTCCCCGCATCGTCGGAAATCTTGATAACCTTCTCCCAGGGGTCTTTGGAACTCATCCTGCAACGGGAAAGCTTCATAACTATATTCGCCGGGCGGTATCCCTCGACCCCGGGATCGCAGGTTATGTTCGTCCCGATGCCGGCGCTGACTTTTACGCGGCCGCGGAAATAATCGGCAACCTCCTTGTATTTCGGGAAATTCAAGGCATTGCTGAAGACGATTATCTTGGTCGTCGGGTCTATTCCGAACTCCCGTAGCCGGGCTATAATCATATCCCCCACCTTCTTCTCATCCCCTGAATCCTGGCGGAACCCGTCGAGCAGCTTCGCCTGTTTCATGGTCAGCGTGCGGAGGAACGACTCGGTCGTGAAGGTATCAATAAGGGCGGTCCCGAGGGCCCCGTCATATACTTTGATCCAATCCTCCAAAGAGAGGTAATTAGCTCTCTTATAGCCAAATACCCCGCTATGGAACATAACCCACTCGTGGGGGAAAGTCCCTATCGGGGTAAGGTCGTACTTCTTTGCGAAATAGACGTTAGAAGTTCCTGCGCAGTAATCCGGGCAGGCCTCCTTGAGGGTAGCGACAATCCTGTCATGGAGCTCCGAGGAGAAGCGGCGGCGCGTCCCGAATTCCGAGAAGGGAAGGGCGTTCCGGGTGGCATACTCCAGTTTCCCGCGAAGGATGGAAATGGCTTTTTCAGTATCGGCTGACACTCCGAGGAAGCGGTTCCTGAGTTCCGCGACAATCGCAAGGAGAGGGACCTCATACAGGGTAACCTTATACATAAGGTCCGTCACCTCCATCTCCAGATGGCCCTCCCCGTCAAGGGAAAGCCGGATTTTCTCCGGGGAGAAACGGAATCCTTTCAGCCATTCCCAATAATTCCGGGGAATGTATCGCACCCTCCGGCATACATACGTGAATTCCTCTTCCGTCAGGGAGAGGGCGCCGAGGGAGGCGACCTCTTCTTTCAGCATTTCAAGGAAATCCTCTCCATAGCGCTCCCCGGCCCTGTCGTTGAAACGGAAGGTCCCTTCGGCAAGGGGATAGAGCTGGAAATAGGCGTTGGATGTGGAGAACTTGTAAAGGTCCGTATCCAGGATACTCAGAATCATAAGCTCTTAACTTTCTCGAGGAAGGCCTTTACATGGGCCTTGTACTCCTCAGGATATTTCTGGAAGGAGTTGGCATGGACTGCTCCGGGAGTCACCCACATCTCCTTGTATCCGTTAACCTTGGCGTCATAGTTCTTCTGGAGGTGTGAGAAGGGCACGAAGTCGTCCGCATCACCATGGATAAAGAGCATCGGACGGTCGCACTTCGCCAGCTGGTTCACGGAAGATGCCTCCTTGAAAGACCAGCCGTAGCGGCGCTTGCAGACTATGCTGGCGCTGTTCAGGACGGGGAAGGCGGGGAGGTGGAAGCTCTCCTTGAGGTTGGTGGCGAACTGATCCCAGGCGGAGGTGTAGCCGCAGTCTTCGACGAAGGCGCGGATATAGGCGGGAAGATTCTCCTCGCCGCTGAGCATCATGGTCGTCGCCGCACCCATCGAAACGCCGTGGACAACCATGAAGTCGTCACGGAAAATGCCATGGGCTACCTCAGCCCACTTCAGCACGTCGAAACGGTCGAACCAGCCCATCTGGATGGCATCGCCGCCGGAATAGCCGTGATACTGGAGGTCCGGAACGAGGACATTGTAGTTGAAATCGTCGCGATACATCCTCACGAGATAGAGGAAGACGAAGTGGTTGTCGCCGTAGCCATGGACCACGATGGCGGTACCCTGGGCCTTCTTCGGGTTCTTTGCAGGGGCATATACGGCGTGGACGCTGACGTCGTTGTAGCCGGTAATTACAGTATCCTTCAGGATGCCCTGCTCGTGGAGGGCGTCGTACCAGGCGGTACTTCCCGGAAGGAGGGAATCCGCTTTGTGGCGGGTGCGCTCGATATCATCCACTCCGTGGGGAGTAGGAGTAAGGGCGTAATTGCACATGAAGGATCCGACAGCGCAGCTGCTCATCATGATAACCGCTGCCAAAAGCGCTGCGGAATGGAAAAATTTTCTGGTCATTGTCTATGTATGTTAATTACGTTTTATTCTGTACCGGTCTGAACCGTACCAAAAGACAAATGTACGAATAATTTTGTATCTTTGTCCTCAACAAGACAGAGAACAGGTTTATGGATGGAATCGCCCTTGGACTCCTGATACCCTTTGCAGGAACGGTGCTCGGCGCCGGCTTTGTGTTTTTCATCAAAAAGGAAATCCCGGCCATGCTTCAGAAGATGCTCCTCGGCTTCGCTTCCGGAGTCATGGTCGCCGCCTCCGTGTGGTCGCTGCTGATTCCCGCGATGGACTCCGGAGGAATCACTCCGACCGTCATCGGCCTTTTCGCCGGCTTCGCCTTCCTCCTTGCAATCGACGAACTTACGCCTCATCTCCACCCCGCCGGCGGCCCCGAGGGCCCGAAGAGCCGGCTCTCAAGGACCACTATGCTCGCCCTTGCCGTGACTATCCATAACCTCCCGGAGGGAATGGCGGTCGGCGTAGCCATTGCGGGCGCCATGGCCGGAGAAGGGATATCCGCGGCAGCAGCCCTGGCCCTCTCCGTCGGTATCGCCATCCAGAACATTCCCGAGGGGGCAATTATTTCCATGCCCCTCCGCTCTGAAGGAAACAGCAGGATGAAATCCTTCCTGATCGGAGCCGCCAGCGGGGCGGTAGAACCGGTTGGAGCCATTCTGGTTATCCTGCTGACATCCCTGATGACCCCCATACTTCCCGGACTACTCGCCTTCGCGGCGGGCGCAATGCTCTATGTAGTCGTCGAGGAACTGGTCCCGGAGGCCTCCCAGGGGAAACACAGCAACATCGCCACCATCGGCTTTGCGGTCGGCTTCGCCCTGATGATGGTACTGGACGTAGTACTCGGATAATTATGAAAAAATACATTTACATACTTGTTTCAGCCCTTTTCGCAGTATGGGGCTGCTCCGGTAACGGCTCGAAAGCCACAGGATTCACCTCCCTCGAAGGAGCCACCGACATGGAAATCGCGGGAGAAGAATATGAAACCGTGATCAATCTGACCGCCTCTGAAAGCTGGACCATAACCAGCACGGCTCCCTGGCTGAAGGTAGAACCCGGATCGGGAGAGGCGGGATCCTACAGCGTCACAATCAAGGCGGAGGCGAACGCCTCTACCGTGGACCGGAAAGGATACCTCCGTTTTGCCTGCGGCGAAGATATAAGGGTAGTCCTTGTCCATCAGGAGGTTATGAACTTCAACCCCTCCGGAGGAGGAGACAAGAAAGGGCCTTTCATCACCGATGCCTATTCCGAGGAACTCCACTACAGCACCGGCCGCCTCAGGACAACAAGCGCCGTTATGCAGAGCTTCGATATCGACACCCTCGCCGGGAACATATACTACTCCCAGCTCAACCGGAATTACCGCGCCTACGTCTCCTGCGGCCAGCCGAACAGCACGGCAACTCCGCCCTGCATGACCCTGAATTACTACGGCCATGTCTCGAACTTCACCCTCGAGGTGGCATCCGACGGGAAGCGGTATATCTGGATAGACAATTTCTCCAGCAAGAACGCCTCCGGGGACTACTGGGGCTCGCCCGTAGTCTCCCGGGTCCCCTACTCCTCAGGGGTGACGTACAACGCCTGGGACGCCCCTGAAAACTATTATTTCGGGGAGAAGAACATCTCCGTAGCAGTCGATATCGACAACGACATGCTGACCTATCTCGGTATTTCCACCGGAAACTTCAAGACCTATCGCCTCAGCGAGCTGAGGGCCCTGCCGATTGAGAACATTACGCTCGATGCGGTTACCTACGGCGGAGAGTCCAATAATGACACCCACACCACCGAGATAACGAAACAGCATACCATCAAGGCCCGCGACTGCACCAAGGCGACCCCGATCGGAGCATTCCAGATCCAGAGGGAAAAATACGCCGACGGCGTCCAGGTCTCATGGCAGGGCTTCGATATCCACGACGGGCTGATTTACCAGCTCCAGGGCAATGGCCATGAAGACGGCACGCCCTCCCCCGGCTGGATCCAGATCCGTAAGATTGACGGAACGGTTATCCTCCCTCTGACAAAGTTTGCGGCCCTCGACGACCTTGCCGCCCTTAAAGCGGCCGGGATCACGGATACCGGCTACATGGAGCCGGAAGGAGTAAAGGTTCGTGGAAAGTGGCTCTATTGCGGCTTCTGCTCTAAAAATGCCGCAGGAGTCCGTATGGGAACGATTTTCCGCTACAACAAGAGCGCTATCAACAGATAATTACAGAAGGGCGCGGATAACTTCCGCCGCAAGGGTGAAGCCGAAAATTCCCGTTACGGGAACTATGCTTCCGTTTATCACGGCCTTCTTGCCGGGGTCCTCCCCTCCGTCCGGACCGAGATTCGGGAGCACCTCGTCACCATAAACGCAGAGAAAGTCCCGCGAAGGAAGAGTTTTTTCCTTCCGGAACTTTTTCCGTATCATGGCCGCCATGGGGCAGCCCCGGACATCCCAGAATTTCGCCACACGGACCTTTGTAGGGTCGGTTTTGAGGGCGGCGCCCATGGATGAAAAGAAGAGCGACTCCGAAGCGGAAGCCGCGAGAATCAGCCGCTCCTTATCCCGGAGGGAATCGATGCAGTCCACTATGCAGTCATAGCCGTCGAGATCGAACTCCGCCGCCGTTTCCAGGGAATATGCCTTCTGAAGAGCGATGATTTCAGCATCCGGATTTATTTCCAGGAGGCGGTCCTTCATGATTTCCACCTTTACGGCCCCGACAGTCGCGCAGGTTGCCATCAGCTGGCGGTTCACATTTGTTTCGGAGACCGTGTCGGGATCGACTATGGTAAGGTGTTTCACCCCTGTCCTCACCAGGGCCTCGGCGCACCAGCTGCCGACGCCGCCTATTCCGAAAACTATGACCTTCGCATCGGAAAGACGCTCCATGGAAGAAGCGCCGAGAAGGCGGAAGGACCTTGCGAAAATACGCTGTTCTCTATCTGTAAGGGCCATTTTATCGTCTAATTATATCGACCCTCCAGGTTACTCCGAGGTCGAAATTGTTTCGGTGGAGATCATTGTCCCGGTAATAGACCGCATGGAAGCGGACATTGTCCCGTCCGAGCGGGAAGTACTCGAGACCTGCCCCGGCATAAACATAGCCGGTTCCCGGGACAATCACAGCATCGTAGGGACGGCCGTCGGCATCGACATTGTCAATGTCGTTCTGCTCGAAGCCCCCTTTGGCGCAGATATTCCACTTCCCGACGCTCCAGATTATCTTCGAAATGACCGACCAGTCGGAGGCAAGAAAGCGCTTCTGGGTCAGTCCGGCCCGGTTCATAAGGTCCACGTCTATAAGGAGTGAATCCCAGACAAAGTGGTTCCCGAGGGCGATATAGTTAATCATACGGTGGTCCTTATCCTCCACGAGGTTGCAGGTCCAGATAGTCTTCCAGTGGCTTGAGAACTGCCCCATCCAGGCGAGATTGTAGGCATAAACGTTTTCGAAGCCGAGGGAAAGGGGCGAGTTGCACACCTGGAAGGCAATTTCCTGGTTCTCCATGAAAGTGTATCCGGCCGAGACTCCGAAGGTAAAACCCTGGTAGAGGTTCTCGCAGAAGCGGCTGTAATAATAGACGTCTATAGGGACGGCATCGTACTCATAGCCGCCGATAAGGACCGCATCCTTGCCGACTTTCAGGTGCCACCTGTCGGAGCATTTCCAGTTGATATAGACAAAATCCGTTGCGTTGAAAATATTGTTTTCATCGAAAACCTTCTTGTTCAGCCGCTGGCGTATCCGGTAATCTACGGTTTCACTGATTTTTCCCAGCATGTTGAAATTTAGGTGTTCGCCCTTGAACTGGCTGCTGTACACCCCGTCGACCGTCTCCTCGTGGAACACCGCCCGGGTATCGATAAAAAGGCGGTCAACTGTCTGTCCCAGAAGGAGGACCGGCAGGAGAAGAAGGATGGTTATACTTACGGTTTTTTTCATATTCTTCATTTAATGTTACGAAAGTAAACATTTTTTTACTATTTTCGCAAAGTATATTCACATAATTATGACAACTGCCAGGAAATTTCTGAGTGAACTCATCACGATGACACTCGGTATGATGGTCGGAGCAGCGGCTGTCTATTATTTTCTCGTTCCCTCTAAACTCATAATCGGCAGCATCTCGGGACTTTCCATCGTCCTGACTGAGATTCTTCAAGGCGCCGGAATCAACATAGGGCTATCCACCATGATTTTCGGAATCAACGCACTCCTGCTGATTCTGGCATGGTTCCTCATCGGTCATGAATTCGGAGCCAAGACGGTCTATACAGCCCTTATCCTCGGCCCGCTCGTTTCCTTCTGGGAAAAGGTCCTGCCGCTGGAGAAAGTCATGGCTCCCGGGGATATCTCGGTTATGAACGACCCCTGGCTGGACCTTATCTGCTTCGTTCTCATGTTAAGCGTTTCCCAGGCCATCCTCTTCCGCATAAACGCCTCTTCAGGCGGACTCGACATCCTCGCCAAGATCATCAACAAATACCTCCATTTCGACATCGGGATGAGCATCACCGTCGCAGGGGCCCTAATCTGCTGCAGCGCCTTTGCAATCAATCCCTTCCGGATGGTCGTTATCGGACTTATCGGCACATGGATCAACGGGCTCGCAGTGGATTATTTCACCGCCAGCTTGAACCGGCGCAAGCGGGTCTGCATGATAACAGACCGCTACGAAGAGGTTCGCCGCTACATAATCGAAGAGCTCCAGAGGGGCTGCAGTCTGTATCCGTTAAGGGGCGGCTACTCCGGAACTGACCACACCGAGGTCGTCTCCCTTCTGACCCAGACCGAATTCGCCTCCCTTCTCGCCTTCCTGAAAAACAATGAAATAAAGGCGTTTATCACCTCCGGAAATGTCAGTGAAATATACGGAGAGTGGAACGAAAAGAAAAAGAGATAATCCAAAGATGGCACAACAGATAAAAATCAAGGACATCGCCGAGAGGGCCGGGGTCTCTGCGGGAACCGTGGACCGGATTATCCATGGAAGGGGCAACGTCTCCCAGAAGAACAGGGCTGCAGTTGAAGCCGTGCTTAAAGAGGTCGGTTACCGTCCCAACGTCCATACCTCCGCCGTAGCCCTGAAAAAGACCTACCGGTTTTCCGTCTGCATTCCCCTCCCCGATGACGGGGAATACTGGGGCTCTGTAAAGGAGGGAATAGAATCAGCCCTGGACGAATACAGCGACGTTTCCATCGTTTCCAGATATTTTTGTTACGACCAGACGGACCCCGCCTCCTGCCGGGAGTGCTATGACGCCGTGGCGGAAGAGCCCTCCGACATCGTCATTCTGGGGCCGACCTTTGAAGAGCTGACGGTGGATCTTTGTGCCCGTCTGGATAGCAAGGGAATCCCGTATATCTTTGTCGACTGCACGATTCCAAACACCCGGCCGGTTGCGGCATTCTGCGCAGACCAGCCCTCCTGCGGACGCCTCCTCGGGAGCATAATCCGGATGATTTCGCCCCAGGACAAGGAGGTCATTATCGCCGGCCGCCACAGGGTCGGGCCCGCTACGGCCAACAATACCAGGGAAATCCTGGAGGGACTGTTCCGTTACATGGAAGAATTCTCTGACTGTCGTCCAATCTTTCCGACAGCCATCATTGGAACCGCCAAAAGCGACTGCCGCAATGAACTGGAACTGCTTCTTAAGGACCATCCGGACACCGGCCTTGTCGCCGTCATCAACTCCCGCGGGCACCTTGTAGCCGACGCTCTCAGGGATCTCGGTAGAAAAGACATCCGGGTCATCTCCTTCGACCTTACAAGGCAGAACGAACGCTGCCTCCGCGAGGGTTCGATCGACCTCATTATCCTCCAGCACCCCGAGATGCAGAGTTTCCTTGCGGTAAAGGCCGCAATCGAATACCTCATCTACCACAAAAGGGATGACGATCCGATGCGGCCTATGCCAATTGACATAATTACGCGGGAAAACATTCCCGGCCCTTCTTCCTACTTCAACACAAAGTCGCAGTAAACAGGGAAATGGTCTGATATAAAGGCCGTTCCGTACTTATCTTCATTAACCACCTTGTAGGTTTCCGGGGTGGCGTTGAAGTAGAAGATATGGTCCAGCCGCTTCCATGCGGAGGAATCGGTATTGAACCCGTTATAGGTCAACGAAGGATCCGTTACCCGCGCATCCAGCCGGGCGTACGGGAGGTATTCCAAGACGGGTGCAATCCTCGAATCGGCATCGTTGGCGTTGAAGTCCCCAGCGAGGAAAAGGGTCTTCTCCGTAGTTCCCTGCCCGCTGACGGTACTGTCCCCGATAATCTTCTTGATCATATCGACATTCGTCTGGGCACACTTCAGGAGAGCATCCCCCTTCCCGGGCGTAATATAGTGGATATTAACCACATATATCTCCTTTGAACTGGACTTGTCGAACAGTTTCATCCAGAGACAGGCCTTCTTTACCCCAGTTCCGAAGCCGGTCGCAGGACCATTCTCCGGGGTCTCGCTGAGCCAGAACACGCCCCATTCCCTCATGTCGAAGAGGGCTTTCTTGAACATGATCACACTCCTGGCGCCGCTGTTCTTGAACACGTTGGACATGCATGTAGTCGCAATTCCGCTTCCGCTCCGGAGCACCGAGTCGCAGGCATAGCGGCCATAGAGATAGTCCCCCAACGAGGCCTCAAGGTCGTTAAGCTGCTCCTGGCGGCACTCCTGAAGGACGGCGATGTCCGGGGAGAGTTCATTGAACATGGCGAGGACGGCCGGTTTGCGGACCTTGGTCCACTCATGGCCCTCCACATCCGTGGATCCGTCGGACTTGCCGCCGGTTCGGATATTGAAGGTCATGAACCTCAGCGTCGATACATCCGTGCCGCTGCCCCCGGCCTCCTGGGAAAGGGTAATGACGGCGGGCTCAACCCCGCTGCAGGTCACCTTCACAGTAGCCGTACGGGCGGATTTCGTCAAATTGCGGTAAACCGACAGGGTCGTAGTCCCGTGGAGGTTCCCCCGGGACGGAGAAGGGACAACCCAGTCCGCATCCGAGGAAACGGTCCACATCCCGCTGGCCTTTACGGAGACTTCGAATGAGCCGCCGGCGGAGGGAACATTCAATTCTGTCAGCGCATCCCCTGATGCGTTGTGAAGGGTACAGTAAGCAGAGGCGGTCTCTCCGCCGCCGCCGCCATTGCATGAGAATGACAGGAGGGCGGAGAGCGCCGCGATTATTAAATGATTACGGTTCATAAGAAATCTCAACATACGGACTTGTTCTGGTTCCGCCGGAGAGACGGATGGTTCCGCCGTCGGGGGTGGTCTTTACCGCAGCCGTGCTGGCAGTCAGGTTGGCAACCACACGGTAACGGATCAGGAGGGTTTCCTTGGTATCGGCGGTTAGGACATAGTCGGCGTCAATCTGGTTGTATTCGGTGCCGACCTGCTCCCAGTTGTAGGATACGTCGGTATATCCTTCCTTCTCAATCTTCTTCGTTTCCATCATCGGGACCCAGGCATCTCCGTCGAAGATTTCCAGAATCCAGTACTTGAAGCAGCCGTTGGAAGTTCTCGGAACCAGGGTGATATGGGCCGTGGAACCCGCCTTGTATGTCTTGGAAAGGTTAATCGTGAAGAGCCAGTAGTCGCCCACATAAACGCCTGTCATGTACGGTTCACCGGTCTTTCCGATATACCATTTCGCATAGTTCTTGGTATCGATTTCAGTCTTGTCGAGCTGGACGAAGGTAATCCTTCCGGAGCCGGTCGTAGCGTCGATGTAGAAGCCGTTGTCGCCGGCCGCCTGGTGGAGGGACGAAGTATAGGATCCGTCGGAAGCCGGTTCCCCGTCCGTAAAGGTCTTGCCGTTGGTTTCCAGGGTAGTCGTATCGAAGAGCCATTCCGCTACCTTGTCGACCATCTTAGCGAGTCCCTTGTCCTCGACGGAAACGGCTACGATGTTGACACCTCCGTCGGAAGGATAGGCGTATCCCGTTACAATGACATTGTGATTGAGGACGGTGGAGAAGCCAAGGGAAGCGGCAGGACTGACAACCGTAACCTTCTTCGACGCTCCGGAGACAGTAATTGTGATATTGCTTCCGGAAGGTGTCGCTACACCCGCAAGCGTAACATACGAAGGTGCTGAGAAGGCGTCAATCGTAGAGGTAATATCGGTCGCTGCAGGAGTTTCGCTTCCGGAATCCGCGATATCGAGAATATCGGCGTCGGTAAAATACGGGAGTCCGGAGAGCGTCTTCTTGACTCCCTTTATCGTCGCCTTCTTCCCAATAGGAAGCTTGGCGTCTGTAAAGGCATACAGTGAGCCGTCGGAAACGAGGAGGGCGGAAGAGGTCGAGGCAAGGGCCGCAAGGCCGTCCGCCGCAATTTTCTCTCCATCCGCAACGGCGGCGATTTCAGCGAGGGTCTTCTTCGCAACGCCCATGTAGCGGTCCCCACCCTGGGAAACATAAAGGGTCGTCTGCCCGAGGAGGGAAGGTCCTCCGATAATGATTTCACCGGTACGCGGAAGACCTACTTCCCCGCCGGTCAGATTGTCCGAAGCTGAAACGGAGAGTTCGGCAGTGCCGCTCCCCCTGTCCGGGGTAACGGTTATCCAATCCGGGCAGTTCCGAACCGACCAGGAACCGTCGGAGGTGATGGAAACCGTCGCCACCGTGGCATTTGTCGCCTCGAATTCAACTGTGGATACGTTGCAAAGGGTTGCAAGGGCATCCGATCCTTCCTTCGGAGTACATGAAAAAAGGAGCGAAAGCGCGGCAAATATGAATATTGTCTTTTTCATCTCTGAATGCATTAAAAGTCAAGGCCGTCGTTCCAGCCGGGATTCTGGGTCAGGTTCGGATTGAGGGAACGTTCGTTGATCGGAACCGGATAGAGGTAATCGCGCTCCTCGTTGAACTTGTGGGTGATGCCCTTGGCCGGGTCCACATACCCCTTGGTCCCTTCGGAGAGGATGATGTCTTCCCCTATCTTGAGGACGAAGGAAGCCGTTGTCGAGGGCTTGGTACCGCTGTAAAGGCAGTATTCCGCAGCGCCGTCGCCGTTAAGGTCATATTCTCCGGGACCCGGGAAATACATACCGTAGAGGTCCTGGTCGATGCAAAGACCCTCTTTCCAGCGCATGAGGTCATACCAGCGGAGATCGCCTTCCTGGGCGAGCTCGATGGTCCGTTCGCGGCGGATTTCCAGGATGACGCCCTTGTTCGCCCCGGTAACATTCCTGTAGCCGGTAGAAGGGGACGAGAGGTAGGCATCCGGAGCGGCGTTGGCCGTGGCCATGTCGAGACCGGGCATTCCGACGCGGGCGCGGATAAGTCCTATCGTATTGTCGAGATCCTTCTGGGTCAGGGTACCGAGTTCCGCCTTCGCCTCGGCGAGGATCAGGAGAATCTCCGCGTAGCGGATAATCGGCATGTCACTGAAAGAGTGCTCATATCCGTCCGCTCCGAGGTCCATCGGCTGGACGTACTTAATTGTCTGATAGAGCGTTATCGAGTTCTCAAATTCCGGTCCGTCCGGAACCGTCGTGGTCTTCCCTACCCTGCGGTATCCGGGAGTCCGGATTGTCTGGGAAAGCCGGGGATCGCGGTCGACGACCTCCTGGGTGAAGGTCATGGTCTCGTATCCGGGCTTGGAAGTGAACGGAGTTCCGTCCTTCATGAGGTAGGTGTTGATGAACTTCTTCGTGAATCCGGCGCGTCCGGCGGAAGACTTGATTCCGTACCAGGTAGCGTTGTGGTAGATACCGATGGAGTTGTCATAGTCGACGGCGAGGATGGTCTCCCCGGCGATTGCATCGGTTGACATGAAGAAGTTCATATAATCCTCGGCGGGTTTTCCGGTGCTGTAAAGCCGGTATTTTCCGCTGGAAACAATCTCCTGGGCCGCTGCAGCAGCGAGTCCGTAATAGTAATCCGCATCATGGGCATAGGCGGCGCCGTCGGCGCCGGTATTCCCGTGATATTTCCGCCATGAGCCCTCGAAGAGGCAGAATTTCGCCTTGACGGCAAGGGCGGTGTACTTGTTGATGCGATATACCGATGAGCTCTCCGGGAGGGATGCGATAGCGGCGTCGATATCCTCTATCATGTGGGTCATGACAGTTTCACGGCTGTCGCGCGGGGCATAAAGCGTCGCTTCCTCGTCGGATCCGACTACATGGTCGATCCAGGGATAATCACCGAAACGGCGTACTTTCAGATAGTAATAATAGGCGCGGAAGAAGCGGGCCAGACCGGTATATTCGGCCCTCACCGTCTCATTCTCGCACTTGTCCATGTTCGCGAGCATCTCGTTGATCTTCCTCAGCAGGGTGAATGACCAGCCGCCGCCCGAGTTCGGGACCTCACGGCTCGTTCCGCCGCGGAGCGGGTCGGAGAGGGAGCTCTCGATAATGACATCGCTCTGATTGCGGAAATAGTTGGTCTGGAAGCATGAAGAATAGAAAGAGTTCGAGAACATCTTCAGGTCGGTCTCGGTCCGGAAATAGGAATCCGGAGTCAGCTTATCCGCAGGCGAGAGGTTCATCCAGTCGTCGCAGGAGGCGAGGCAAAGCGCCGCGGCCATGAGGGAAATTATATATTTTTTCATGATGCGAAGCCGTTAGAAGGTGATGTCAATGCCAATCATATATGTCTTCTGCCAAGGGTAGAAGCCATTGTTGTCGGAGCTGGAACGGTTGATGGCCGCTTCCGGGTCGATATACTTGGTAACCCGGGTCAGAGGGGACCAATAGGCGATATTCTCTCCGGAGAAGTAAATGCGCGCCTTATCCATTCCAATCTTCCCGGTAAGGGAGGACGGAAGGGTATAGCCGAAGGACAAGCTCTTGAGGCGGAGGTAGCGGATATTCTGGAGATACCGGCTGTTGACCTGGTTGAGCTCACGGGTTCCGGAGGAGAGGGCGACGTAGCCGCGAGGCCTCGGGAAGTAGGCGTCCGTATTGTCTTCAGCCCAGATATTTGCCATGTAATTCGTAGGCAGATAGGCGACATAAGGGCGGCTGTAAGGGCCCCAGAAGGCGAAGGTTTCGCCATTCGGGTACCAGTAGTGGTTGCCTGTCCCCTCGAAGATTGCGGAGAAATCAAAGTGCTTCCAGTCGAATCCGAAGTTGAATCCGTAACGGAGGCGGGCCCTGGAATTTCCAAGGATTTTCCGGTCTCCCGGCTTATCCACAGTATTGGATCCAACGCTGATTATTCCATCGCCGTCAAGGTCCACGTAACGGACGTCACCGGCCTTCCAGCCGCCGACGAGATAAGTGGTGCAGAAGGACTGGTCGACCAGGGAGGTGTACTCGGCGGCCTCCTCGTCGGAAGCGAAGAGCCCGTCTATGACATAGCCCCAGATTTCTCCGATTTCCTGCCCCTCATAATAACTCTTGGCGAAGGTTTTCGTCTCATTGTCGAACTTCGTAATCTTCGTCGATGAGAAACCGAGGTTTCCTCCGATATTCCAGGAAAAACGGTCTCCCGCAAGCATGAAATCATCCTTGTATCCGGCAGTCAGCTCGTAACCTCTGGTACTGAGGTCGGCGGCATTGACCTTCGGCTCGGTCGCACCGTAAACGGACGGCAGCGAAGGGCCGGTCGTAAGCATACCTTCTGTGTTGCGGATGAATCCTTCCGCGGAGAGGGTAAGGCGGCTGTCAAAGAGGGCGGCGTCGAGGCCGACGTTCGTCTGTTTCGAGACTTCCCAGGTAAGGTCGGTCGCATTCGGAGAGGAAACGGAAGCGTATTTAGGTTTCGTGGTTCCCTCGCCGAAGACATATGAAAGGGCCGAAATGCTGATAGTCTGGAGATAGGCGTAGTTACTGACATCCTGGTTTCCGAGGGCTCCGTAGGAAGCGCGGATCTTCAGGTTGTCAAAGACGGTTCTGAGCGGAGCGAAGAACTCCTCCTCGGAGATTCTCCAGCCCACTGAGCCGGAAGGGAAGAAACCCCAGCGATGGCCCTTGGCAAAGCGGGAGGTTCCGTCAGCACGGCCCGAGACCTCGAAGAGGTATTTACCCTTGTAGTCATAATTCAGACGGCCGAAGAAGCCCTGGACCACATAGGCGGACTGGCCGCCGGATACGCTCGTAATCACGTTTCCGGTTTCATCCTCGCCGACCAGCGAGAGGTCGGAAAGGTTCGTGGTAATCAGGTTCTTACCTACCGCGCCGACGTCCTTGCGGTTATAAACCTCAAGGTTGTAACCGGCGGTTCCGGTCAGATGGTGGGCGTCCGCAAAAGTCCTCTCATATGTCCCGTAGGCGTTGGCCGAGTGATAGTTGACGGTATTTACCGTCTCGTTCATACGGTCTTCATAGGCGCCGGTGTTGGAGAACTCTATGAGCTCGCCGGGATACCGGGAATAAGTAAAGCCGGTCCTGCGGTAAGTATTCCGGGTCTGATAGGTACGGTAAGTGTAATTCGCCTTCAGGGTAAGGTAAGGAGACGGAGTTACCGTCAGCTCGGAGGTGTTCGCGAAGTCGGCCCGCCTCTGGAGGTTGACATTGTTGCCCTCGTTCATTACGATATGACGGCCGTTGTTAATCTGGTAGTTGGTCCAGGATGTAATATACACCCAGGTGCCGTCAGGGTTCTGCGGGGTGAAGTTCGCGAGGCAGTGACGGCCGCCGGAAGCGAAGGAATCCTCCGGATCGGAGATACCCGGGAACTCGTAGGTAGAGGCGTAGAAGGTCGTGTTGTTCGAGAAGCGCGCCCACTTGTTCAGACGGAAATCAATCTTGGAACGGAGATTATACTTGTTGAACACGTCTGGACGGATGTTCATAACGCCCGTTTCATTGTCGTAAGCGCCTGATACATAGTACTTGACCTGGTCGTTCCCTCCGCTCATGGAAATGGTGTGCTGCTGGACCGGATGGCGGTCGCGATAGAGGTAGTGGTACCAGTCGAAGTTGGCGTAGTAAACGTATTCTTCACGGCCGTTGCGGTTCTGGATGGTCACCCACGGACGCTCCGGATTCTCGGTCTTGTCGTTGATACGGAGAAGGAGCTGGTACATGTCGGCGTCGTTGTAACGGACATAACCTTCGCCCTGGGAATAGGCCTTCCAGAAAAGGTTGTTGATATAGACCGACCAGTAACCGGTGGACTCGTAATCGGTCGAAGTGGTCGGGCTTACAATGCCCCAGCGGCCGCTGTAGCGGACGCGGGTCTTGCCGCCGGAGGACTTTCCAGACTTGGTCGTAACGAGGATAACACCGAAGGCCGCCCGGGCGCCGTAAACGGCTGCGGAAGAGGCGTCCTTAATGACCGAAATGGATTCCACGTCATCGGCGTTGACCCTGCTGAGGTCTCCGACAACCCCGTCGATGAGAACCATCGGGGAGGCCCCGTTAATGGATGTATATCCACGGATGTTCAGCGAGGCGGAACTGCCGGGATGGCCAGTCGAGGTCGTAATGTTAAGTCCCGGAACCGCTCCCTGGAGCATGTGGGAAAGCGAATGGGCCGTACGGTTTTCGAGCGTCTTTGTATCGACAGTCGAAATGGCGCCGGTCAGGTTCACCTTCTTCTGGACACCGTAACCAACGACCACGGTTTCAGTCAGGTACAGGGCATCTTCCTGCAGGACAATGGAAACTTCCGTCCTGCCGGCGGGAACAGACACTTTCCCGTCGGAATAGCCGAGGTATGAGGCGACGAGCGTCGCTTCACCAGAAGGGACGCTAAGGGTAAATGAGCCGTCAGGAGAGGTCATTGTACCATTGGAAGTTCCTTCCAGGATGACGGCTACGCCCGGAAGGGGCGCCCCGTCGGCATCGACGACCTTCCCCTTTACGACCCTGTTCTGCGCTGAGGCGGAAAGGACCGTCAGGAAGGCGGCGAGGATTAAGAGCATCTTTTTTCGCATGACTTGTAGAATACTTATAGTTTTGCGGCGCTATCCGCGTCGAGATACAGGGTTGCGGCAGGATGCCGACGAAGGATAGATGCAGGACAGGTCTCAGAGACCGGACCCGTAAGGGTAGAATACACCGCATCGGCCTTTGAAGGGGCCGGCACGACACAGAAAATGCGGTCCGCGACGGTCATCGCCGGGATCGTAAGGGTTAGAGCGTATTTCGGGACGGCTTCGATGGTGGGGAAGCAGCCATCATGGACCTGCTGCATCCTGCATTTCCAGTCAAGGTCGACCTTTTTAATAAGGACGGGATCGTCGAAGAAGGCGACATGGGGGTCATTGAACGCGATATGTCCGTTCTCCCCTATACCCATGAAAACCACATCCACCTTCTTCCGGCGAAGAATCTCATCGTAGCGGGCGCAGAGGGCCTCGGGGGTCCCTTCAGAGCCGATATACTCGACGGAGCCGAAGGGGACCCGGTCGAAAATGGCGTTCCGAAGGAAACTTCCGAAGGTCTGCGGCGCTCCCTCCGGGAGACCGACGTACTCATCCATATGGAGGGCATGAACCCTCTTCCAGTCAATTCCCGGAGCAGCACAGAGGGCTGCAAGGAATTCATTCTGCGATGGTGCTGCGGCAAATACCGCCCGGACGCTTTCCTTTTCCGAAAGACGCTTCCGCAGCCATTGTGCGGCCTCGGCGGCGGCTCCCCTTCCCATCGCATCCCGCGTAGCGAAAATCTCGACCTCCAGGAGGTCTTTCCTGAATTTTTTTACCGGTTCTTCCATAACTTTATCGGGCTGCCCAGACAGTACGTCCGGCAACCATTGTTCTTTTTACGTTTATTCCTTCGTCAAAGATTGCGATATCGGCATCCTTGCCCTTTTCGAGCGAGCCCTTGGAGGATGCGACTCCCATGATTTCCGCGGGAGTCAGGGTCATCATCCGGACCGCCTCCCGGAGGGGAATCTCCCCTATTTGGACCATGGTCCTGACGCAGCGGTCGTCGGTAGCGACGCTTCCGGCGAAGGCGCTCCGGTCCATGAGTTTTGCAACTCCGTCCTCAACGAGGACCTCCTGGCCATCGGCGAGTCCGCCGAGGATGCTTGGGCCCTCCGGCATGCCCGCAGCCCTCATGGAATCGGTCACAAGGGCGAGGCGTTTCGGACCTTTCAACTTGTATATGAGCTTTATAAGCGACTTGGGAACATGGATTCCGTCGCCTATGATTTCCGCCGTGACCCCGTCTTCATAGTAGCCGAACTCGATGACGCCGGCATAGCGGTAGGCATTGCGGCGGGTTACGGTGCTCATGCAGGAATAGAAGTGGGTAAGGTGGGTGAATCCGGCCCGGAAAGCGGCTTCCGCCTCTTCGAAGGTAGCGTCGGTATGGGCCATCGACACCTGAATCCCCCGCTCGCGAAGCACCCGCGCGAATTCCAGGGCCCCGGGAAGTTCCGGAGCGAGACTCCAGCGGGCTATTTCGTCCGTCCTGGAAAGGATTTCCATGTACTCCTTCGGCTCAGGATTCCTCAGATATCGGGGATCCTGGGCACCCTTCTGGCTTGGAGCGAAGTAGGGACCCTCCAGATGGAGACCGCCGAGGGCCGCCCCGTCGGGAGAAGGCCTGGAGGCCGCTTCATGGTAGATATCGAAGGTTTCGAACAGCTGCTCGTTGGTGCTTGTCAGGGTCGTCGGGAAAAGAAGGGTCGTCCCGTGGCGTGCATGCATCCTCGCAGCCGTCCGGTAGGCCTCGAGCGTTCCGTCCATGAAATCGGCTCCGCCGGCCCCGTGGGTATGCATGTCAATAAAACCAGGAGAGACATAATTCCCCTCAGCGTCAATTACTTCCGCATCGGAGGGAAGCTCCGCCCCGAGGGGAAGGATTCCGGCGATTTTCCCGCCCTCCAGAACGAGGGCCCCTTCCGAGATACGGTCCGGGGTTATTATCCGCCCGTTTTTAATCAGGGTCTTCATTTGCTTTTCCTCCAGTATTCGATTTTATGGCCCGAGAAGGCATAGTAAATAAGGTACAGGAAGCACGGGACCAGTACCCAGTAGGCGGTCGCGAGACTTCCGGTCCGGTCGGCGACCCAGGCATAAACCAGGGGAAGGATGGCGTTGCCGCAAAGGCCCATGACAAGGAGCGAGGATCCGAGGTTGGTCCATTTCCCGAGCCGGCGGATCGCAAGGGGCCATATTCCCGCATAAATCAGGGAGTTAGGAATCCCGAGAAGCACAAGGAACCAGATTGAAATATCCGTCGTGAGCCCGAAGAAGCGGACCTCCCCGTGGATAAGCACCGCACAAAGGGACAGGACAAGTCCCGTCACGGTACATATTTTAAGGGCTGTCTGCTGGGAGAGCCGCTTGGGAATAAGAGCAATACCCGCGGTATAACCGATAAGGATGCAGAAAAGGGTCGCCGAAGGGAATATTTTCGCTTCCGAAAGGGTCAGGCCCATGCTCTGGCCATAGCCAATCACCGTGTTGACGCTGATAACCTGGGAGCCGACATGGAGAAGAAGGGCGAGTACACCGAGGACGAGGTACGGATAAGCGAGTATCGAGGACCTTTCCGTCCCTTCCCCGGCCCCGGCGGCATTCTCCTTTGATGGATTGATATCCGGAATGACCGGGCGGTAGAAAATCAGGGAGAACAGGAAGAGTATCACCGCAAGTCCGATATACGGCGGGATGACATTACGGATCAGCGATCCAAGGGCTGCATCCTTCGCAGCGCCGACAAGGGATCCGTCCTGGACAGCCGCCATGACCGCCTCGTCTCCGGGATGGATCACAAGGGCCGCGAAAAGGAGAGGGGCGATAATGCCGGCGAACTTGTTGCAGACGCCCATAATGCTGATCCTCCGGCTCGCGCTCTCAAGCGGGCCGATAACGGTAACCGCCGGATTTGCGGTGGTCTGAAGGATGGACAGGGAAGTACCCATCGTAAACAGGGCGACGAGGAAGAGCCAGTACTGACGCGTCATGGCCGCCGGGACGAAGAGGAGGGCGCCAAAGGCGAGGACCCAGAGCCCGTAACGGCAGGCGCGCCGGAACCCGACCTTGTTCAGAAGCACCGAGGACGGTATCGACATCACAAGGTAGGAGATATAGAAGGCGAAGTTGGCAAGGTAACTCTGCGCCTCGCTGTGAAGTTCGCAGGAAACCTTGAAATAGGGCACCAGAATCGAATTCACCCAGGAGACAAGCCCGAAGACGAAAAAGAGGGCGCCAAGGGTTGCAACCGAAAGAATATATCCCTTTCTGGAAGTAGTCGCTGCCATATTATTTCATTCTTGGACCGAAGGATTTCGGCCGTTTCATGGTTTCTTCATGGATTATCTTCCCTTCGGAGTCACGGACCGTAACCTTGACCGTGGACTTCGCGGAGGAGCACTTCGCCGCAAACATATGCCGGTTCGGCACCTTATCCTGGGAAGGCGCCACCTTGTTGTCGCTTAGAAGGGCTTCGACATAATAGTCAATGTTGAAAAGCGGGTCCTCCCAGTTCACTTTTTCGACCTTCAGGGCTTTCCCGCCTTCGCTTATCTCGACCGTTTCCCCGTCCCTGTAAAGCCAATAGTTGACTAGGACATAATCCCTGTACTGCTCCTTCGAGTAGTCGTTACGTTTCGGGAACTTCTCCATCTGGGTGCGGATATTCTTATCCTTACGGTAACGCTTTCCCACGGTGTTGAGATCATAGCAGCGAAGGACCATCTTTCCCCTCTGGTGGGACCTCCATGCATAGCTGCCGCCGTCCTTCCCGAAGGTAACCTCGAAGGTTCCGCCTTCCTCCCCCTCAATGCCGAGAAGGCGGTTCGGGGCGGATTCCCACATATCTCCGGAGAAGGCGCTGACTGTCCACTGCTCAAAGACCGGGAATTTTTGGCTGTCGATATACTGCATCCGGTGCATATGGCCGGCATAGACCTTGACCTTCCCGAAACGGGAGAGCATTCCGGAAAGCTGCTCCAACTGCTCCGGCTTGAAGGCCGTCCCGTTTTTGTTGTCCGAAAGGAGCGGAATATGGGCGCAGATAATCACATTTTTATCGGAAGGGACATAGGAAAGGTCCTTCGAAATCCAGTCCATCTGGGTCTGGGTAAGGCCTCGGAAATAACTTATGGACCCTGCGGAACCGACGGGCCAGGGCTTGGCATGAATCTCCGTGCTGTTTTCATAGACGGTGTCGTCCATGAATATCCAGTGCTCATTCCCGATGTCAACCGAATAGTACTCCGGACCGAGCACCTTGCGGTAAAGCCAGCCGGCGTCGAAGTCCGTCCGGGAGGAAATCACGGCGCAGTCGTTGTCATGGTTCCCCGGAACGCTGTACATAGGACCCGGAAAACCGGCCTTCAGAAGGGTTGAATACGCATCTTCGAGATTGTAATCGTACTCATACCAGTAGCGTTCATGGGAGAGGTCCCCGAGATTGATTATGTATCTCGTCCCCCGGCCGGCCACTTCCCCGGCCACTTTCCGAAAAGCGGGCATCGCCTTTTTCCGGAAGACCTTCAGGTCATTCTTGAAAGCGGCGTTGCAAAGGTGGATATCCGTCACGAAGAGGACGGTATAATTCTCCTGATTCTCCTTAACCAGCTCAAAATCATGAACTTCATCCTCAGAATTACCCTCCAGGTGGGCATAGAAGGCCGGCTGGAGCCCATCCTTTGATACCGGAACGAAGCCCGACGGAGGACAGATGAAAACAAGTCCGGTCGATTTGTCGGTAGGGAGGGCATACCTGCCGTCCGCTCCTGTCAGGACGATGTCCTTTCCGTCGGAAACCCGGACAGAAGAAACTGGCCTTCCTTCCGACGTCACCCGGCCGGTAACGTGGGCTTTCTCCTCCGCCATGAGCGGAAGCGCCAGGAGGACAGATATGGCAAAAAGCATGATTCTTTTCATTCCAGTGTTATTTTTTAAAACTGTGTACGTACACAGTTTTTGCAAATTTAGGAATATTTTCCCATATATCCAAAAAAGAACCGGATTCTCATCCGGTTCTTTATTCATTCTTAAGATATAATCGTCAGAGGGCTGCAATGTTGCGGGGATTGACGATATTCTTGCCTTCGGCGGTGTAGAGGAAGGCGAGAAGATCGGCGTAGTGTTCCTCGACCTTGCCGCGGACGATCTTCGAGGTGGAGTTCAGCATACGGTTCTGGATGGTGAATTCCTCGTCGCAGATACCGACCGCTGAAGGCAGCCAGCGCTCAGGGAAGATGCCGGCATGCTTCCCACCCTTCCGGTAGGAGTCAACCTCGCCCTGGATGATGTTCAGCATCTCAACCTTGCCCTGCTCGCTCTCGGGATCAAGGCCCTTGGCCTCAACCGCCTCCTTCAAGGCACCCTTGTCAGGGACGATAAGGGCGACGACGAAAGGATCCTGGTTATCGTGGAGAACACAGGCGTTGACATACTTGGAACTGTCAGTGAGGCCATCCTCGAAGCCCTCCGGGGAATATTTCTCGCCGTCGGAGGAGATAAGGAGGGATTTGAAACGTCCTACGACATAGAGGAACTCGTGGTCGAACGGGCAGATATAACCCATGTCTCCGGTGTGGAGCCAGCCGTCGATGATAGTGTCGGCCGTGGCCTTCGGATTCTTCCAGTAACCCGCCATGACGTTCTCGCCGCGGATTACGATTTCACCCTTCTGACCAATCGGGACCTCGTTTCCGTCACCGTCGCAGATCTTGATGTCCATCGGCTTCACAAGGCGGCCGGAGGAACCGAAGATTGCATGGCCGGCGGAATTGGCGCAGATAATAGGAGTGGACTCGGTAAGTCCGTATCCCTGGAACATCGGGATGCCGATTGCGCAGTAGAAGCGCTGGAGCTCGATATCGAGGAGGGCGCCGCCACCGACGAAGAAGAGCATCCTGCCGCCGAAGCTCTCGCGGACCTGCTTGAAGATCAGCTTGTCGAAGATAGCCATGAGGGGCTTCCTCCAGAAGTCCTTGATGCCGCCGCGGTTGTAATACTCCTTATTATATTTAATGGCGTTCTTGAGCGCGAAGTTGTAGAGCTTCACGACGGTCGGTCCCTTCGCCTGGATTCCCTTCTCGATATTCTTCTTGAAGTTGCGGGCGAGGGCGGGAACGGAGAGGATTACGTGGGGGCGGACCTCCTTGATGGCCCCGGGGATGTTTTTCAGGGTCGCCAGAGGGGTCTTGCCGATCGGAACGGTAGCGATGGAACCGCCGTAAATCATCATCGTATAGATACCTGCCACATGGGCGAAGCAGTGGTCGAAGGGGAGGATGTTGAGCATGACTCCGCCCCGGGGAATCGAGATGACAGAGTTGCCCTGGGCGACATTGGCCGTGTAGTTACGATGGGTAAGGAGGATTCCCTTCGGATCAGCGGTAGTACCGGAGGTATAGCTGATGTTGGCATAGTCATCCGGGCCGATGGATTTATAGCGCGCGATGAACTCATCCTCATGCTCGGCGAGGAACTTGTCGCCGAGGGCCTGGACTTCGCTCATCCTGATTTCCTTCTCTTCGAGGGTTTCCCATTCGAAAGCGGTGTCATCGTAAACAATAACCTTCTTGATCTGGGGGCAGTCATTCATGATTGCACGGATCTTCGGAAGCTGGTAGCCCGAGACGAGGACCCACTCGGAATCGGAGTGGTTGATGCGGAAAACGAGGTCCTGGCCTTCTCCGAGATTGATGGAGAGGGGAACATCGGTCATACCGGCATACATGGCTCCGAATTCGGAAATCATCCACATGCTGCGGCCTTCGGAGAGGAGGGCGACCTTGTCACCTTTCTTGGCCCCGAGGGCCATCAGGCCGGCGCCGATGCGGTAGGCCTGATTACGGGTCTCGTCGAAGGAAATCTCCTTCCACACGCCGTCGATTTTTTCGCGGAGGTATGTGTCCGGGCCATACTCACGGCTATACTTTTCAATAAAGTCGATTAAGGTTGTTCTTTCTGCCATAATTATTGATTATTAGTTTGTTCTGAAGGGAAAAGACCGAAGAGCTCGGCGTCGATGCGGTCGGTTATGACCTGGAAGTCCTCTGGCCGGTTTTCGAACTTTATCTGGTCCACGTCAACGATAAGGAGGCGGCCGTCATAGTCCTTGATCCAGTCCTCATAGCGCTGGTTCAGCCCGGTGATATAGTCGATGCGGATGGAACGCTCATATTCGCGGCCGCGCTTCTGGATCTGGGCGATCAGGTTCGGAATCGAGGAGCGGAGGTATATCATCAGGTCCGGCTTCGCAACCAGGGACATCATCAGGTCGAAGAGGTCGCTGTAGTTCTCGAAATCGCGGGTTGACATGAGCCCCATGGAGTGGAGATTCGGCGCGAAAATCCGGGCGTCCTCATAAATTGTACGGTCCTGGATGATAATGTCTTTCTGGCGGGAGATGTCGACCACATCCTTGAAGCGCTTGTTGAGGAAGTAAATCTGGATATTGAAGGACCAGCGTTCCATGTCCTCATAGAAGTCGGCGAGATAAGGATTGAACTCGACCGATTCGAACTTCGGCGTCCACCCGTAGTGGGCGGCGAGCATCTTGGTCAGCGTCGTCTTTCCGCTGCCGATATTACCTGCTATCGCTATATGCATACGACAAATGTTTTGATTCAACTATATTTAAGACGTCAGAAGAGTCCGTAGAGTTCTGCGTCGATTTTATCTGTAATAAGGGAGAAGTCCTCGGGGCGGTTTTCAAAGTCAAGGTTGTCTGCATCAATAGTCAGAACCTTTCCCTTGTAATCCTCTCCGATAAACTTCTCATAGCGGTCGTTCAGACCTTTGAGGTATTCTATGGATATGGACTGCTCATAATCCCGGCCGCGCTTCTGGATCTGGGAAACGAGGTGCGGAATCGAAGAGCGGAGGTATATCATCAGGTCCGGCGGATTCACGAGCGATGTAAGCATGTGGAACAGGGACATATAGGTCTTGAAATCCCGCTCCGACAGGTTCCCCATGGCATAGTTGTTCGCGACAAAAATATAAACTCCCTCATAGAGGGTCCGGTCCTGGATTATGACTTTGTCGGACTTGGCGATTTCGAGGACGTCCTGGAACCTCTGCTCGAGAAAATAGACTTCGAGATTGAAGGACCAGCGGGGAATATCCTTGTAGTAGTCTTCCAGATACGGATTATAAGTAACGGACTCATACTTGGGAGTCCACCCGTAATGCTCCGAGAGCATACGGGTCAGGGTGGTTTTACCTGAACCTATGTTGCCTGCTATGCCGATGTGCATCGCTTAGGTTTTGTTTAGCATTTCCAAAGGTAGCAATTTTTTTCTTCTTCCTCCATTTTCGCCGTAAGTTTTTAAGCGGCAGCGAAAAAATTACCTGCTTCACTTTCCCTGCCGTCGCCCTGTGGGCGACCCCTCCCTAAAGGGCCCCTCCCTCTTATGATGCCGAGGGTGGCACAGGCGATGAAAGTGAAGTAGGTAATTTTTCCCTGTGTCCTGAATCACCGGCCGTCGAGGGAGAGGCCGTCCTGCTCCCACCAACGGGTGTCCGGTTCATTGAAGGGGACGAGGAAGGGATTGTGGACCGCCTCGTACCCGACGGTTGTTTCACTGCCGTGGCCCGGCAGGAGGGTAAATTCTCCGTCGAGCCCCATGATTTTGTCCATTATGCTCCGGATAAGGTCGTCATACTCCCCTCCCGGAAGGTCCGTCCTTCCGATGCTGTCCTTCATTATGGTATCCCCGGAAAAGAGGATTCGGTCCTCGCGGTCAATCCACGCGACGCTCCCGCCTGTATGGCCGGGAACTTCCATGACCTCGAAATCCAGATTCCCGACGGCGACATGGTCCCCTTCGTGGATTTCAGTAAAATGGAAGGGGGGAAGAGGGTCGAGTTGGAGCGCCGTCGTAAAGATATTCGATTCGGTTACGCGGGCGGCATCCTTTGGGTGCATAAAGACCTCTGAGCCATATCTTTCCATAAGCGAAGAGACGCCGAGAACATGGTCGAAATGGCCGTGGGTCAGAAGAATTTTTCCCGGTCGGAGCCCCTCCCTGTCGAGGTAGCCGAAGAGCTCCTCCCGCTCAGCTGGACGCCACATGCCGGGATCAACCACCGCGCAGCCGGTCCTCTCCTCGTCCCAGACCACGTAGCAGCAGGTCGAGATAGGGTTGAAAACGAATCTCTTAAGGTGGATCATCTTATTCGAAGAAACGGAGGTTGTCGTATGAAGGGGTCAGTTCGCCCTTTTCGATGCGGTGGATAATGTCCGTCACGGTATCGTTTGCGGGAGTCGGGCAGCCGACCTTGCGGCCGAAGGCGCAGACCGCCCCGTTGATTGCATCGACCTCCGTCTTTTTCCCTTTTTCGATGTCCTGAAGCATACTGGCCTTGAGGCGGGCATGCTTACGGATGGCTATCGGGATAATGAAATTCGAAATGGCCTTCTTTACCGGACCATGGTAGTCGAGCAGCTTCACAATGTCCTTACCCTGAACCGGTTCAATACGGATTCCTCCGGCGGCGCAGACGTCTATACACTCCTTGATAAGCTGCTGGACGACCTTGCGGGAACGCCTGTCCGCAGCGGCCTCTCCGAAGGTGCACCCGAGAACGGCGCTCATTCCGGAGAAGGAAGCGTTAATCAGGAGCTTGCTCCAGCGGGTCCCTATGAAATTCGGAACGACCTCAACCGGGCCCATGAGCTCCAGGAGGCGTTTTACTTCTTCCATGTGGGGGACCTTCTTTTCGGAAATTGCTCCGAGGGAGAAAGTCAGGCTGTCAGGGGAACTGGTCAGCTCGGACACTCCGGGGGAGGTCATCGTCGCGCCCCAGGCCACAGTGCACCCGAGGACTCTCTCCTCACCGACAATTTCGGCAATTCCGGGCTCCGGAAGGCCGTTCTGAAGGGTAACTATGACTCCGTCAGGCGCAAGGAAATCCTTGAGCCGCGTCACCACCTCGGCGTTCGCCTGCTGCTTTGTCATAAGGAAGATAATATCGTAGAGCCCCTCCATCTCTTCCGGGAAGAGGACCTTTACCTTCTGATTGAAACTGACCGTTCCGGTAATTGTCGCCCCGTTTTCGCGAAGGGCTTCCACGTGGGCTTTATTCCTGTTTATAAGGTCGATGTCCTCGCCTTTTGCCGTCATATAGGCGCCGAGAATCGTCCCGAGGGAACCGGCGCCGTAGATTGCTTTTCTCATGATTCAGGTTTTTAAGTATCAGGACACAAAGATAGTAAAAACCCGGGTATTTTCGTATCTTTGCAATCTATGGCGAAAGAGTATATAGGGGTCCGGGGAGCGAAGGCAAACAACCTGAAGGGTATTGACGTAGATATCCCGAGAGGCGAACTCGTAGTCGTTACGGGTCTGTCCGGGAGCGGAAAGTCCTCCCTGGCCTTCGACACTATTTATGCGGAAGGCCAGCGGCGGTACATAGATACCCTGTCAACCTATGCAAAACACTTCATGGGCATTCTGGAAAAACCTGAAGTTGAGGACATTACAGGCCTCAGCCCGATTATCGCCATCGAACAGAAGACAACCGGCAACAACCCCAGGTCCACGGTCGGGACAATCACTGAAATCTACGACTTCCTCCGGCTCCTCTATGCGAAGGGCTCGAGGGCCTACTCCCCGGAAACCGGGAAGGAAATGGTCCGCTATACCGACGCCCAGATCGTTGACCTTATAATGAAGGATTACAGGGGCAGGAAATGCTATCTCCTCGCCCCGCTCGTCAGGGGACGTAAAGGCCATTACCGCGAGCTCTTCGACCAGCTCCGGCGGAGGGGTTACCTCGAGGTTCGGATTGACGGGGAAATCCTTCCCCTCTCCTCAGTCGAGGCCCTGGACCGCTACAAGGTCCATTTTATCGAACTTGTCGTGGACCGGCTGAAACCGGAGGACGGGGACGGGAAAAGAATCCGCGACTCTGTCATGACCGCCCTCAACACCGGCCGCGGCTCTGTCGCCGTCATGGACCTTGAAACCGGGCAGCTGCGGCATTTCTCGAAGCACCTCGTCGATCCGGAGAGCGGCATTTCCCTCCAGGAGCCCCAGCCCCATTCCTTCTCGTTCAACTCCCCGCAGGGCTACTGTCCCCACTGCAAGGGACTCGGGATGATTGTGGATATCAACATGGACACGATTATCCCCGACCGCAGCGTATCCATCGCCGACGGAGGCATAGTTCCCCTCGGGAAGGTCCGGGAAAACCGGAAATTCGACATAATCCGCTCCATAGCGCGGAAATACAGTTTTTCGCTCTATGACCCGATTGAAGCGATTCCGGACGAGGCGGTTTCGCTACTTGTCTTCGGCTCCGACGAGCTATTCCGGGTCGGGGACAACAACCTCTCCGAGATGGTCTCCTTCGACGGAATCGCCGAGGATATCGAGGACAAGATAGTCTGTCCCGTCTGTAACGGCTCACGCCTGAACTCCGAGACGAACTGCTTCCGGATTGACGGAAAGACCATTACGGAGGTCTCGGCGATGGAGATGACAGAGCTTCGGGAGTGGATTGACAAGATACCCTCTTCCTTCAATGAAAGGCAGAAAAACGTCGCAAGGGATATCCTCAAGGAACTTCGCGACCGGGTCCAGTTCATGCTTGATGTCGGGCTGGACTACCTCTCCCTCGACCGGCCGACCGGCTCCCTCTCCGGAGGTGAATCCCAGCGAATCCGCCTCGCAACCCAGATAGGATCGAAGCTCGTAAACGTGCTCTACATACTCGACGAACCCTCAATTGGACTCCACCAGAGCGACAATATGAAACTCATCGCTTCGCTGAAAGCGCTCCGGGACGAGGGCAATTCGGTAATGGTCGTCGAACATGACACCGGGACAATGCTAAGCGCCGACTGGCTGGTGGACGTCGGCCCCGGAGCCGGAGCCCTCGGAGGGGAAATCTGCCTTAACGGCCCGGTTTCATGGCTGCTCGGCGGGGCCGCTCCCGACGAGGACACCATGAAGCATTGCATCAGAAGGCCCTCCCTGACCCTGGATTACCTCAAGGGAATACGCCAAATCCCCGTTCCGGAGCATCGCAGAAAGGGTAACGGCAGCTTCATCTCCCTACGCGGAGCCACCGGAAACAACCTCAAGAGCGTCGACATCAATATCCCGCTCGGCTGTTTTGTCGGCGTGGCCGGACTTTCAGGAAGCGGAAAATCCTCCCTTATCAACGAGACGCTGATGCCGATCCTGAAAAACAAGCTGTACCGTTCCAGGGAGAAGCCGCTCCCCTACCGGAGCATCGACGGGGTCGGGAACATAGATAAGCTGATTGAAATCGACCAGTCCCCTATCGGGCGAACCCCGAGGAGCAATCCGGCAACCTTCACGGGCGTTTTCAACGACATCCGTCTCCTCTTTGAGAATACCCAGGACGCAAAGGTCCGAGGTTTCAAGGCCGGCCGCTTTTCCTTCAATGTCCCCGGCGGACGGTGTGAAGAGTGCAAGGGAGCGGGCATCAAGGTCATCGAGATGAACTTCCTTCCCTCGGTCAACGTTCCCTGCGACCAGTGCCGTGGACGCCGGTACAAAGAGGATACACTATCCGTCCACTATAAGGGAAAAAGCATCAACGACGTGCTTGAAATGCCGATTTCCGAGGCATACGAGTTCTTCCGCCCGGTCCCGAAAATCGCCGCCAAGCTGAAGGCGCTCCTGGACGTCGGACTCGGCTACATCCACCTCGGCCAGTCGGCCGTGACCCTCTCCGGCGGGGAGTCGCAGCGCATGAAACTCGCGGCGGAGCTTTCGCGCCCTTCGACAGGGAAGACCCTCTACCTTCTCGACGAACCTACGACAGGTCTCCACTCCGAGGATATAAAGGTCCTTCTTGGGGTCCTCCAACGCCTTGTGGACCAGGGAAATACCGTTATAATAATAGAGCATAACCTCGATGTGCTGAAATCAGTCGACTATCTCTTCGACATGGGCCCTGAAGGGGGCGCACGCGGGGGACGCATAGTCGCCGCCGGAACTCCGGAAGAACTCGCCGAAGACCCTTCCTCGGTGACCGGACCTTACCTTAAGGAAAATTTAAAGCAATATGAATAACGTTACCATCAAATGCCTTAACGACGGCCGGGAATATGAAATTGCCCCGGGCATGACCCTTTCCTCCCTCGCAAAGAATATCGGGGGCGTCGTGAAAGACCCGAAAACAGGGGTGGAATATCCGATTCTCGCAGCTTTCGTGGACCACAAACTGAAGGAACTCTCCTACGACATGTTCTATCCCCACGATGTGGAGTTTATCGGATACAATAATCTGGATGGCAAACGCTGTTACATGCGGTCGCTGAGCTTCCTTCTCCAGGGCGCGGTCAGGGAGGTGCTCCCGGGAAAGATTCTCGTAATCGACCATTCCCTTCCGAGCGGGCTGTACTGCGAAATCCTCAGCCCCGGCAAGGAGAATGAGCACAGTACAATCCATCCGATAACGGAGGAAGAAATCGCGGCTCTCATCGCCGTAATGAGGCGGAAGGTAGAGGAAAACATCCCCTTCCGGAAGGAGAAGATCCTCGCTGAAACGGCGGAGAAGATTTTCGAAAAGAACCTTCAGCCCTTCAAATCCGAGCTCCATTCCTCCCTCGGGCGGTATTTCTGCAGCATTTACTACATGGGAGAGGACGTGGATTCCTTCCACGGCCCCCTCGTCCCCTCGACCGGCTGCCTCGAGACATTCAACCTCCTCCCCTTCGGCAAGGGATTCTGCCTCCAGTACCCTTCCGACACCGATTACAGAAAGGTAATCCCCTACCGGGAGCAGTCCAAGATGGCGGCGACCCTCGCGGATTATTCCTCATGGTGCCGGACGACCGGAATCATCGGCGTCAGCACCCTCAACAAGACCCTCCTCGGCGGGGGCGCAGTGAAGCTCATAAACCTCTGCGAAGCGCGCCAGGAGCGGAAATATGCCGCCGTGGCAGACCGGATTTTCGAGGAGAAAGACCGGATCCGGATAGTATTCATTGCCGGCCCCTCTTCCAGCGGCAAGACCTCTTCCTCCCTTAGGATAGCCCAGCAGTGCCGGATCCTCGGCATGAACCCTAAGGTCATCGAACTCGACAACTACTTCGTAAACAGGACCGAGACCCCGAGGGACGAGGATGGAAACTACGATTACGAGTGCCTCGAGGCGATGGACCTGAAACTGCTCGGCGATACGCTGAACGGCCTTCTTAGGGGCGATACCGTCGAGATTCCGCGCTATGACTTCAAGGCGGGTGAAAAGAAGTGGGAAGGCCGGCGGATGACCCTCGAAGATGAGGACATCCTCATAATGGAAGGTATCCATGCCCTCGACCCCGCAATGGTCCCGGACGTCGACCAGAGCCGAATTTTCAGGGTTTACGCCTCCGCCCTGACCTCGCTGAACCTCGATGAGAACAACAATATCTCAACCTCCGACAACAGGATGCTCCGCCGGATGGTCAGGGACTACAACTACCGCGGACATACCCCGGAGAACACCATCCTCGGCTGGCCCTCGGTCCGACGCGGTGAGAACAAGTACATCTTCCCCTTCCAGGAAAACGCCGACGTCCTCTTCAACTCGGCCCTCCTGTACGAACTTCCGCTGCTGAAATACTATGCTGAGCCGCTCCTGAGGAGGATCCACCCGAACTCCCCCGCTTACTCTGAGGCGGTCCGGCTTCTGAAATTCCTGGAATACATCGTCGCCCTTACCCCGTCAGAGATAGCCGCCATTCCGCCGACCTCAATCCTAAGGGAATTTATCGGCGGACAGACTCTCTGATCCCGAAGGGCCAAGTTATCCCCGGGAGGGAAGGTGTCCGGGGGACTCCACTTCGCTTCGCTCCGTTCCGGCCCCTCCCATTGTCTCCTTCGTCCCTGCTTTCGCGGGAACTTGTATCCAACGGGCCCCGCCCTATATTCGTCCTGGGAAGGACAAGCCCCCGGGAGGGAAGGTGTCCGGGGGACTCCACTTCGCTTCGCTCCGTTCCGGCCCCTCCCATTGTCTCCTTCGTCCCCGCTTTCGCGGGAACGTGTATCCAACGGGCCCCATCCCCCTATACTCGTCCGGGGGTGGACAAGCCCCCGGACACCTTCCCTCCCGGGGGCAAGAAAAAGGGCCGACCCTTTCGGATCAGCCCTCGCTGTCTTTAGAAGGAGAAATCAACGATTATAGGACGGTGGTCGGAGGGGTGATAGAAGTTTGAAATCTTCTTTGCATCACGTACCGGACGGGTATAGTCGTCGGTATGGATCTCCGCGAACACCACCTTGTCGCTGAGGGCCTTCGTGCAGTAAACGTAATCGATGCGGGCGCGGCCTCCGGTCGAGGTCCGGAAGTCATCCGGATAGCGCTCGTGGATAATGTCGATATACGGGGTGTTCGAAAGGATATAGTCATGGACCAGAAGGCGCGGGTCGCCGTCCTCGTAGCGATATACCCAGTTATCGACGCGGGAGCGGGAATTGAAATCGCCCATCATCATCCAGTACTCGTTTTCGGGCTCCGCCGAGGTCTTTATGGTGTGCTCGCAGATATACTGCATCTCCTGCGCCCTGTAGAGGTCTCCCTCATGGGCATCCTTTGAGGCCTGGATTTCCTCTTTGGAACGGCCCGCAACGTTCATGGAATAGGCCTGGGGCCAGGTGTGGAGGGTCACGATATTGACCTTCTGCCCTTCCACCTCGATTCGGGCCCAGCCGGCGCCATGGGAGACGACGGAGTCTGCTCCGTTACCGATTATCCGGTCAACGCCTTCGACCGGACGGTTCGCTGTTATGACCTGGGGATAATTGTCGCGATGGCCTCCAAGGAAAATATACTTGTGGCCATAGCGGGCTGCGGTTTCCTTCCAGAAGGAAAGCAGAAGGGAGTCGGCCCGCCATTCGGAGATATTGTCGAGCTTCTCGGCTGTGCCGGGTTTATATATCGGCTGTGCTTCGCACCAGACGCAGACGTCCGGTTTCTGGGCGCTGACCCAACTGACGAAGCGGTCATAATTGTCGTCCTGACCGTCCCACATGCCGTTCTGGATATTCCAGTACACAAGGCGGAGGTCGCCGCTGCTGCGCTGACTGCATCCGACAAGGGCAAGGAGCGCGAGGGTAAGAATGATGGTCTTTTTCATATTATGTGGATTAGGATTCCTCTTCTTCTCCGGCCTCGTTCCATTTCTCCTTGAACTTCGGGAGGTACTCCTTGACAAGGACGATGCCGCAGCCGATAACTGCGCCAAGGAACATCCAGATTATCAGGGTCTTGGCACGGCTGTTACTGGGCTTTGTAGGAACTGCGACCGGCTGGATTACGGCAAAGGTAGGAGTATCCTTTTTCACCGTCATCTTTGCGCTCTCAAGCTGCTTTGCCATCTCGAGGTAAATCGAATTGGCAACGGCATACTTGTTCTGGAGACGCTCCTGCTCGATACGGGCGCGGGAAGTGGTCATGCTCTGCGAACGGTCCACCATGCGGGCGAGGGCGTACTGGCACTGCTCGGCCTCGGCCTTGACCTCATTGTAACGGGCCTGGATGTAATTCAACTCATCCTGGGCCTTTTCCGTACGGAAACGGGTGATTTCATCCTGGAGCATGGTCTGGGCCTTGATGGCAAGTTCCGCCGTCTGAATCGGTTCAGAGCCATTGACCGTAAGGGTGAGGTAACCCTCCTTCTTATCGACCATAAGGGATACCGCCTGTGAAATCATCGGCATCAGTTTCTGCTCGTCCTTTGTGAGCACAACCGGTTTCGGGGCATATCCTTCCCCATCCGCGGAGGCGGGCAGTTTCATCTCCGGCTTTTCCTTCTTCAGCGCCCCGAGAATCACGCCCGGGAGCCCGATGGTGTATTTCCGAATCGTTCCGAAAACGGTCGGCTTCACATATTCCTTCTGGTATGTAAGGATGGAAACAGCGGTATCGGCCTTCTCATAATGGAGAGGGGCATGGAGCAGTTCCTTACGGAAGGAAACGCTGCTGACAATCTGGGGATAGACCAGCGGGGAGAGTTCTGCCGTGGGGGTGGAACCAATGTTGAACCCCGCCAGGGAGGCAAGGGAGCTGAGCGAAGAATTGCTCCTCGAGGAAGACTGCGGCACGAGAACGGATGAAACGGTGTAAGTCCTCTTCATGGTGATGGCGGCCACAAGGCCGAGGACGGTGCAGACCGCAACGGCAATCGCTATGGTCTTCCATCCCTTGAGGAGCCCCTTTACAAGACCGAGAATGTCAATTCCTTCCTCGGCGCTGTCCATCTGGATTTCCTGATATTCACTCATGGCTCTTACAGTCTCGTGATAATGGCAATCATGGATACTGCGGAAGTCAGGGTGGTCAGGCACTTCGCGAGAGTAGCATCCCAGTCTACCTTTTCCTTCGGCTTCTCAAGTTTTTCCTGCTTCCTCGGGTCGATTTGCATGGTAATGGTACCTCCCGGCTCTACAGTCGGATAGTCCCTGATACCGAGGACCTTCTGGGTCCCGAGCATCTGGTTGTTAGGCATCGTGACGGTCACGCTGTTCCGGTCGGTCGCCTTCTGGAATCCTCCGGCGTACTTGCGGATATACCAGTCGGCGCCATGCTTGCCCTGATAGGTAATTGTAAGGACGCTCGAATCATATCCGGGCGGAGAATACTGGTTCATACGGGTTCCGACCCCACGGATCACGACGATGTTCTCCTGGCGGGTAATATTGATTACATCGCCGTCCATCAGGATCGGATTGTAGTTCAGACCGTATTTTCCGGAGGTCGCCTTGCTGAGGTTTACGGCGATATTCCCGCGGCCGTTGAATGTACGGAACACTGAAGCATACGGATCGGCGTCATCCATAAGGCCTCCCGCCCTTTCGATAACCTCGGCGAGGGTCGTCTTGTTGTCATCGATGACATAGGCGCCGGGATAACGGACACGGCCGTTAAGCTCCACGGTACGTCCCGTCGTAAAGTTCGGAGTCATACGGACCACAACATGATCGTACGGCTGAATCTGGAAATCGCCGCTGGTAACGTTGTAGGTCGAATCCACTGCAATGGTGACCAGCTCAAGGCGCTTCTCGTCGGTCCGGGAAATATTGGTGCGGAAAACCTCAACGCGGTCATATGCCGCCCCGACAGAGAACCCGCCCGCCATGGTAATAAGGTCGTGGAGGGTGATGGTCCCGTCATACGGGGTTCCGAACGGACGTTTCACCGCTCCGCTGATCCGGATTTCCCCGATGTTGGAATAGGTCGAGTTGTCATAGACGTTCAGTTCATCTCCCGGCTGCAGGACCATCTCGCCGTCCTTGTCAAGTTCGAGGCGGATATACTCCCGGCGCGTAGGGTTCTTCAGGTCCCTGCGGACAATGTAGGCGACAGGGAAAACGTTCTCCTTAAGTCCACCAGCATACTCAATCGCCTGATTTACAGTCATCCTGGTAGTAAGTCCAAACTCCCTTGAGAAGGGACGGCGGACCTGGCCGGAGACCGAGATGGACTCTACGTCACGGAACTGGGCAAGCTCGAGCACGCGGACAACATCCCTTGCCTGGAGCTTGAAATCCGGATTCCCGTTCTCCCCGGGGTAGGGTACCGTCAGAATCTCTACGGTCTCGTCCGGATTGGTCCTTTCGACAAAGACATAGTCCTTACGGGCGGTATAGCGGGGTTCCGCCTTCTCAATCAGCCCCTTCAGACTGCTGTTTTCATCGATGTCGAAATTACCTCCGTAATAGACATCCCCCTGGATGGAAACATAGTTTTCCATCGGCTTTGCAACTGTCTTGATGCGGACGACGTCACCTCCGGAAAGGGCTGCCTTCCGGCTTCCGGACATTATCTTGGAAAGGTCGTATTCGAGATACTTGATTTCCCCGTTTTCATGGCGCTCAATCTGGACGAAGGTGGGATAGGCGTCGTCCCTGAGGCCGCCTGCATAATTAATCAGGTCGAGGAGGGTCTCCCCTTCGATCATTTCGTAACGCATCGGGCGCTTCACGGCACCGTCGATACGGACGATCTTCTGGGCGGTCGGGACATAGAGGATATCGTTGTTCCTGAGGTCATAACCCGTCTTGTCCCCGGCCTTGTTCATGAAGGCATAAAGGTCGAGGGTCGTAGTCTTGTTTCCGCGGGTATGCTGGATATTACGGACCGAACCGAGTTCTGTCGGGCCGCCTGCCGCCGCAAGGGCGTTGAAGGCGGTGTTGAGGGCGGAGAGGGTAAAGCCGCCGGCCGTACCGACTTCGCCGTAGATGTTGACCGAGATGGTTCTCGCCGTCGTGATTGTCACCGCAATCTGGTCCCGGCGGAAGGAATAATGGGCGGCCATGTTGTTGATGATGGCCGAACGGGCCTGGGCGAGGGTCATGCCCTTGAGGAAAATCTTATTGGCCCCGACCGGCTGGATGGATCCGTCGGACCCGATCCTCTGGTGGATCTCAGTCTGCGATGCACCGAAAATCGAAATATGGACTTCATCTCCTTCGTCGAGCACATAGGTATCCGGGGCTTCGGCGCCGTTGGTCGTACGGAATACCTCAAGGGCCTGGCGGGAGAAGAGGGAATGGCCATAAATCCCGGAACCGCCTTCCTCTGCCTGGGCTACGGTCGCCTGGACAACCTGGGCCTCACGTTCCGCGGCGGCCTCGCTTGACGTCGTTACCGGAACCTCTTCCAGGGTTGAAGGGCCGGCTGCCTGGGCGGAAGCCGACTGGGCCGCAGCGGTACTCGCCGAAGCGGCAGCGGAGGACTTTTCGGCCTGGAGCTCATCGAGGATGGCGATTACCTGGCCCTGATAGGAGGCATAGTTGGACGGGGAGATTGCATCGATATCAATGCCTCTCTGCACCAGGCGTGCCCTGACTTCACCTTCGGTCAGCCCTCTTTTCTGGAGCTCACTCTGGGCCAGTGCCATCATTGCGGGAGACTGTGCATTCATGGCCAGCGGAAGCAGGGCCAAAAGAATCATCAGAAGTCTTTTCTTCATATCGGTTAATTATATTTATCCTTTTCGTTTTGCGCAGCTAAAGTTACTTCCAGCGCATAATCGCTGCAAATTTACACATTTTATCCGAGATTAAAAAGATGAGCTTCCCCAAAGGGGAAGAAAATGGACGGGTATTTTGCATTAAACAAAAAAAAGCATACCTTTGCAAAGATAATAACCACGAAACCAATGTTTTTAAATCAATTGATATGAAAAAGTATCTGTATCTTCTTCCCATTGCACTGATGGCTTTTGCCGCATGTAACGGGGATGAACCCAATGAAGGCGACAAGACTGAAGCCAAGACTTTCGCCGTTGAACCGACAAGCGTTTCCGTAGCGGCAGACGCCACTACTGCAAGCATTTCCGTAAAGGGTAATGTCGCCTGGACCGCAGCCAGCAACAACAACGCTGTCGCAGTCAGCCCCGCCAGCGGCAATGGCGCCGGCACAATCTCCCTCTCCTTCGCAGCCAATGAGGCCGAAACTGCTGTAACCGCAACGATTACCGTCGCAACCACCGAAGCGGTTTCCACAAAATCCTTCGCAGTTTCCTTCACCCAGGCAGCTGCTGAAAAAGTGGATCCTACCCCGACCCCCGCTCCGGCAGACACCACCTTCCTCGCCAGATGGCACTTCGGCCCCAATTCCGACTCCGAAGAGGCCCTGACCAAGAACTTCTCCGAGCTCGCAAAACTGGCCGACAAGAGCACGAACCCCGACTCCATGAAACCCGGAAACGGCGGATTGTATGTAGAGCCGAACGTCGCAGGAAAGGGCCGTATCGAATACTACAATGGCATTGACAAGAGCGAAATCAACCCTGGAGGCCGCTGCAAGAGAGTTGTCGGTACCGCCGCCCTCTGCCAGTTCGGACCCTGGAAAGAAGACTACTGGCTTATTACCGCCGAGACCGACGAGGCCGTTGCCGCCGGTTCCACCCTCCACTTCTTCGCTGCCCTGAGGGCCAACACGGCCATCACCCCGAAGCACTGGCTGGCTGAAATCAAGGACGGAGACAAATGGGTCCCTGCAATGGAAACCAAGAAGGTTATCGTCGGCGAGGTCGAGGTTGAATACAACATGGAGCTGACCTTCAAGAACGGCGCCGCGAAGACCGCCGAGGATCCGAACGCGACTACCGCCCTTTGCGATGTCAACTACACCCTTACCTCCGCCACAAAGGATCCCCAGCTGAGGATTACCTGCGTGACAACCCTCTATGCCGAGGACGGAATGGGACCGGCAGAGTACATCGGAGACTACACCGGCAGCTCCGTCCTCACCAAGGCGGCGAACCCGGTCGTCATGCTCGTCGGAGAGCGTGACAACGGCGGCTGCGCCCCTATCAACAAGAACACGATGATTTGCATCCTTCCCGCCGCAAATTAATCTGACCTTATCCAAAAAACAGGAGGATGGCCAATAAGTCTTCTGACTTTAGGTCACCCTCTTTTTTTATGGGATTGTCGTCCGGAAGGGAGTCCAGCCACTGGCGGAACTTCGTTCGCTGCGCTCACTTCGGCCCCTCCACGTGCGCAAGGTCGAATTTTACCTCGGGGACCTTGCGCAGCGAATGTGCCCTCTAATGCCCTCCAGCAAGGATTTTGTGCACAAGGTCCCCCACCTGTTTTTCGACCTTGTGCAGTGTAACGGACGCGGCAGACGTTGGGAGGGATGAAGTGAGCGAAGCGAACGGAACCTTCCGGGGGGCGACTACCGCCTGCTGGCGGAGGAACTATATAGTTTCCAGGGAGTTCAGCTTGGTAAGGGCAGTAATGAGGTAACGGCGGGAAAGTTCCGGATTGTGTTCGCCGCTAACCATGATGCTGTCCCCCATGCCGTTGAACATCTCGAGGAGGGTTTTGATAAAGCTCTTGTAGTTGAATCCCATCAGCTCTTTCCTGTCATTTTCCAGCAGGAAGAACACGGGGCCATAGACGTCTTCCCCGGCCACATACGTGCCAACCTGATTGATTTTGGGAGAGGCCCACTGCTCGGCTTTTCCATAGACCATGATTAGTTTCCAGCCGGCCTTCATCCCGAGGTGTTCGTTCATGGAATCCAGGACGTCAGAGACGCGTTCGAACTGGAGGGAATCCAGGCCGAACCAGCCGAACAGGTCACTGCGCATTGCGGCCGCGCCTTTGCGCTCGAACTGGGGGAACTTGACAGTGCCGTCCAGGATGTCGCCCTGTACCCGTGTATATTCCACAACTACGCAGGTCTGGAACTTGAGCTGCCGGTCGTCTTCCGGGGCGGCAGCCGTGTTGTCGGATTCCAGGTTGTGATCCGGAAGACCGCATTTATCCATGATATCCCAGTAAAGACTCTTCTCGTTCTCCGTCAGGTTTCCGTCGGAGACGATGGTCTTCACAAAGAAATTGGAGGTCCACTGTTTTTCCACGGGGCCGAAGGCAGCAATGCGGCGCAGGGCCTCCTGGGGATCCATTTTGGTTCCGTCATTGATGTATTCGTTAAGGAGGTCGGCCTTGCCCTCAAAATTGTACTGGTCGATAATGGCCTTGACGATGGCCTCCATCTCGACTTCGGAAACATCTCCGTCGGCATTGGCCAGATGGCAGGCCAGACAGATTACAGAAGCGAGATCTTCATAGGAAAGATTTAGTGTTGCCATAATATTATTCTTTTAGGGATTATTTCGAAGTAAACGGCCCGTGGATGGACTTAATCTTATATTCGAAGTCCGAGTCGTCCAGGAGATATACATAGAAGTTTCCGCCGCCTGGGGACACGCGGATAACGACGTGGCCATTGGCATGGCAGTTCCGATAAACGTCCGGATAAGCCGTGGAAAGGTCGGTGTGGAGATTCGTCAGGAAGATATCCTTGGTCCAGGTGTATGTATTGTTCGCAAAAACTCCCGTATTGATACTTGTCATCAGGTCCTTGTCCGGCTGATAATTGGTAAAGGACTCATTCACAAGGACCCTCGGCGAGAAGGCGTTTTTCTGCATCTGGGAGCCCCAGGAATTGGCGCTGAGATGGTGGTTGCCCTTGAAGCCCTCGAGGACTCCGATGAAATCCTTGTAGTAGGCGGCCATCTTGTTCTGGGGTGTCGAGGTAAGGTCACCGCAGGCGATGTAATCGAACTTCCCGTAACGGAGATGGAAGCCGCAGGAAGCGGGGTTCTCCGCGGTAATCGCAACCTTGTCAACCGTCATTGAACCGGCATCGTTCCGGGTGACGAACTCCCCGTTTCCGACTATATTGAGTATCTTGCAGTCATAGTCTGACGGCTTCGAGAGGAGCCGGACCTGGGTGTCGGAACCGACCTTGATCCGCTCCGCCTTGAGTCCGCCTTTCGAGGTTGCATATTTAACGAAGGCGATATAATTATTCGTCGCCGACGATTCCGGGGGAAGGATGGAAGTATCCTCCCCATAGTTCGGATATCCCCGGTCCAGAAGGGTCGTGAATCCGACTTCCTCCCATACGCCGCTGACGCCGACAGTCTTGTAGCCGTTTGCATTCACCGCATTATTGGCACTGTCCTCCCCCATGTGGTCGATATGGAAATGGGTCAGGTACATGTAGTCCAGCTTGGTCTTACCTTCCGGCAGGAAATGCTTGATATAACGGGAATAAGTAACATACGGGCGGAAGGCCTCGGTGGGTTTCCGCTGGATGTTCTCCGCCACAGCCGTTACTTCCCCGGCATCGACGAGCATCGTGGTCCCGTCGGGAAGAATGTAGAAGATACATTCTCCCCGGCCGGAATTGATTGCATGAATATCCAGATACCCCTCCTCCCAGCCAGGGAGGGCCGCTCCGACCTCATATTTGACAGTCGTCTCTTTTTCCTTAAGGTCGTCTTCCCAGGGCATCTTGTTGCTCTCGTTTCCCTGTCCCTTGCATGAAATCAGCCCAAGGGCGGCTGCAATAAAAATTACGGTTCGTCTCATTACTTACTGCTGGTCAACCAGAACCGGGCGGATGGAGAGTCCGGCCTGGGCGTCAATTGCTTTGTTGAAATATGGATATGCCCTCGGAGCGGCATTCAGAAGGGCCAGGATGCCTCCGTAGGTAACCCCCTCGTTGGCACCATCAGCGGTCTCGCAGTCGCCGGTACGGTAGGGCCCCTGGGTTCCCTGGACATTCACCTGGAAGGGCTGGGTATTGTAGCGACGGCCCGCATAGGGGAAGAATACTCCCTTTGCGAGGTCTTCGTCCGTCAAAGCGGCCTCAACGTCGCTGAATACCGGAGCGTCGCCGACCGGGTCGAAGAAGAGGATGCCGGGGATTACATGACCGGGGGACGGCGTATATAATCCATACTGGCGCGAAGCGTTTGCCAGAAGGGCGATAACCTCTTCGGCGGTAGGCATGCGGTATTTGCCCTTGGAGGCCCAGAAGGCGATGTCCCCGTACTTAGCGGCAGAGAAATCGGTTGTTTCAACCGTACAGCTGCGGTCGGTAAACATCTTCCCTGCAATCTGCGTCCCGACAGCGGGCGCGGCGCCATGTTCCACGACAGCGTCGAAGGGATATTCGATACCGCCGTAATTGAAGTGGCTGCAGTTAGAATAATCCGTCGGCTTGTAAACCACGGCCTTGGCCGTACTTTCGGCATTCTCGCAATTGGAATAGTGCCACTGGGCGGGTCCGAGAAGCCAGTCGGTCTGGAAACCGTCGCCGGTGGAACCGACAACATGTTCCAGGTTCCCGAGCGCCCAGTAGATATCCGCAACGAGGGCGGCACCCTCCTTGGGCTCCTTCTTCGGCGCATCGGGCATCACCACACTGATACTCCTCATCGCCCCGCGATCGAATTCAGAGAGGGAATTGATCAGGTCGATGCTGGCGGTGTTCTTCCCGGAGGCGTCATAGGCCTTCGCCGTCAGGAGATTGTACGTCCCTACCGGAAGCGGAACGGTAACCGTAAATGTCGGCTCAGGATTCTCTCCGGTAAGGATTGTAAGGGTGTTATTCCCGGAAACGGCGGCGGCCCCTTCCGTAAGGACGGAGGGAATGGAGGCGGTAAAACTGCCGGAAAGGTTCCGGTCAGAACTGAGGACAATCTTCCGTGTATCGGACGAGACATTGCTGAATTCGAGAAGGGCATAGGAAAGTATCTGACGGAATTCGACATAGACGCTTTCCTCAATGGGAGCGACTGCAACGGAGCAGTCCGACGCCTGGGAAAGTCCCATCTCCGAAGGGAGGGTAAACTGTATGGAACTCTCTGAAGCAGAGCTGATTGCCGACTTGGGATAGAAGGCATGGTTCCCGAGGGTCTTCCCTTCCGGGACGGTTCCCTTGAAAATCGCCCGGCGCGTTCCTCCGGTCCCGTCGACGAACATTTCCTCCGTAGTCCCGTCAGTTAGAAGGACGAGAATCTTGTCATCCGAGAGCCAGCGGGTTTCTCCGCGGCCTGTTATCGTGCTCTTAACGGAGGCATTCTCGATGGAAGCGATAAGGGTAATGTTCCCCGTCCTTGAAAAACGGGTATCCACGTTTACGCCGTCTGTTTCCTCCGCGGGCTTGCAGGAGAACCATGACAGCAGGAGGACTGTACCTGCTAAATATTTCAGTATCTTTTTCATAGCATCAATATCCAGGGTTATTGTTCTCGAGTCCGATCAGCGGATTCGTCGTCATTTCGTCATACGGGAAGGGCCAGAGCTCGTCCTTTCCGACGTTGAACTTCCGGGTCGTATGGATTCGTCCGTTGAAGGCGCCGCCTCCGAAGGTCGTGACTCCGTCGTAGGTGACAATCCAGTTCTTGTCGATTGTCGGTTTGGCATTGCAGGTAATCTGTCCGAAGGCGGGGGCGTACTGGGGACCGTTTATGGCCTTGAGAGCCAGAGGCGTGACCCCGTCATCCTCCTTCCAGCGGCGGATATCGAACCAGCGGAAGCCCTCGGCGCAGAGTTCTATCTTGCGCTCATAGCGGAGGGCGGTCCGGAGTCCTTCACGGGTAGTAGCGGTAACATCCGGCATTCCGGCCCTGCGGCGGACACGGTTTATCTGGGCGGCTGCCCTCGAAAGGTCACCTCCAGCCCACTCTATATTGGCCTCGGCGTCAACCAGGAGCACTTCCGCGAGACGGATTACCGGAACATCGAGGTCATCCTCGTAGCTGGTCCCGGTAATGGTTCCATAGTAGGACGGATCACAGTACTTGCGCCAGAGGAAGCCGCAGATGCCCTGGATGCCGTTCGGGCCGTACTCGGACTTGTTTCCGGTAACATCGACATTGTTGACATACTCCCCTGTATGATAGTCCAGGACAGTTTTTACGGCGGGATCCGTCGTAAACTGGATACCCATCAGGCGGCTCCCGGGACGGACGGTATAGAGGTCCAGCCGGGGATCGCGGTTGGCCCAGGGACGGGTCCAGTCATAGAGGGGTGATTCGACAATCGAAAGCCCGTCCGTACACTGGAAACTGTCCATGAAGGCCATGGAAGGTCCGGCACCGGAAGAACCGTTGTGGACCCTGGAGGTGAAGGAATAAATCCCCGTATGGGTATTGGAGGCGGCAAGGCGGTCAAAAGGAATCGACCAGAGCCACTCCTTGCTGTCCTTTTCGGCCGCAAAACCGAAGAGCGGAGTCGGATCCGGTTCGCCGTCGGCATGGGTCGGATAATATGTAAGGTCGAGGGGCGTCAGGTCATAGACTCCTTCCGCAAGCGAAAGGGCGCGGGCAGAGCAGCGGGCTGCATCTTCGAAGAAGCCCCACTCGAGGCAGATTCTGGCCTTAAGGGCATAGGCGGCGGCCCTTCCAAGGCGTGCGGAGCCCCACTCATCCTTGGCCCAGCGGACCGGCAGGGACTCCATAAGTTCTTCGTCCATGTCACTTATAATCCGAGCGATAACCTCATCCTTCGGGGTCCTCGCATAGGCATAGTCGTCGAGCGAGAGCATATGGTCGATGAAGGGGATGTCCCCGTAGAGCTGGACCGCCTGGTCATAGACATAGGCCCTGAGCATGAGGAGCTCTATCTTGAACTGGTTATAGGTCTGTTCATCGAGCTTGCTTTTCAGGTTGTCCAGGTTGTCGAGGACCATGTGGACACGCCCCACCGTCTTGTATATCCTGGCATAGGACTGCTTGACCTGGGAGGTGTTGGAGGTAATCGTTGACAGGGTATAATCCGGCCAATGGCTGAGAACCGTACGGGTGCAGCCGATATCGCTGAGCTGGTCCATCCAGCGGTTCGGGAACGGCTCGTATAGCTGGACATTGTTCGCGAGGTTCTTGTATGCGGCGAGCAGTCCCGCAAGGGCCTCCTCTTCGCTGGCCGGGAAAGTCCCGGTAGAAGGTCCTGTAAGGGGATAACGGTCGAGCGTACATGCTTCGAAAAGAAGCGTCACGGAGATCAGGGAGAGTAATAAATGCTTTTTCATATTCTGTCCTCCTGATTAAAAAGTTAGTTCGATGCCGCCCGTATAGGTGGAAACGAGCGGATAATTGTTTCCGATAGAACCGGTTGTCGCACCCTGGGCGCCGCCCTGGTAGGCGGTCTCAGGGTCGTATCCCTGGTAGTAGTTGCTGAAGGTCAGCACGTTGGTCGCATTGACAAAGACTGTCGCCTTCCCCACCCCGAAACGCCGCGTAAGCTTTGAGGGGATGGTATAACTGAGTTCCACGTTCTTGAGCCGCAGGTACGAGGCGTCCGCCATCCAGAAGGTGGATACCTTCCGGTTCAGGTCGTCCGTGTACGAGAGGCGGGGGAACTTCGCGTTCGGGTTCTCCGGAGTCCAGCTGTCCATGTGCTCGCTCCGGAAGGTTCCTCCGCTGACGCAGGGCTGGGTATAGTAGCCGCTGATATATGCGTCCGCCTTTCCGACGCCCTGGATCTGGGCGCTGAAATTAATGCCCTTCCACCCGAAATCGAGGGTAAGGCCATAGGTATAACGGGGTATCAGGCAGCCCATAATCTGCTTGTCGTTATCGTCAATCTTTCCGTCCGGAACCGGATTCCCGTCCGCGTCAAAGGCACCGGCTACATCCTCGTATACAAGGTCTCCGGGGTGGGTCACCTGGCCGTACTGGGGGCAGTTTTCATTCATCCAGTCGGCCTGCTCCTGGGTTTGTACCTTGCCGAGGCAGTGGAGGACATAGATGGAATTGATGGGGTATCCCTCCTGGTTCCGGATAACGCCGGAACTCTCGAAAGTGCCCTTCATGTTAAGGATTTCATTCTTCACATCCGAAAGGTTCGCACTTGCTCCCCAGCGGAAATCCCCGGCGGAATCCCGGTAGGACGCACTGACCTCCCATCCGACATTCTGCACCTTTCCGGCATTCTGGTACGGGGCACCGAGACCGATGGAGGAAGGGATGTCGAGGGTCATGAGGATGCCGTCTGTGATCTTGTGGTAGAAATCCCCGGTCAGCGACAGCTTGTTCCAGAGGGAAAGGTCAATTCCGGCGTCGGCCATCCGGGTAGTCTCCCAGGTTATGTCCCTGTTAGCCAGAGTGTTGAGGGCGACAATAGGATGGAGTCCCGTCCCGGCGAAAATGGAACTCTGGACAAGGGTCTGGGCCGTCGGATAGTAGGATGACCCGATGTTCTGGTTACCGAGGGTTCCATAGGAAGCGCGCAGCTTCAGCTCCGTAACCGTCTTGCTGACAGGGAGGAAGAAGGGCTCTTCACTGATACGCCATGCGGCGGAAGCCGAAGGGAAGAATCCCCAGCGGTTTTCCGGAGCGAAGCGGGATGAACCGTCCGCACGGAAATTCGCCTCCAGGAGGTAACGCTCCTTGAAATTATAATTGATACGGCCGAAGAATGAGCCGAGGGAGAGCTGGGTATGGGTTCCGCTGTTGTCTTTGAATTCGTTGTCTCCGCCCGCGCTTATTACCTCATACTCGGGATAGGCATAATCCTGGCGATATGCGGACAGGGTCTGGTAATCCTGGTCCTCATACGAGCAGCCGAGGAGGAAGCGGAAGGAATGGTCCCCGAACTTCTTCGAGGCGATGGCCGTGAGCTGGCTGAGGGAGTTGTATGTAAAGGTATCCGTCTCGGTCAGGGAACTGTATTCCCGGCTCTGGACGTTGGAAATGTTTCCATAGGGATCGGAATGGTACTGGACCACGTCATTGAAATTGTGGGTCCTTACGACGGTCACCCGGGGAGAGAACTTCCCTTCGATGGAAAGCCATTTCAGGGGCTTCCAGTTCAGGGAAACGGAGCCGGAAAGGAAAACCCTGTCAGTCCGGCGCGTCCCTCCGAGCCCTTCCTCGATCATAGGAAGGACATTGGTCGTACCTCCCGTGAAAGGAGCATAGCTTCCGTCGGACCACTGGGCGAGCATCAGCGGATCCCTCGAGTTCATGATATTGAAAACCGCGCTCTCATAAGGGTTCGTATGACGCTGTGAATAGGTCACCGAGAGGTCCAGGCGCATGGAAAGTTTGTCCGAGAACTCAATGTCGGAGTTGTTCCTCAGGTTATAACGCCGGTAGTTGGAATTGCGGATGATACCGTTCTGGTCGAGGTAGCCGAAGGATGTCCTGCTCCGGAGCATCTTCGAGCCCGCCGAGAGGTTCAGCACATGGTTGTGGGTGAAACCGTCGCCGGTCATGAGGCGCTTCTGCCAGTCAATAATCGGGAAGGCGTCCGGGTCCAGCCAATGGTTTATCATGTAATTGTCTATGTACTCATCCGTATAGAGCGAAAGGGCTCCGTCGTTGGTCGAGGCCTGGCGGGAAAGGAGCATGTACTCCCGGGCCGAGGCGACACTCGGATAGACGACCGGGGTCTGCCAGCCGGCATATCCACGATAGGAGACGGAGAACTTCTCCTTGTCGGCGCGTTTTGTGGTCACGAGGATGACACCGTTGGCCGCACGGTTGCCGTAGATAGCCGCCGAAGCAGCATCTTTCAGGACCGAAATCTGGTCAATCTGGGAGGCGTCCAGAAGGTTCAGGTTCCCTTCCACCCCGTCGATTAGGATGAGCGGGCTGGAGGATGAACCTCCGAAGGAGCCGATACCACGGATCTGGATATTGCCGGAATCTCCGCCCGGGGAGCCGCCGGCAGTCGTGACAGTAACTCCCGGGGCCATGCCCTGAAGGGCGGTGGATGCCTGGACGATAGGCCGGGAATTGAATTCTTCCGTCGAAATAACCGCGACGGAACCGGTCAGGTTGACCTTTTTCTGGGTATCATAGCCGACGACTACGACATCTTCGAGGAACTCGCTGTCCGGTTCCAAAGTGACGAAATAGCTCGTCCTCTTATCCACACGGACATCCTTCTCCTTGAAGCCGAGGAAGGAAAAAGTCAGGATATCGCCTTCTTTGGCCGAGAGGGCAAAGCGGCCGGATTCATCGGTCGTCGTCCCGACATTCGTTCCCTTAACGAACACCGCTGCCCCGGGAAGGGGGTAGCCGTCCGTATCAGAAACGGTGCCCGTGACGGTCCCCGTTTTCTCCTGGCCAAATGCCGGAAGGACTGAAAACAGCCCTAGCAGCACGCCTAAAAGCCATCCTGATAAGTGAATGTGACTTTTGTGAACCATATTTATTGATTTAACTGAGTGGTTTGCGTGAATCTAAGTGCCTGGCCGGAAGTCTTGAGCGCCTCGTTCCCAGGACGGTCCGGGGCATGGTATCGCCCTTCCCAAGGAGGGAATCACGGATGAACTTCGGGAAGCAGTCATAAATCTTCCCGTTTTTTAAAATTGTTTTCATACTAGTCCAAATCAATTGTGGCCTTGAAAATTTTGCCTGTGTAGATGAAGGGAGACTCATAGTCGCCGCTGACCGGCAGGCCCCACTGGCGGCCGACGTTGACCGCATTGGCCTTGACGCCGATCTGGAGTTTCGCTCCGGGGGTCATCGTACCTACGACTTCGCCGTCTATGAGAAGCGTCAGATTAGTCTTCTTGTCCTTGTACTCCACCCGGGCTGAAACTACGCAGGGGCCTTCTGGAAGGGGCCTGCTCCCGACCAGCTTCGCACCGCCGGCGGTGGCGTACACGGGATAGCCGTTCAGCACATACAGGGCCCAGCCCTTCTGGGAGGCGAGGATGCCGCTCGAAGAAGGACCGCCCTCGTCGATATACACGCTGAGCGTATAAGGCCTGCCCTGGGTACCGTTACCGTAGGGATACTCACCCCAGCGGCGGGCGCCCACATAAATATCGACATGGTTCCGGACCGGGTCGGGATAGTTCTTGTCCGCACTCTTTCCGTTTTTCAGCGGATATACATGATACTTTTTGGCGAGACGGTCAAACTCCTTTAGCATCTTCTTTACCTTGCGGGGGTTCTCGGCCGCGAGGTCATGGGCCTCGTTGAAGTCCTCCCTGAGGTTGTAAAGATGCACCTCGGTGTCCTGGAAGAAGGGACGGACCTGCTTGTTGGTGAGTCCGTTAGGGAACTGGACCTTCCAGCCGTCCTTGTAGAGGGCATATGAGGAGTTCATCTCATAGTACTGGACCTTCTTCCGATCGACGATGTTGTTGTCCGGGGCCTGGACGGCATAGGCGAAACTCACTCCCTCCAGGGGCGTCTGCCTGTAGCCGTTGATATTCTTCGGAAGGCGCGAGCCGGTCAGCTCCACGGTCGTCGGCAGGAAATCGACCACATGGGTATACTGGGTACGGATTCCTCCCTTTTCGAGGTTCCCGGCGGGGTAGAATACGATGAGCCCGTCATGGGTTCCGCCCTCATAGTCAGCCCATTTCTTATAATAGCGGAAGGGCGTTGCGCAGGCCTGGGCCCAGCCGACTGGATAGAAGGGCCATGTGCGCTCGTCCCCATAATGGTCCATCTTGGCATATTCCGCATTCAGGATTGACTGTTCATTATCCTTGGACACCTTTTCCTTGTAACCGATCCGGCCGCCCTCTCCGGAGGGGCCGTTGTCGCCGAGGGCGATCATGATAATGGTATTGTCGAGCTCCCCGCTCCGACGCAGGAACTCTATGATCCGGCCGATTTCCCAGTCGGTCTGGGTCATGAAGCCGGCGAATGTCTCCATCTGGCGGGCATAAAGCCGGCGTTCCTGCTCCGGAACCTCCTCCCAGGGCTGGACGTCCAGGTTCCGCTCCGGAAGGACCGTCCCCTCGGGCACTATTCCGAGTCGGATCTGGTTCTCGAGCGTCTGGCGGGCATACTCGTCCCAGCCGATGTCAAAGCGGCCCCTGTATTTCTCGACCCATTCCTTATCCACATGGAAGGGCGTATGGGCCGTTCCCGGGGCGAAGTACAGGAAGAAGGGCTTGTCGGGTGCAGCCGTCTTTTCTTCGGCTATGTAGTTGATGGCCTCATCTGCGAGACGGACGATGGCAACGCGGCCCTCCGGGTCCTCCCCTTCGCGATGGGTATCCCGGTACATGAGCGGATGCCACTGGTCACCGGAGCCCGAGGCGGGGTTGAAACCGTAGTAATGGTCAAAGCCGCGACCGGTCGGCCAGCGGTTGAAAGGACCGGCATTGGAGGCGTCGCCGACTGGAACCACGTTGTACTTACCCACGCAGAAGGTCGCGTAGCCGTTCTCGCGGAGCACCTCGGCAATTGTACCGTTCTCCATCGGAAGGTAGGTATCGTAGCCGGGGACACCGAAGCGGTCGTCATTGAACCGGCCCATGTGGGAAGAGTGGTGGTTGCGGCCGGTCAGAAGGGCCGCACGGGTTGCGGCGCTGATGGCCGCAGTATGGAAGTTATTGAACCTCAGACCGTTTTCGGCAAGGTAATCCAGGGTCGGAGTCTCCACGAGGCCGCCAAAGGCGGAGCTGACGCCGAAGCCGGTGTCGTCCAGGATGATCCAGACAACGTTCGGGGCTCCCTGGCGGGCGACGGGATTGTGGAGGGGATAATCAGTCTTGGTTTCTTCCACCGTCCTGCCGACTTTCCGTGGAAAGGCGCCACGGGGCTGTACTGGGCGGAAAGGGTTGCCGGAGCGAGGAGGGCTCCAGTAGCGGCGAGGCCGCCGATCATCTTTTTGGAAGTATTCATCTTGTTAAACCTTTCACTTGAGGATTAATTTTACCCGGAAACCGCGGGCCGTCGGTTCTTCTACAATTTCCTTAACCCGGCCGCGAAGGGCCTCGACGGCCTCGTTTTTCGGAAGCGGCGACTCGGTAAGGCCCTCTGCCATGAAGTCGAGGGCCGTTTCCCCGCTCAGCTCGGCATGGGTAATGCGGAAGGTAAGCGGGCGGATGTCCTTCAGGTGCTCAAAGAGCATTTCCTTAATAATAGCATACGAGGGCTCCACTTTGTCCGAAATATTGTATTTCAGGCAGAACTGGCTGAGCTCCGTCCGGATCTGGAGGTAGTCGAAGCCGTCGCCGTCAATCTCATAGACAAGCTTCTGAATCCGGTTCACGAACTGTTTCGTGGCGCTCCGGACCGGATGCTCGAAGATCTGCTCCGGAGAGCCGTCTTCGTAGATGACACCCTCGTTCATAAAGAAGATCCGGGTGCTAACATCCCGGGCGAAACGCATCTCGTGCGTCACTATGAGCATGGTCATCCCGTCCTTGGCGAGTTGCCGGATGACGCTGAGAACCTCCCCGACCATGGTGGGGTCGAGGGCAGAAGTGGGTTCGTCAAAGAGGATTACCTCCGGGTGCATGGCCAGGGCCCTGGCTATCGCGACCCTCTGTTTCTGCCCGCCGGAGAGGGATGCGGGATAGACGTCGGCCTTCTGGGAAAGGCCCACCTTCCGGAGCAGCTCCATGGCCTCAGCCCTGGCCTCCTCCTCGGAGAGTCCCAGCAACCGGACAGGGGCATAGGTAATGTTCCCGAGGATGGTCATGTGCTCAAAGAGGTTGAAACTCTGGAAGACCATGCCCATCTTCCGGCGCAGAAGGTCCAGCGGATAGCCCTTTGCCATGATGTTCTCCCCGTCCACCCAGATTTCTCCGCCGGTGGGGGGCTCCAGCATGTTGAGGGCCCTCAGGAAAGTGCTCTTCCCCGTTCCGGAAGGGCCGATAATGCTTATCACTTCTCCCTTTTGGATATCACAGCTGACATCCTTCAGGACGGTCAGAACGCTTCCGTCCGGATCGCGAAAACTCTTGCTTAAATGTTTGATGCTTATCATATTACTTTTTCAGGAGAAGGTTCAACAAAAGGCGGATCAGCCAGGCCAGGACAAAGTACGCGACGGTGATTACCAGCAGAGGAATAAAGGCGTCGAAGGTACGGCTCCGGATCAGGTCGCTGGCGCGGGTCAGGTCCATGATGGCAATGTACCCGACGATTGAGGTGCTCTTCAGAAGGGAAACGCACTCTCCCGCATAGAGAGGCAGGCCGCGTTGCAGCGCCTGGGGGAAAACGATGCCGGTAAAGGTCCTCAGCGGGGTGAAGCCGAGACTGAGACCCGCTTCCGTCTGACCCTTAGGGACAGAGGAAATGACTGAATTGAAGATGCTTCCGGAGGACCAGGCAAAGCAGAGGGCGAAGGTCACTATGGCGACAAGCGTGGCGCTGAGCCCCGTGTCGGCGAGGACGACATAGAACATGATAAGGAGAAGGACCAGCGTCGGGATCCCCTGGATGAAGCCCCCGTAGAGGTTAGCCGTCGAGCGGAGCCACTTGCGGCGGCTTCGCAGCATGGCGCAGATGCCGACCCCGAGAATGGTTCCGAGGAGGATGGAAAGGAAAGTAATCTTCAGCGTTTCCAGAAGGCCGCTGGTTATCAGCTTCCACCGCCCTTCCTTCACGAGGTTCATCTTCAGCCGTTCACCCCAGCCGAGGCGCGCTGACTTTCCGCTATCCAAGACAAAGTATCCGGGACGGCACTTGTAATACGGTATGGTGAAATCGACGGATTTCTTCCTTTCTTCCGTTACATAAAGGCAGGCCGAAACCGCGTCACAGCCCCCGGTGCTGAGGGCCAGGATGGCCGAGCCAAGGTCCTGGAACTTCATTTCGAAGGGGCGGCCGCTCCAAAGGGCGAAGCGCCGGAGGATATCGGCATCCATCCCCTTCCACTCCCCGCCGTCTCCAAGAAAGCAGACCGGTTCCATGTTGACCCCTGTTACGCAGCGGACCGGCCCTTCGCCGGAAGGGGTACCCGGGGCCGGATCCGGAGGAGCGGGAGTCCCGTTGATCCAATGGGAAATAACCGCATCCAGAGAGCCGTCCGCCCTGGATTCGACAATGAAGCTGTCCAACTGTTCGCGGAGCTTGTCGTCCCCTTTCCGAATGGCGAAAGCCACATCGAAGACTTCCTCCCCGCGGAAAGCCAGCTTGATTTTAAGTCGCTCCCGGGCATCCTTTGGTATTGCCACCTCGTCCGTTACAAAGACATCGGCAATCCCTTGATGTACTGCCTGGACCCCATCAACCTCACTATTTACCCGGAAGAGGGTAACATCCTCGCGCCCGGAATATTTCGTGTCGAAATAGTTCCCGGCGGAAGTGCTTATGGTAAGCCCTGTCAGGTCGGCCTCTGAGCGCAGCTCCTTCCCGTGCGAGCGGTCCTGCCGGCAGGAGCACACCGACATGGTCAGGATGGTCAGCAACAACAAAATTCGTCTCTCTGGCATTATTTCTAAAAGCTAGTTTACGTTAATCCCTGCGGAATTTTGAGAATCCGCTGCAATTTACGAAAAATACTTGGATAAACCCGAACGTGGACGGCTTTATGCCTTTATCAGTTTTGAAATGCGCTTTGCAAGCGCCATTATCGTGAGGATTGGAGGCAGACCCGGTGACTCGGGCAGAATGGACGCATCTGCGACATACATATTGGCTGGAAGGGTGGAAGAGTGCAGCGTTTGCGACTCGGCCGGAGTCAACGGCAGCATGCCCCCGGGGTGGCCGCAGTTCAGAGTACCCAGAAAAATATCCTTCCGGCTGATCAGCCAGTACCGATCCGACAATTCTTTCTCCCCGTACGCCCTTGTCCTCAAAAATGTGTATTCCTTCACCGCCAGGCCGTACCAAAAAGCCAATGATGAAAAGGGCAATAGTAATAGTGAAAACGAATACTTGCATTGAATTCGGAAGACAGGTTAATCCTTCAGGCAACCAAGCGGAACCACATATACACCGTCGTCGCGACGGTAAGCAAGTTCACCGATGCCGATAAGCACCATCAGGAAGGAAGGTTTCTTCATTTTGGTGGTGTCAATCTTGTCGCGGAGCTTCTTAAGTGAATCTGCGCCCTCATCGATGAGGTTGTCACCGCCGATTTTAATCTCAACAAGGCCATAGTTGCCGTCTCGCAGGTGGACTACCGCATCGCATTCGAGATTCGTAACGTCGCGATAATGTGCAACCTTTCCCATCAGGGCATCGGCATAGGTTCTCAGGTCTCTGACAGCTAGCGTCTCAAACAGGAGCCCGAAGGTGTTGAAGTCGTTCAGAAGGTCATTCGGGCCTAGGCCTAAACTGGCAGATGCAATGGAAGGGTCTGTGAAATACCGGGTATTAGAAGTGCGTATAGCTGTTTTGCTGCGCAGGTTTGGATTCCAGGCCTCCGACTCTTCCACTACAAAGAGCTTGCGCAAAGCAGTAATATAGGAGGCAATGGTGTCGGTATCCAAAGCCTTTGGCTCATTGGCACGCATGTCCTCTGCCATTGTCTCAAAAGTAGCCTGCGAGGCTTGATTGCGGGCATAGGAACGCATCAGTCGACGTACTCTCTCCGGGCTTCGGTTGGTCTTGTCCACGCGGGACATATCCCGCTCTGCAATGGCATCAACATAATCAAAAGCCTTGTCCAGCGCAATTTCTTTGTCCATTTCAAGGGCTTCCGGCCAACCTCCGCGGCAAATGAGGTAGGCAATGTCTTCCCGGGTTAGCGTGCTCTTGGCATATATCATTTCGGGAGCGGTGAAGAGTTCCTTCAGGCTTATGGTACCGTTGGATTCTCCGGATTCATAAAGGGCCATGGGACGCATCCTGAGCCATCCGAATCTGCCTGTGCCGGAGTGACGAATCTTCTGATTCTCCGGGATGTCTTTGTCATCATCTTCTTGAATGGGTACGGATGAGCCTGTGAGAATAAAGTGGCCTTGTCCTTTTCTATGGTCAACTTCAAAGCGGATAGCATCCCATAACTGTGGAGCGATCTGCCATTCGTCAAGCAGTCGCGGATTGTCTCCCAGAAGCAGATCCCTGGGACGGATATTGGCCATAGTAATGTGCTCGGTGATCTTGTCCGGGTCATCCATATAGAGGACGCTACCCGCGAGTTGCTCTGCTGTGGTGGTCTTGCCGCACCATTTGGGGCCTTCTATCACAACGGCTCCGTTTCCTTTGAGTTTCCTGTCAAGCAGGGCATCTGCGATTCTATGCTTATATCCTTCCATATCAAGTATTTTCTGAGGCAAAGATAATCAATTCGGGAAAAAGTATAAAAAAATTTCGGGAAAAAGTTGGAAGATTTTTCGGGAGAAAGTAGATGATAACCTACCCTTCCTACTCAGAAATCCCGGACGAAAAGTTCCGGGAGCGGAAGAACTGGCGCAGAAAGACTTTCCGGACACTGGAAGCAGGAGACAAGTGGCTCGCAGAAGCCTACATCAGCGCCTCGCGGCCTTTCGAGCGCAGCCTGTTCATCGACCTGAAGAACCACTTTGAGAATTGCACAGCCACGAGTGAGTATGTCTGGGGCAAACTCCTGCACGGCGACTGCACCGACGAGCAGATGTACGCTTATTCCTATGAGGAGAGTATGAAGTTGTGAATATTGTCTAGATTGTCAGGGACGAATGTTTACTTATCCTGGTGCAACTTTTTTGAACCCAAAATGCACCAGATTTTAGTGGGTCTGGTTCCCTTGAACTATCAAAACAAATTCAGCAAATGTTATAATCTTTGTCCCCAGGTGATTTTTGAGAACAAGCAGGTCCTGGTCACCTGTTACAAGGTAATCAGCAGGGATGCTTTCTGCCATTGACAGAAGATACAAGTCCTTTATATCACGGATTGCAGACTCTGCATCCGCATATCCATTGATGATTCTACATTTGGCATGTATGAGTTCGAACAGATTGACAATTGCCTGTAACCCTATTTTGCCAAGGAATTTTGGACGGAAGGCAACATCCCTGAGTTCAGAGAGCAAGGCATCAGACACATAAATCTCCACTTCCTCCATTTCAATGATTTCCCTAAGGATGGTCAATCTTTTACCAAGAAGGAAGGATATCCAAATATTTGTGTCGAGTATTACTTTCATCTTCCGTATCTGACAGCATTCACTTCTGCCTGAATCTCTTCATCTGAAATACTGACATCTGTCGGACAGGAGGCGATAAACTTCTCGACAAGATTCTCACTGGTCTGGAAGCTCCACCCCATCTTCTCTGCGAGAGTAGAAAGGAAGGAGACCTCTCCATTGGGAACTGTAAGTACAATCTGCGTCATACACTTTACTTTTTTTCTTGTCAATCACAAAGATATGCAATTCTCTGGATAATTCAAACATGGTTTGTCATCATTAATCTTCGTGATTACAACAATTGGGTTTAACCAGAGTGAATGTGACTAACTTGCTTAAGCTCCAGCTCCATCAGATGATGCGTTCCTTCCTTGAAGGCCGTTTTCTCCTCGTAGTAGTCGCTCTTGTGCCGATAGACTCAGGCAGGAATTTCGGCAGATCTCAAGTTTTACAGGGTAGTGGATTATATTTCAGCGCTGGAAGGTCTTTCCGAATTCTCTGTCAGGTCCCGTCTTTATGTCGCACACACCTCCTTCCCTTCGCCCGCTCCATCCTGGACCATCAACTTTGGTCTGAGTGTCAATATGCTGGCATGGACATTGAAGTGATATATCTGCCATAAACAGCCATTAGAACATAGATAGAGCCATGGAACAAAAACTTCTCAGCGGCGACAATTATTCGTTCAAAGAATATTTCCGCATCTTGAATAATCCGATTGTATTCGGCTCCGTTCTTAAATGGTTTCTGTTCAGCACTTTAAAAGCACTGATAATCATTGTTCCTCTTCTGTGTATTATTTTTTTGGCTGGAGAGTTGGACGGGACACTGCCGGATGAAAGATCAAATATGTGGACGTTCCTTCTTGCTGTAGGAGGACTTACTCTTGCTTTAGTTTGGATAGTAACCGGCTGGCATTCATTTATTCTCCCTCGGACTATTCAAAAAAGAGTAGAAGGATTCGTTGATAGGTATATACCTGATTCACCAAAAATAAATCGTGAAGACCTTGATACATGGATAATCACTTATCGAGGTTATAATCTTGCTGTTGGATATAGAGAATCTGTTTCCTACAGCAGGTGGAAGTCCGGCCATATAAGAAAAAACGTCAAGAAATACATAAGGGTATCAACCACATACACAGAGGACGATTTTAATGACCGGATAATCGAAGAAACGATACTGACTGACGGAATATCAATTGTGAATACAGATTTTGGTGTATACGCCAGATTCGAGGCAAAACGGAAATATTTTAGGAAAGAAGTCTTGAATGCATTGGATCTGATAGTGAAAGAAGGTCACCTGATGAATTCATAGATAAAACGATAAGACCACGTTTATACATGAAGATATTTAGCCTCTTCAAAAAAAAGATTAAAGAAGGCTTCACATATAATCAATTAGAAGCCTGGATAGACAGTATTATGCAAACTACTATCTCTGATGATGTTGTGGCTTTTTGTTTCAACTTGTATGAGGATGCCAATAAAGCTTGGTCTCTTGAATTGATTGGAGCCGGCTCTTTTGATATCAATGACACTGACTGGGTCTGCGATGAAGTATTCACATCGAGAAATAATCTTCTCACCTGGTATGATGATGGAGAATGGCAAGATGTCCAGAGGGCAGTCATAAAGATGTTAAAGGAGTATTTACGAAAAGGAAGATATGGAACGGTGTTAAAAGAACGTCAAGGACTGGCCGTAGGTTTTGTTGATGGAGATTTAACTCTGCTGTAAATTCGACTTTATGAAGAAGTTCTTTCTTTGGGGTATCTTATTGTCCTTTATTTCATGCTCCAGGACACCTGAACACATTATTACAAGGGCTTGGGGTATTAATGTAAAAGGCTTAGAACACAGTGTGACATCCTTTAAGGATCAATGGTGCGGTAATGGCGATGGCGAAACAGAGATAAAAATGACTGTAGAATTGCCGCAGAAAGACATTGACAATCTGATTTCCCATGGTGCAAAGCTGCTCCCAATCGCAGAACCGGAAAAAACGAAAGGATGGCTTGAGCGAAGATCAGGCATTGAATGTGCCACCAATGGCGTGTATTATTTCGAGCAAGGCGAACAGGAATTGGAGTGTACGTTTCTCATTTATGACAGTGATTCGCATATCTTGTACTACTACTTGTCAATCATGTAGATTCACATTTTCCAGTACTGTCCCCGACATTCCGGACGGAGTGCTGAATTGGGATATTTTTGTATGTAAAATTGTATGTAGAAAAACAAAAGGACTGCAACTCAAAGAGTTACAGTCCTAAAAGTGGAGGTAGTCGGATTCCGCTTCGCGCTATCCGAACTTGCTCCCGCAGGGCCGCTTAAGCAACGAAAACCGCCTTGGAGCTGCGCTCCAGAGGTTTTTTCATATCCGACAGATATCGAACGAGTTCGAATCTACCGGATACGAAAAAAACCACCGAACATACGTTCGGCGGTTTCGTTGCTTGTGGAGGTAGTCGGATTCGAACCGGCGACCCCATGCTTGCAAAGCATTCCGCATACATTCATAACTATTTGATACGCAGGCGCGTTGGCGAGCAGGTGCAAATCTGTTGCATGCTTATTGCATTTTTGGCCGATTTTGCTCATCCGTTTGGCGGCTTGGGAGCAGCATCCGGCCGCGGCCTGTGACCACCCACCTGGAGGAGATTCCGTAGTCCCGCTCCAGATAGTAGATGTACTCCGGCTTCAGCGTCCGGTGCTGAGGTTCGGCCTTCAGTTTGGCAAGGTTTCGTCTGTCGATTCCCCATAGGTCAGTAACCGTCTTGTAACCTCGTACAATACGAGCTGCCACAAGATAGTCCATTGCCTCGAAGAACCGTCCTGTGATTTCGATTGCTGCTGCGGTATTGGTGACATATACGTTTGACATTACCTTGTTATGTATTTTCTGTTCATAATGATGAAGTCTGGCGCATCGGCGCTGTCAATGAGGTGCTTGTTGTCATCACACCACTGCTTGAAGTTCTCCGGGACATCCGTTATGGTGTTCGCGGAAATGAAGTCCTCGCCGTCGCGCATCCACTTGTTTCGCTCGCCAGGAGTGGCCATAAGCCAAGTGACATAGCCGTTGCATTTGTCGCACCACCCAGTCCAATGGAAGTCCTTTGGATATCGGCCGGCCAGTTTCTCGCACAATGGGCAGTTCGGCTTTCCGATGGCCGGATGGATTTCCTTGCCAACGACAATCGGCAGGTCGCTCATGCTGTCCTGCTCCGAGGCCCTAAACTGCGCCGCAATACTCATACAGGTAGTATTCGACCTCGCTGATAAATCTTGTAATATCGCTGATATTATCACCGGCAACGTAAAGTCGGTCCTGCTCCAGCCGTGCGTCTAGCAGGATCTGCTTCGCCAGTTCTGCCGTCTCAGCTGACGGAGATTGCTTGTAAAGGTCAATCAAGCGGAGTAGTCTTGCAACCATCACTTCAGCAGCTTGGTAAGGCGTGAAAGGTTCTCGATGGTACGCTGCTGACTCTCGACTATTTCCATCAGCCGTGCGTTCTCTTCCATCAGCCTGGCAGTAGGCGTCTGTGGGATGTCCGGCTCATCCTGTTCTGTCATGAAGTCATCAACGTCATCGTATTGATTCCGGAGCATTTCGATGAGATTCTCCGGCATTGGGCGCGTGCCATTCTCTATTTGTGACACGTAAGACTGCACACAATCAAGCATTTTCATGATGTCCGTCTGCTTGATGCCGTGGGCACGCCTAAAACCCTTGAGGTCAAACACTAGCATAGGCTTTTCTGGTTTGCGACCGTAAAAAATCAGCACAGATATTCAAAAATATATCGCAAAATATTTTGTAATATCAGCAAGATATACTATCTTTACAGTCAGATATTCAAATATTCAACACTCAAAGTTATGAATAAATCGGAGAAAAAGAAACAAAAAACGGCAGCTGGAGGCAGAATGACCCTACTGGGTTATTATAACGCACTCCCGCCAAGGACGTTCCCCAAGACGCAGTTCGTGGAGGACGTGGCCGCTCGGTGCGGAGTGGACGAAGCATCGGTGCGCAACTGGATCATGGGCCGCAACCGTCCGAAGACGGATGAGCAGAAAGAGGTTCTATCACAAATGACCGGAATCCCGGTGAATGAGTTATGGCCAGAGTAGAATTCTTTGCGTACAACAACGAAGTGTGGTATAGCGAGAACGGCGCCGCCGCCAGGAAGCTGTCTGACACCTCGGATATCATTGCCGACCTGTTCAAGGTCATCGAGGAGCAGTACCCCGATGCAATGAAGGCCCTGCGTGAGACATATTCCGAAGCGGCCGACAACATCCGCTACCACCAGTACCTGATTGTACGCAGGTTCCTCAAATGCAATTTCTCCAACATTGATGACAAGTTTGACATTGATGAGGAGCGCCTGGTGTTCGAGTACGTGCCGTGCCCCCTGCGCGGAGAATGCCGCCTTGAAGGGTTGGTCTGCAAGCCGCGCTTCAGTTCATCGCTCAGCAGCGCAGAGCTGCGCGTTCTGGAGCTGCTTTACAAAGGCGTTCCGAAGGTGCTCATCGCGGAGAAGTTGTACCTGTCACAGTACACGGTGGAGAACCACATCAAGCACGCATACAAGAAGCTCGATGTCCACTCGGAGGCCGAGTTCTTCAAGTATGCCGAAGCCCACAATCTGTTCCCGAAAACGAGGTAGGTATGGTGAAGGACAAGGCAATAGCAAAAGTCACCTGTGAGCGCCTGTACCTGACGATTGAAATGCTCACGGAGTACCTTGGTTTTGGGAACGGTGATACGCAGAAGGAATGGCGCGACAACGGAGAACTGCCGTTCTACCAGCTCGGCCGGAAGATTCTGTACCGCAAGGACGATGTTGATGCCTTCGTGGAGAGGCACCGCATCGTGGTAAGACAACATCAGTAAACCTTATGTATATGAAAGAAATCAAGTTAGAATCAATGCACGTCGAAAAGTTCAAGGGCCTGCATGTCTTGGATGTCCAGTTCGGCGAGCGCACCGAGATAAGCGGCAGGAACGCACTCGGCAAGACCTGCGTCTATGACGCCTATCTGTGGTGCCTGTTCAACAAGGACAGTCGCGGCAGGGTGATAGACAAGGTGCAGAAGATGGATGATGACGGCAAGGTGGAAAGGGAAGCCCGCACCGTCGTTTCCGTCGTTTTCCTCATTGACGGCCAGAGGGTGGACTTCCGCAGGGAGTTCTACCAGAGCTGGTCAAAGAAGCGCGGCACGACCGAGTATGTGTACAACGGCAATGCAAGCGACTACTTCTACAACGATGTCCCGCTTTCGATGTCGGAGTACAACAAGAAGATTGAGGAGTTCTTTGACAGGGAGCGCTTCGAGCTTGTATCGAACATCAATCTGTTTGCCTCGTTTGATGTTGCCAAACGGCGCGGCATCCTTGAGCAGATAGCCGATGTCGAGTCCCTGACAAAGCTCATTTCTGCGGAGTACCCTACTGTTGTGATGGCATCTGCGGAAGGCAAGACCATAGAGGAATTGCAGGCCGAGTTGCGCAAGCGCATGGCCAGGGTGAAGACCGAAGCGGAAGCCATTCCTGTCCGCATCGATGAAATCCAGCGCGGCATTCCCGAGACGATGGACTTCGATGAACTCCGGAACCAGTTGGCCGAGAGCGAAGCCAAGAAGCAAGCCCATCAGAAAGCCATTGAGCGATATCGCCAGTTGGCCATCGCTGGTGCAAATTCAGAGGTGAAGAAAGAGCTGAATGCCGTGGCCGACAAGATTGCCGCCATTACGCGTGAGGCCACCTTGGAATTCACGAAGGAGCGCAACAAAGCCCAGGATGCACTCATGGCTACCAACATGGAATTGGAGTCCGCAAAACGCCGGAAAAAGGCCCTTGCTGCGGAACTGGAGGAAATCGGGAATGACATCCTCAAGAAGAAGGAGGAGTTTGAAACGCTCCGTGCCGAATGGAATGCCATCAACGAGGAATCCTACGCCCCCGGGCAGAGCGATGCCGCCTGTCCCACCTGCGGTCACGTATTCACTCCGGAGGAGCTTGCGGAACGTGCCGACAAGGCCGTCCGCATCTTCAATTCCGACAAGCTGAAACGGATGAACGAGAAGGAGGAGAAGGCCAAGGCCTTGAAAGCCGTCATTGACAAGCTGTCTGATGACCATCGTGCTGCCGAGGAAAAGGTCAAGAAGGCCGAGGACGAAGTGGTGCGTCTGCAGGAGATTGCCGACAATGCATCCAAGAATCCAGTAGTAGTCAAGACTGCCGAGGAGCGTGTTGCCGCCAATGCAGAGTATGCCTCACTCATTGAGAAGCGCAGCACCCTGGAGCAGCAGCTCGCCAGCGACAAGCCCGTGACCTACGATGAGGAAATCAAGCAGGAGCAGGGTGCAATGGTTGGCTTGACCGCCGAGATAGCCAGCCTGAACTCCAATCTAGCCAAGGAGCAGCAGATAAAGAACGCCAATGCACGAATCGCGGAACTGAAGGAACAGGACCGCAAACTTGGCCAGGAGCGTGCCGACATCGAGAAGCAGCTTGATGAACTGACCGCTTTCAGCCAGCGCAAGATGAACGCCATTGAGGAAAGGATCAACGGAATGTTCCAGTTCGTGAAGATACGGATGTTCGAGCAGAACCTGACCAATGACGGCGTGAAGGACGTGTGTGATATCACTGTTGACGGCATTCCGTATTCCGTGTTGAACACCGCAAGCCGCATCAATGCCGGCATTGACATCTGCCGCACCCTCGCCCTTGCCTATGGCATGAAGGCGCCAATCTGGGTTGATAACGCAGAGTCCGTGAACACCATCCTCGGAGGTGACTGTCAGTTGGTCACGCTCCGTGTAACAGAAGAAGCAAACCTCACAATCCAATAAGTGTAACATTATGGCAAACAAGCAAGAAGAACAGAACGCTCTCATTGTAGTAGCAAGAGAGAAGTTCGAGCTGGCGTGCAAGGACGCGCAGCAGCTCCAAATCGTCAACAACTTCGGCGCCGCATTCGTGGCCGTCGGTGTGGTCAGCAAGCTCCGTGAAGCCCTCACGGATCAGGTCATGGAACAGGTGTTCATGCCCCTGATGAACACGACCATCGGCTTCCGTACCGACCGTGACCCCAAACGCACGGACAAGAACGGCAGGCCTCAAACTCCGTACAGCATCCCCGTAGTCCGTGATGCCATCATTGATGCCATTGCTTTCGGTCTTATGCCCACCGGCAACCAGATGAACATCATTGCCGAGCGAATGTATCCGACCAAGGAAGGGTACACCGCCCTGCTCCGAAAGATTGGGTGCAAGTACTTCATCAGCTATGGCGCACCCCGTCTCAGCGAGAACACCGCTGACGTGGACTGCAAGATTACCTACGAGTACGGAAACGAGAAGAAGTCCTTTGGCTACGTGGCCAACGTGAAGAAGGACGGCTATTCCAGCATCGACCAAATCAAGGGCAAGGCAGAGCGCAAGGCCAAGAAGGTGCTGTACGAGTTCATCACTGGCGTTGACCTTGGTGATGCCGATGAGGCAAGCGGAGAACCTGTGGATGAGCAGCAGCAACCTGCCAAGGTCGTGAACATCCCGGAAGCGCCCGGCGCGGTCAAGGAAGCCCCTGAAAAGCCCGTGGTTGTCTCCGAATCCCCGAAGCCTACTCCGGACTCTCCACAGAAGCCAGTAGGCAAATCTCCCACCCCTGCAATCTTCAACGACTAGCAGATGAAATTGAGTGTCCTAGCAAGCGGTAGTGCCGGAAACGGCTACGTCCTGTACAATGACAAGACTGCCATCGTGCTTGAAGCCGGTGTGCACATCAAGGATCTGTACAAGATGTACGGCTACGATGTCAAGCGCATTGCCGCTTGCTTGATAACGCACGAGCACAAAGACCACTGCGGTTTCGTGGACCAGTATCTGGAGGCAGGCATACCAGTCTATGCGAGTGCAGGAACAATCAAGGGAATGGAGCTTGGAGAGAGGCACAATGTCATGCCGCTTGAGGCCCTCAAGACCGTGCATATCGGAGAGTGGACGGTGACGCCGTTCCCCACCCAGCACGATGGCAAGGAGCCGTTTGGGTACATAGTCACGCACGAGGAGTGTGGCAACGTCCTGTTCGCCACCGACACCTACTACATCAAGTATCGTTTCACGAACCTGAACAATATCCTGATAGAGTGCAACTACGTTCCCGAGAAGCTGGATGACAACGTGGCATCCGGAAAGCTCCATCCTCTTGTCAAGAGGCGCACGCTGAAATCGCACATGTCTCTGCCGAAGTGCATCGAGACGCTGCTGGAGCACGACCTGCGGCACGTGGTGAACATCGTACTCATCCATCTGTCCGTTGGCAATGGTGACCCGGAGCTGATGAAGCAGGAGGTATCCTTGGCCACTGGCAAGAGAGTGTTCGTTGCTGACGCAGGTTTGGCAATAGACTTCAATCACGAGTTTTGATATGACACAGGAAGAACTGAAAGTAATCGAAGAAATGGAGGCGTTCCTGAAGCAGGTGGCGCCACCGGATGACCCCTACGTACTGACCGACAGGCTGTCCTACCTCAATGCCTACATGGCGTGGGCTGGCACACTGCTCGGCAAGGCGCAAGAAGAACTCCGGAACGCTAAGAAGGCGGTGCAGGTGGAGCATTTCGCTTCGCTGTGCAAGATGCCGGCAACCGTTCAGAAGGACTTCGTGGAGAATATGTGTGCGAAGGAGATTGCCATGGTGACGGTGCTTGACAGGCTGAATGCAGCTTGCACCCACCAGAGCGACAACATCCGCACGCAGGTAAGTTTCATCAAGCAACAGATGGCCCTGGAGTGTGGTTCCGGGCCAGTCCAAAACAACTAGCACAATGTATCAAGAGAGTTTCATCCAGCAAGGAGCCGTCCAGTGGTTTAGGTTGCAATTCCCGACCTATTGGCGCCTGCTCATCAAGGTGCCGAACGAGGCGAAGCGTGACATGAAGCTAGTCCGTCGCAAGGACGGCAGCTATCGTTACGTCTGCCCTTCTGCACAGAGGGCGAAAGCCGAGGGCATGGTCAAGGGAGCCGCCGATATGCTGCTCCTCGTTCCGAGAGGTGGCTATGGTGCCCTGGCCATCGAGTTCAAGACGCCAAAGGGTAAGGTTGACGATGACCAGAAGGTCTGGCTGCAGGAGTTCGAGGCCGCTGGCAACAAGTCCTGTATATGCAGGAGCGTGGAGGACTTCATTGACATGGTGACGCTCTACATGAATGGAAACATCAAAAGACAATAGATTATGAACATGTTTGAAGAATTGAACAAGATTATGGGCGTGGGCAATGACACGACCATAGTCATCAGGAAACTCGCTGAGGACAAGATGACCGTCAGCGTGAACTTCCGCAACAATGCCGTCAAGGATGAAGCGAAGGATCTGCTTCAGCCCTTCATCGTAAGTGGAACACCGGCCGAGCTGGACGGCGGCTTCGTGGCCGAGATATCCAAGCCGATTGCCGAGTCCGCTGGGCTTCAGACCTCCATGCAGGAGTTCGAGGCGGCGAAGAAAGTGGCCGAAGCCAAGAGCGCGGCACTGGCCGACCAGAAGAAGAAAGAGAAGGAGGAGGAAAAGGCCCGGAAGGAACAGTACACCAAGTATCTGGATGCCGCTAAAAAGGCCCAGGCTGAACGCAAATGGAAGGAAGCTATATCTGCCCTCACTTCGGCCAAGGAATTCGCCAGCGAGGACGATAAAGCAAAGTGCGATGAAGGCATTGCCTACTGCAAGGAGCAGGACGTCCCCGACCTGTTCAGCGGTGATGGATTCGGCGAGGAAGAAACCGAAGCGGCACCTGCCCAGGAGCAGCCGGCCGAGGAAGCTCCTGCCGAGCAGGAAGAAGCGCCAGAGGAGCAGGAACAGAATGATGATTTACCTGAAGCATAGGAGGTCGCCATGGACAAGATTAAACTCACACGCAAGTTTGTCATTGACAAGAAGAACATCACGCTTGCAGACCCCGATTCCAGCATGACGCCGGACCAGGTGATGCAGTTCTACTCGAACACCTATCCAGAGCTAGTCACGTCATCCGTGCACGGCCCGGAGTACAAGGGTGATAACCTTGTGTACACGTTCAAGACAACGGTTGGAACGAAAGGCTGATGAAAGAATGCAAGCAAGCATTGACATACGCAGAGGTCGAAGCACTGGCCAAGCTCATCTTGGACGAAGTGGACGATTCCCGGGACAGGTCTCGGCCGGAACTGATAGAAGTGCCGGTGGACCTGTTAGAGATAGTTTTCTGACGAACAGGATCAAGCAGACCAGGTTGCACATCCTCCCGTTCAAGTTGGGCGCTCGTGCTTTCCGCAGGCTGGTTGCTTCGGCATCAAACTTTGCGGAGAGCCGCGGCGCCAGGCTGGATATTCCCGAAGGGAAGGACAATGCCGAGGTGCTGGCAGCGCTCTTTGACCAGATGAACAATCTGCTAAAGGACAAGGAGTCCATCGAGCTGTACTACGATGATGAAATGGAGGAATACCAGTTCGTGCTGAAGGATTGGCCGATGTACTACGAAATGGTGTACTTCATTCCATTTGCATGGACGTTCAAGGTCAAGGACAAGAAGTTCGGGGCGCTTGCCAGGAGATTCCTGCGCACGTTTGCCAAGAAAGGTGGCTGGTGCAGTGTCTACGACAGCTACTACTTTGAAGCCCTGTTGGAGAACGTCATGTATGATCAGGATTCACTCGATGATGACGATATGGAAATGTACCAGTCCTATGCCACAGGCGGAAAGACGCGCAAGCTCATAGACGAGTTCTACGAAGCCCCACTGCTCACGGCCGAGGAGTTTCTGGCATTCAAGCCGAAGAAGGCAGACAAGGCCATTTACGACCTGCTGGCAAGTGGCATCGATTTCATCGCAGATGATTATCCGTCCTATCTTGAGAACTTCGCCTGGTCGGTGTCGCGGTATCGCGACTTTGATGAAAACGACTACGATGGTGGTGAGCCGATTGTGAACCCCATCGAGGAGCTGTTCAGCATCGTGTATGACAATGATGACGTTATCGACACGATAGTCCAGGATATCAGCAACTACTACCAGAGCGGAGATACCGAGCAAGATGTCCTCGTTGATGAGGTGGTGCTAACCCCGAAAGGAGAGCCACGCCTGCACCCGGATCTTGGCCGATATATGCGTTTCGTAGAAGCGCTTGCAAAACTACCGGAGGTGATAAAGTCATGAAGGATCTTACTCAAGCCCTGAAGGAGACCTACACACCCAAGGCGGTGATTGTAGCATATTCCTCGCCAAGCAACAGGTACTACTTGGAGAGCCGGCCCGTCAATGGAAATGGTGCTTTCGGTGAAGCAAAGCCCGTCAGCAAGCGCTTGATTGACGGAATGGTCAAGACGTTCTCCACATCCTTCGCTGAAACCCCGCACGGAGCCATGCCAAGCTCTATGCTGTACGTTGATGACCGGCCCGGCCACAAGACCTTCATCTGGTGGAACCCGCCGCAGAAACGAAATATGAGCTTCGTGGACGGTCTTTCCATCGAAGATGGTGACTACTATGTCCCCGGCATCGTGTACGTGGTCAGAGACCGCACGCTGTCCGTTTATGCCTTCAAGGGCAGTCGCCCGTCGGCCAAACGGAAGTTGAGCCGGTATCCGATGTTCAACGTCTATGATGACTGCCATGTCTGCCTCGGTAACGCCAAGGCGACGAAGGCAAGGGACTACACTTGGTCTGCCCTTACTCGATACTGGGAGACCTTGTTCTGGGGAAGCACGAACTCCCATTTGCTCGGTGCGAATCCGGTGAAGGGGAACCTGGTGCTTGCTCTCAAAGAAAGCCGAGAGAAGCCGTTTGACACCAAGCAGCTGCTCAAAGGCCGATATATGTTGAAAGACTTAATGAGATAGTATGTACACTCAAGTTAACGAAAACCCGAATGAGGGAAGCAGCCAGTCGCAAAGAGCGAAGATGGTTGCCACAATGAAGGCCGGCGGCGTAGTCACATCGCTGGTTGGCCTCCAGCAATATGGGAGTCTGAATGTCAAGGGCCGGATGTCCGAAATCAAAGCTGGCAGAGAGGTGAATCTTGGCGATGATGTCTGGATCAAGACAAAGAACACCAAGAAGCACGTCAAGGCCTATCACGACATAGACGCCATCAACGAAAAGTACCACCCAGCCAACGATGAGGAAAGGGCAAGAATCGTCCAGAAGATTGCCTTCGATATGTTGCTGCCCTTTGGAATCCTGCCCGCGCTATGATAGTACACTCATTCATACCGCAGGTAGCCAAGGACTACGGCGTTGAGAAGGCGGTACTGTTGTACTATTTCGCCCTTTGGATCGAGAAGAATGCTGCCGAAAGTCAGCACTTCCATGATGGGCGTTTCTGGGCCTGCAGTTCGCAGCGCTCGATGGCGGTACTGTTCCCCTACCTGAGCGAAGACAAGGTGCAGCGGCACATTGCCGGACTGCTCCGTGCCGGAGTTCTGGTAAAGGGGTCATTCAATGACAACCCGACCGACCGGACTGCCTGGTACACGTTCTCGGATAAGTTCCTGAACTATCTGGGTTCCATTCCGCAAAACTACGGAATGCATTCCGCAGAATTGCGGAGTCCATTCCGCGAAATTGCGGAATCGGAAATGCTCAAAAATCCCGCTCAGAATGGCGTGGTTTCCATTCCGCAGAATTGCGGAATGCATTCCGCGGAATCACGGGATGATATACTCCCTTCTTTAATAAAAGAAGAAAGTAATATATCTACTACTGAAAAAGAAAAACCCTCAAAAGAAAAAGTCCGCAAGCCCAAGTTCGTCCCCGACCTCTCGTTCATCGAGGACCAGGAACGGCTTGCCATCTTCCAAGACTGGATTGATTTCCGTATCGAGGCAGGCAAGCCCTACGGAACGCAGAAAGGCGTCGAGAAGGGGTATGCCCACCTCGTTAATCTTGCGGATGGCCAGACGTGGAAGATGCGGATGATTGTTGACCAGTCTATGGCCAATGAATGGCAGGGTCTGTTCTCACTAAAGGATCAAGGAAATGGAAGAATCAATCACCAAGGTAGCTCAGCAGTACTTATCCCTCTTGAAGAAGTCAAAGGGGGAAGCAGCACGTTATAGTTTCCCGGAGCGCATCACCGGAAAGGGAAAGGATCTGCTCGCTGGCGAATTGTACGGCGCCTACATCTACGAGGTTGAAGCACGTGGCCGGGAGCTCGTTCCCGATGAGGCAACGCAGCAGCTGGTCTGCAAGATTGGCCAGTGGCTGGCCACCACCCGGAAGACAGGTCTTCTGCTCTATGGCAAGGTGGGCACCGGCAAGACCACGATGATGAAGGCTATGTACCAGGTTGTCAGGAATGGCGCGTCGAGCTGGACGGAAGTCTGCTACGTGTCGGCCACCAACCTTGTTGACCAGTTCCTTGCCTACCAAGACGGAAAGGCATCCAGATACCTGGAGTTCGCGGAAAGCAAGATACTGTTCATCGACGACCTTGGCAGCGAGCCGGTCCGTTGTATGACCTACGGCATGGAGCGCACCCCGATTCTTGATGTTCTGTACCACCGCTACAACCAGCAGCTGATATCGGTGATATCCACGAATCTGGAAGACCGTGAGCTGACCGAGCGCTATGGCGCACGTATGCAGGACAGGATGAGCGAGACCTTTGACCGCCTGTACTATGCAGGCCAGAGTTATAGAAGAATGTAAAACCCAAAAAACAGTTAAGACAATGAAAGATTTGAACCGAATTGAATTGAAAGGACACGTAGGTAGCGTGGATGCTACCAGAGACGTTGGCAACACCACCGTGACAAGGTTCACGCTAGCAACCAACCGTTCGTACAAGGACGCCAACGGAGATTGGCAAACAGAGACAACGTGGCATCGAGTGGAGTCATGGGCCGGTTTCGGCCGCGCCACCCCAGACCGTATCGTTCGCGGTCAGAAGCTCTACGTCTGTGGTCGCATCAAACAGGATCAGTACCAAGACCAGCAGGGCTATGACCGCACCCAGACCATCGTGGTCGCAGATGAAATCGATGTCATCACTGAGCCGGAAAGTTAATGTTCAACCCAAATAGTTCTACACCATGAAAACAGTAATCATTGTAATCCTCGCCGTGGCAGTCCTTGTTTTAGCCGCTGTCGCGTTCCTGCGCAAGAAGCAGGTAAATTCCCTAACCCAGGAGCTAGAAAGCCAGAGAAAGGTCTGTGATGACCTTGCCTTCAAGTATGACAAGCATCTCCGCCGTACCGTACGGCTCTGCGCTGATAAGCCGCAAAAGATAACCGCGCAGTACCTCGCAATGAAGCTGTCACGGCTGCTTGACGGATTCATCATTGTTGATGGCGACAACTGCTATCTGGATGTACTGACTCCCGAGCAGAAAGCCAATGAGTAAGGAGTACTGGAGGAAGTGCACCAAGTGTGGCGCCTGCGCTCACTACCGGGACGAAGTCTGGAAGGGTGAACGCTGGGAGGCCTGCCGCCGTTTCGGATATCGGCTCTGGCCAGAGCTTGAGCCGGCCGATGATTGCGAAGGCTATGAATCGCCAAGCCTGTACGCCCTCCGTATGCAAAAAGAAAAGAAACGTAAGAAATAAAAATCAGCAACATTATGAACAAACGTCTTATTGCTATCGTAGAACGATATCGCGAAACCCTCGGCTTTGAAGGAGAACTCGCCACCTCCAACAGTTTGGACTCTCTCGGCTTCGATTCGCTCGACCGGGCAACGCTCCTGTCTGAAATTGACAGGGAGTTTGGAATCAGCATCGCGGATGACCGCGTCAGTGGCGCCACTACGCTTGGCGTTATTGACACCATCGTAAGCGAGGCCAGCACCGCGGAAGAAGAAGCCACTGGCTTCGTGGATCTGGGCCTGACTTCCGGAACGCTCTGGGCGAAGAACAATGCCGAGCATAACGGCAAGAAACTGTTCGACTTTGATGAGGCCATCGGTTTGTTCGGTGACCAGATGCCTACCGCGGCCCAGGCCGTAGAGTTGGCAACCGAGTGCACTCATGAATGGGTTACCGAGAACGGAAAGCCCGGAATGAAGTTCACCGGCCCGAATGGCAAGTCCATCTTCTTCCCGGCCGATGGCTACACTTGGAAAGGTGGCCCTGTCAAGTATGACGGAGACGAAGGTGATATCTGGACCAAGACTCCGAGCGTGAATTACAGTGCGACCTACGCGTACAACTTGTACTTCGATTCGGGCAGCGTCTATCCGTTGAACGACAGCAACCGCGCTTACGGCTTCTCGGTGCGCCCCGTCCGATGAATTTACTTTGAAACCTTTGCTGTCCTCGCCCTATTTCAAAGGGCGAGGATGCAAAGAAAAAGGCAATAGCATGAAAGCAAAAGAATTGATGTTCGGAGACATTGTGAGCTTCGACGGATGGAACTACCAACTGACCGGCGTCGAGAAGAACGACGCGAGAGTTGTCGATGGTCTTCTTGACCTGTGCGAAATTAAGCCAATCCCTTTGACAACGGAGCTGCTGGAAAAGAACGGTTTTGTCAAGGCGGAGTGCAAGCTTGAGTGGGAGTTTGAGGACAAGGCCCAGCAAGCCGCCGTGGTGGTTGATGTAGACGATGAAGGCCTCTGGATCTCGGCAAGGCAAGGCGATGCAGACCGCATGGTGGATTACAGATACTTTGAGGGCTTCGTCAGCGCCATGCACGAGCTGCAGAACGTGTTCAACGTGTGCCACATCGAAAAGGAGTTCACGGTCTATGAGTAAGTATCACGACAATAAGAAAGCGGCCGTTGGCTCCGAAATCGAGTGCCCGGTCTGCCACAAGAAGTTCAAGAAGGCCCAGTACTCGCAGGCCTTCTGCTCCAGGGAGTGCAAGGACAGGTTCTGGAATGCCAACCGCGGTAATGTCAAGCCAAGCGATGAGGCTGTGTTTAAGATGGAAGGGTGGCTTGCCAGAGATAAGAACGGAAAGCTCCGCTTGTGGGTATCAGTGCCACAGAAGGAGATGAACTTCGACCACGGAGCATCGTGGGGACGCCCCTGCGAAATGGGGGAATGGATAAAGGTTGACAAGGACGCGTTTCCGTCCGTCAAGTGGGAAGACCTGGAGCCTGCGCGTGTTGAGATTGTCATCAAAAAGTAACAGTTATGGACGAAAAGTTATTGTTTGAAATCATTACCACGTTCTGCGAATTGCCGAGCGGTGCGCAGGAAAGATTCCGTGCGCCTTACGATGATGGCGATGGCCACATCTGTGGAACGGATGGAAAGAAGATTATTGTTGTACCGAAGACGTTACTGCCGACTTTTGGGAGTATGCCCACAAACGAAAAGGCATCCCCGGCCAATGTTCAATTTGGTGTCTCTGACAAGTTCGACATCAACATCAAGGATCTGTACCAGAGACTGAAACGCCACCCGGAGGAGGAGAATTGTCCGGAGTGCAATGGCAAAGGAAAGGTGACGTGGGTGTACTGGGCGAAAGATGGAGTTGATACCTATGACCGAAAGGGTGATTGCCCCGTCTGTGGCGGCACTGGCAAGCTCAATAGCAACCCTCATGCAATAGTTCCCGGAATGGCCAGGCCGGTTAGCTCGCTGGCGGCATTCCGCATCAAGCACGGAGATAAGAAGGCGCAGTTCTTTGCCCCCGTCCTTGCTGTCGTTGCCAATGCCTGGAACATGCTCGGAGAAACCAACCTCCATGTCACGGCGTTCAGCGAAACAGGCTGCATGAAGATAGAGCTTCAGAATGGCATCTATGCAGGTGTAATGCCGTGCGTGAACCAAGTCCCCGTTGAATGTATTGACTTGTAGGAGGGTGATATGAAGAAGATAATGTTTGATGACCATTATGGCCTCACAAAGGCCGTTCTAGAAGGGACAAAGACAATGACGCGACGGATTATTTATGACTTTAGTAATTATGGTTGGGGCTCCGTCATCGATGCGTTTATTGAAAATGGCGTCTTATATTTTGACACTGGACTTCCTTCTTTGTTTGCCCCGAAAGAGCTTCAGCCAAAATACAATATTGGCGAGGTCATTGCCGTCGCGCAACCGTACAAGGATCTCGGTATTTCAGAATGCCTAACGGTGGCAAAGCGCATACGGCTAGCAAACGGTCATTCAGCTTATGAGTTTGGCAAGGTAACAGAGAGTGCCGGCTGGAGAAACAAGATGTTTGTTCGCCCAACCTTGATGCCAAACCGCATCCGGATCACCAGCATCAAGGTAGAGCGGCTACAGGGCATCAGTGAGGAGGAGTGTCTGCGCGAGGGAGTATATCATGAACCCATTGAATTGGAAGACCATGATGGGCTTTCCTACTATGCAAGCGGATATGCTTTCAATGGCTCGAAAATGTGCTACAACTCGCCTCGCGATGCCTTCGCTGCTCTCATTGACAAGATTTCCGGAAAGGGCACATGGGAGAAGAATCCTTGGGTGTTTGTTTACTCATTCAAGTTGGTAAAGTAGTCACTTATGAAAGGGCCGCTATGTTTAACGAATAACCGAATAAATATTGATACCGATGGGGTATGCGGCCCGCCCCTTTTTGATAGGAGATAGCACTATGACAAAGGCAAGAATCGAAAGAGACGACAACGGCGTACATCGCGTGTTTGTTCAGCGCGGAAAGTTCAAGCATTGGTTCGAGCTTGGCGCCCACAAGCCAACAGACGTGGCATTCGCCCAGGCGCTTGCCGAGGATAAGATTGAATGGCACAAGACCATTGTGCGCACGGATATCCTGTTCACAAAGATTGGCTGATATGGACAAGCACGCTTGGAACTTCAAGGATCTGACAGGTCTCCGCTTCGGCAGGGTAGTCGTTCTGGAGGAGAACGATATGTCCGACAACCGCACTACGATATGGCGGTGCCGTTGTGATTGCGGAGTTGAGTTCAACACCCTTGGAACGAACCTGACAAGGGGTATCACTCGCTCCTGTGGCTGTCTCCGGAGCGAGGCCACCGCAGAGCGTAACAGAAGATTGAAAACCGGTACGAAGTACCACAAGAAACCCAATAAACCAGTTAAAGATTATGGCAAAGAGTGCTAAGACCGCCACCACCGGCAAGGCCGGCCAGGTAGCAAAGATTGAGAAGGCTATGAAAGTGGCCGAGGAGAACAGAGCTGTCCTTGAAAAGCTCTACAAGGAAAAGAACATAGTCGCATCGGACGGGCCGTGGGAGCGCCTGCATCGTCAGGGCCTGTGGAAGCCCGAGAAGATGGCCAAGGCCTACGAGGAAATCAAGGCCGGAAAGAGCACACTGGATCTGGCCGACCAGATTTATGTCCGCGAAATGCTCAAGGGCGTGGAGAAAGAGGAGGAAGCAGAATGAAAGACCTTTTGAAAACTCGCTGGAATGCGGTCTGCAATGACTATCTTCGGGAGTTCTGCAAGAAGCATGACATTCCCTTTGAGGATGCCTATTGGCCGCGCCAGGAAGTCGGAGATATCGTCATCCTTGGTGAGGATGGGTTCTCTGCCAACATGACCGAGATTCGCTACGACATTGACAATGACGTGCCTGTGGGCGAGTTCGAGAAGTACTTTGACTACATGCTGCGCGTTCACACCATCGAGCTGACCCAGCAGGAAATGGAAGGTGGGCCTCACGACTTCAGCATGAAGCACCTGAATTACGAGAACTGGTGCCTCGGTGCACCTCGCTACACGGAGGAGCAGCTGAAGCAGTATGAGGAAACGCAAGAGCACATCCGCCAGCAGATAGCTGACTTCCAGAAAGAGATTGCAGAAACCAGTAAAACGATGAGCCATGACCAAGAGGGGTAAGACCATAGTCACGATGGATGAGCTGTTCGTGGAGTGCGTCCGCGATGAAATGCGTGCCTATGCGGAGGAGCGCAACAAGGCAGAGAGGGCAGCAGCCGAGCATGGCAGGTACTTCAGGAGGGGGGGGTATGAAAGGGTGAAATGGAGTGCCGACTACATCGCCGAGCAGTACAAGTTGTGCCTCCAGAAGAGGTGCCAGTTGCCATCGACGGAACGCCGCATTATCGTTGTCTTGGGCGATGCAGCCACCTATCGGCTCGGTCTCATCATTGACGCCTACGAAAAGCAGCAGGCAAAGAAGAAACAGAACACAGAAGAACAAAAGCAACATGTCTAAAGAAAAGAAACCCTACGTGCATTTTGTTGCACCCTACTTCCTGAATCCCGTCCACAGGATCAGCATCGACCTCGTTGGTGTTGGTGGCAGCGGTTGTCAGATGCTTTCAGCCCTCGCCAGGATAGACCATGCCTTGTATGCAATGGGCCATCCGGGACTGAAGGTAACCGCATACGACCCCGACACGGTCACGGAAGCCAACATCGGCCGGCAGCTGTTCTCCGATGGCGAGATTGGCTTGAACAAGGCACAGGCGTTCATCACGCGCATAAACCGCTTTTTCGGCTTGGACTGGAATGCCGAACCGAAGAAGTATTCTGCCTCTGTAATGGCGAATATTGTCATTACCTGTGTTGACAACATCAAGACCAGGGAGGAAATCGGCAAGCACTTTGCCGAGCTGCGCAAGCGGTCTGCTCCGATGATTCCCGAGAACGCCACGTACTACTGGCTCGACCTTGGCAACGGTCAGCGTACTGGCCAGGCCATCCTCGGCAGTGCCAAGATTGACCAGCCCAAGTCGGACGCCTATCGGCCGGTCGGCATTCTCCCATTTGCCACGGAGGAGTTTGACTACACGCTCGTGGACGAAAAGGATTCCGGCCCTAGCTGCTCAGTGGCGGAGGCCCTTGAGAAGCAGGATCTGTTCGTGAACTCCGCACTCGTTCAGCTGGCCGGGAGTCTGCTGTGGCAGCTATTCAAGGATGCAGTCATCAGCACGCGCGGCTTCTACATGAACTTGGACACGTTCAAGGTAACCGGAATCCCCGTAAGTCGGTTTTTGCCTAAAAATGTTTGAAAATGTGTAATAATTACATATCTTTGTCTCGGTTTTGGGCCAAAAATGGTGCAAAATCGCTGAAAAATGATTATAATTGCAACGCTCCTTAATTCGGAGTTCAAATCTATTGTCAACAAGCACCTCCGCCCTACGGCATAAGCCGTGGCAGGGGTGCTTTATGTTTGTTACTCATCGCGCTATGAAGGAATACGAAATCAAAGAAATCGACATTGACCAGCTTGTCAGTGATGACGCAAACGTCAATGCTGGAACGGAGAGAGGCCGAGAGCTGCTGGACCGCTCCCTTGAACAGTTCGGTGCCGGCCGTTCCGTCCTGCTTGACAAAGACAACAAGCTGGTGGCTGGAAACAAGACCGCGCAGTCATCCATCAAGAAGGGCATCAAGAAAGTGCTTGTGGTGGAAACGGAAGGTGAAGTCCTTGTGGCCGTCCGGCGTAAAGACATAGACCTTGACACGAAGGAGGGGAGGGAAATGGCCCTTGCTGACAATGCTGTCGGAAAAGCCGACCTTGCATGGAACAAGGAAGCCCTGAAAAAAGCCGAGGAGGAGTTCGGCTTCAAGCGCGAAGATTGGGGACTGGAAAAGGAGCAGGCCGAGCTGGCCACGGAAAGCCAGGCCAAGAAGTTCGATGCAGCGGAGGCGCCGGCCGTCATCTGCCCCAGATGTTTCACTGAATTTTTCCCGGAAGACCATGGCAACGAAGAAGAATAAGAAAACGGCCGAGGTGGTTGATATCGACCAGCTCGTTCTTGACAACGCCAATGCCAACCGCGGTACGCTCCATGGCCAGGAGCTGCTGCGTAAGTCATTCCGTGAACTGGGCGCCGGAAAGTCCGTGCTCATCGATAAGAACAATCGCCTGATTGCTGGCAACAAGTCCAAGGAGGCGTCCAAGGCCGAGGGCGTAAAGAAGGTCATCATTGTGGATGCCGATGCGGACACGCTTGTTGCCGTCAAGAGAAAGGATCTGTCCTTGGACTCCAAGAAAGGCAGGGACATGTCAACGGCCGACAATGCCACTGCTGAGCAGAACCTGGAGTGGGATGAATCCGCCCTTCAGTACATGACCGAGAAGTGGGGCATGACCACGAAAGATTGGGACGTTGAGACCAAGGCGATGGGGGAGGACTTCAAGCCGAACCTCAATCCGACGCAGCAGAACTCAATCACGACCAGCAAGGACGTGGCAGCGGCCGAGAAGAAGATTGAGGAAGGCCTTGAACAGAAGAAGAAAGCGCAGGATCTGGCAGATGTCACTTGCCCGACCTGCGGCTTCAAGTTCCAGATAAAGAAATTTGACAAGTAGATTTATGAACGACTTCGAAAGAGCAAAAAGATTCATTCAGACCCACAACTGGCACTTCGCCAAGTCCATGGCCAGCATCCCTCACTGGTACTGCCTGCGCAGCGACCAGAACGACTACGACCGCTTCAAGTGGTTCGTGACCTTCATACGTGAGAACTCCCGGGAGGGCCGGTTCTACTCAAAGACGTATCGCTACTTCTACCTGTGGGGCTACAAGTATTGGGATATGGATCCCACCCCGGAGGTCTGTGACCTGGTGAACAGAGACCAATACAAGCGTGACTACATCGACGAAACCGACTTTGTCCCCAGCTATGACATCTTCTACGACAATGCCGTCCGCGATATCCTTGCCGGCCACATATCCGATGGCAAGAAGGTCTGCGACCTGTGCTGCGGAAACGGAGGCCTGTTCGAGGTAGCTGCTGGACTGAATGACTACCACGGCGTGGACAATCGGAAGCAGGCACTCGTTCAGCTTCTTGATGCCCGTCCGAACCTGAAGGGGAGGCTGCACCTGGAGCGTGTCGGCAACCTCTCGTACGAGAACATCGACGTGATTGTGTCCTTGAATGCGGAGCGGCTTGACGCGGAAGACATCAAGCGCGTCGTGAATAGCAAGAAAGCGTCCGCTGACGTCCTTTTGTTCTCGAAGGGTACTCTCGCCCCACAACCGGGCCTGAACCTCCTAAAAACGGCTGAATTCAGCCTTCTCACCACCAAGAAAAGCTTGTAGCTATGGCAAACATCAACGTCAAGGACAGTAGTCTCATGTCGCGGTCAGAGTTTCTGGCCGCGCTTGATGGTCTTGAGCACACCCCGGAATACGAGGCCGTGGTGGGGCACCGCACCCGAAAGAGCCTCATCCGGGAGTGGGCAGCGCACAAGCTTTGTTACAGGCTCGGCTTATGGAAGGCCAGGACGCTGAGCGTGGATTTGAACTGGCCGCAGAAATGGTATGTATCGCTATGCTACTGGAGT
>JAFSSE010000016.1 GCA_017445755.1 Bacteroidales bacterium | reverse complement strand
CGTCACTCCGCCCCCTGTAACGCTTACTGAAGAGGGCTGGCCGTCAGGCCGGATGTCATAGGAAATAGTCCCTCCGCCGTCTACTACCATCGTAACACTTCCGGAGGCGTCTATGAAAGACTGCGTCTGTATTCCGTCCTCAACGCGTGTGACGCTGTACGACTGTGCAGATCCGTAAGTCCATGTCGTTTCCTTCCCGGAGGGCTCGAGGACACCCGTCGGGCGGTCATAGGCGTCATAGGTGTGCACGGCCCAGTACAGAGGAGAGGTTTCCCTGAAGGGGAGGGACTCCCGATAGGGACGTCCGAAGGAGTCGTACTCCCTGTCTACTTTTCGCCATGCACCGTTGAAACATTGTTCCTCGCGCCTCACTTCCCGGGAGAGTGCATCGAAATGGGTAACCTGTGTAGGCGCCCCCGAGACACAGTGACTTACGGTATATTTCCCTTTCCCGCCCCAGGCAACAGCAGTGCTGTCAACGGTTCCATCCGGGAAGACGGTCTTTAACAGCTGACCGAAGGAATCATATGAATAGGTGGTAGTCCTTCCAAGGTGATCCGTCGAGGATGCGGGATGTCCGAAGCGGTCATACCCGGAGAAGGTCGTCGTGAGCCCGAGCGCATCCGTTTCGCTCGCGAGGGTCCTCCCGCCAGACCCGTACGTAAAGGTCTTACCGACATAGCCGGTGGCCCCGTAAACGCTGGTCCTTTCGGTAAGGGGATTCCCGTAAGAGTCGTAGGTCCATCGGGTCCTGCTGACTTCTGAATCTGACCCGTTGCATACGTAATGAATACGTTGGTCTATCTTTTTTGTATCATAGTCGTAGCTGTAATCATCACGTTCCGTCCATGACACCGTGTCGCTTTGATGTTTGCTCCTGGTTATGCTTCTGCTCGTGACCAGTCCCATGACATACTCTTCCTGGTCAAAGTAGTGACAATAGGTCATCTGTGTTGATTCCTCCGAGGTTTCATCCTCCTCGGTGTCAAAGCACCGGGACTCCTCTATTGAGAGCGGGTACCCGTGGATATCATAAGTGTAAGTCTTTCTGGAAATTATACCTTTCAATAAGTCTTCATCTTCTTCAGACAAGAGAAGGATACGTTCCTCCTTGTTGGGAAATACCTGCCGGCTGTATATATAACTGTTATGTCCTGTATTGGTTGATAAGTCCGTAAGAACGCATAGGGTCGGGTTGTAATACATGTCGGTGGAACGGTTCCTGATGCTGTCCCGTTCCACGGTCCGCTCGAAACCGCGGAAGCCCCTACCATCTCTGGAAATAACCGCTCCATAGTAGTCAAAATGATTATTTCCAATGGGAGATGATCTCCCATCCATGTACATCATGCTCTCTGATACAAGAGTCAAGGGGAGGAATGTTTGGCAGAACGGGAAAGTCACAGTTGCGGAAGTAGGGTGGTAACTTCCGGAAGAATCATATGCTGTACAGTACTTGCTCACGGTCTGATTCCCGAAACTGTCGGTCACCCCCGTCATAAGACAGCTGTCAAAATCTCCATAGGAAAGAGTACTTACCTGACTCCCTGTTAACAGTATCACATGGGAGGCGCCGAAGGCGTTCATGGTCTGAAACCCTAATCCTGCTGGAATTCCGTTGACCGGAAGGGTTCCAGCCGGAACAGATGCAAATTGTCCAGACCGATTAAGGAAGAGGGCAAACTGGCCGTTTCTGTAACGAAGAAGGTCCATTTTCCCGTCACGGTCAAGATCCATCAACTGGAAAGAATCTCCAGAAATTACCGGAATAAGCTGCTGTGTTGAGGATACAAACTGTTTTCCGTTGTTCTTATATACAGTCCATGTTTTAGCAGAGGTGGGGATATTCTCTATCGCCCGGGAGAATGTAAAACCATGGTCATGACAGAAAAGGCAGTTGTCAATATCTATTTCATCTTGATCGTAAGTCTCGTCCTCCCGCATGTCGGATAGTATAGCTGAGCATTTGTAACAACGTCCCTTAGTAGGAAGATCCTCAAGAAAGTATGCAAAGAGATCTCTACCGCAGTGACGGCAAATCCGACTACCTGAAGATATTATCGGCTCGTCCTGGATGCAGTAAGGACAGACATGAGGAACCCAGACGGGAAGGAAAACATTTTGATATGTAGGCGAAGAATTAGCAGGAGCAGCCACAATGTCCGGCAACCCATCACCGTTAACATCCCCAAAAAAGCAACGATTCCTTGGAAAGATTCCCTGTGCTGAGCCCCAGTTGTCTTTAAGCGAGAAAGCCCCGGTGGACGAGATGCCGTAGACATCAGCAGTCATCATGTTATAAAGCTCGGTCCTGCCGTCACCATCCATGTCTACTGCGGCAAAACGATCTTCAGTGTCGGGGCTGATATAGACGAGGGGCATTGGGGTCTCGGAAATGATCGAAAGACTCTCCAGGTCTATAAGGGCGAAACATGCGGTCCCTCCGAAATAACCATTGAAAGAATGGGCAACTGAGAGTAGCTGTGTTTTCCCGTTTCCCAGAAAATCTCCGAAGAAATAACTCCGGCTCATCGGGCTATAGTAATCGCCATCTTGAACTGTTCCAGAAACAGAAACATCTCCAAAGTATGACGACGGAGTCTGAGACTCGTTAAAATGGAATACTGTGATATCCAGCGTCGATTCTTCCTCGTCGAAAACTCCGAAGTTGACCTTCACCATTTCGTCCACCCCGTCTCCGTCAATATCAGCGGCTCCCGCTACCTGGAAACCAGTACCGGCGGTAATTTGGTACGGAAGAGCAGAGGTATCTAGGGATTTGTATACACAGATTATTCCGTTAGCGGGAAATAAACTTCCGAACTGCAGGTCGTCCCCAGCACTTTCATCACCCTGGATTATGCCGTAGGTTGGGTATCCATCCGTATATGCAATTAGCCCGTCTGAATAACTCTGAGGAAGAAATTTTCCCCGGAAACGGTTCCCTGTTCCGGATGGGTAGGACCATAGGGTCATCTGGCGCTCGGTTACCAGTCCTCTATCTGCGCCTGTTTGCCCGTAAGAGAAGAATAAAGGATTCAGAGCAGAACCGTCAGGGGCCGAACAATCAATCTGCGACAGGCACATCTCCCTGCCTGAAAGCCGGTGCGAAAAAGAGTAGTTCCTAAGTACCTGTCCATCGTTATATGATGTTATAGAGGCAAGAAGTTTGGAAAGAAGAACCTGATGTCCGGAGATAAACATCTCTTCGCTTCTGCGCCTTGTATCGTAGGAGAAACGAATCTCCGATGGCAAAGAGGAGGAATTCTGGGAACCATAGCGGATGGATGTCGGGTAATATCTGTTTCCAGATTCGACATATGTATACTTGATATAGTATCCAAGGGGATCTATGCTCTCTGTAAGGGGATATGTCAGTTTGGTCGACGTATTGTTGCTGAATCCATATCGTCTTCGACTTCCATCCGGGAGAAGGGCATCGAAGCAGACGATTTCCCCGTTTGAAGAAACCACCTTTTGAATAAATATCCTTCCCTGGACCGTAACGTAATCATAGTCTGGGAAATCATAAGATTCAAGATTGTCTACCAGTCTGACCCCGTCCAGGGCGAAGACCTGGGAAGAAGGGAGTGAAGGATCCGGCTCCCCGACCGTACCGTCGTAGTACATGGTCTTCGGGGCGAGCGTGATCGAAGAGAGCCCCCCGATGTCCCACCCGAAGCCGGCGACTCCGTCCCCGCCCTGGCTGCTATAACAGATTGACACCCCCGGCACCGTACCGCGGCACGGAGCCGTCATGATAGGAACACTTATGGTCCTTCCTCCCGAAGGGCTTACCCCAACCTCATAAGGAATCTCCCCGACAGCGTATCCGTCGGCCCGGGCTTGGAAGAAAGAAGCGAGGAAGAGAAAAGCGAGGAAGAGTCTTTTCATACAAAATAGGTTGTGAACTGCTTACAAATATAAGTAATTTAGGGGAAACAAGCAAACTCCGTGGCAGGCAAGTATATTATACTCAGCGCATTATGCAAAACGACGTGCCTAAAAATGGGCACATTGTTACGTGCAAATAGTTAAGTGTCTATAAGTTACGCGCCACGGGAAAGGCATTCTGATCATTCCTTAGCGCTTTCATCTATTATACATATTAAAAATTCGTTTTTTTTCTTCATCAATCTTTTGTTGGGACTCAGGAAGAGGTTCTAGAATAATTGTAAAACATCTGGGAGTTATTCCGCCTTCATGGTCATATTGCAACTTGTCTGGTAAAACTAAAGCATAAAAGCTTTCTCCAATATGTATTCGCCGATACGCTTTTTTCGATAATGATATCCATCGCCGATAATAGACACCATCATACTCAATGTCATATTGTGCCCTTCCGTTGTCTTTTCTAATTATTGTTGCAACTACTTGCTCTCCATTATTTTTAAGCAGGTATTTGTAATAGGCATCCCATACTGAATATATAATTGCATAAGATATGAGTACTATTAGAAGAACCAATATCGCGCATAGAAAATAAAATGAAAAAGTGGATTTTGAACGTAACATAGAAGTCATCTTTACTTATGGTTTGGGAGCATAATATGTTGGAACACGAGGAATCATTGGTGCGTAAGGATCAATGTTGATAGTACATCTTCCAGAGAGAATACCTATGCAAATAGATCCTGCGAATTCTATGGTTCTGTTTGCATAATCATGCCCCCAAGGCCAAAGACTACCAACTCCTGATGCTTCAAGATTAGCAGCCCCCATAGGTTATGAACTGCTTACAAATATAAGTAATATAGGGGAAACCACAAATTAAAACATCTTTCATTTTGTGAAGGGCTAAATTTATTGTTACCTTTGATGGCGTAATATCGTTTTATATGAGACAGGCAGTATTGATTGAACCCGGGAAAATTGAATTCAGGGAGGTCCCGGCTCCCCGTAAAGAAGACCTCGGCCCCCACGAGGTGATGCTGAGAGTGAAAAAAATCGGAATATGCGGGAGTGAAATCCATTCTTTCCATGGAGTCCACCCGGCGACCTTCTATCCGGTCGTCCAGGGACATGAGTATTCAGGGACAGTGGTTGCGACGGGAGCTCAGGTGACCGTTTGCCGGGAGGGGGACAACATCACCGCACGTCCCCAGCTGGTCTGCGGGGAGTGCAACCCATGCCGCCGGGGTCAATACAATGTCTGCGAGCATCTTAGGGTCCAGGCCTTCCAGGCCGACGGGGCCGCGGAGGATTATTTCGTAGTTGACGACGACAGGGTCGTGAAGCTTCCGGAGGGGATGTCCCTTGAGTACGGAGCCATGATCGAGCCATCCGCCGTCGGGGCCCATGCCACTATGCGCACCGACCTCCGCGGAAAGAATGTGGTCGTTTCCGGCGCCGGGACCATCGGGAATCTCGTCGCTCAGTTCGCCATTGCCCGGGGCGCCCGGAAAGTCCTAATTACGGACGTTTCCGACAAGCGGCTGGACATAGCGAAGACCTGCGGCATCGAGCATACGCTCAATGTCACGAAAAAATCCCTGAAAGAAGCCGTTCCGGAGGTCTTCGGAGACGAAGGATACCAGGTCGGCTTCGAAGTTGCCGGGGTCGAATCGTCGATCCGTTCGCTGATGGAGACGATTGAGAAGGGGAGCGACATCGTAGTCGTAGCCGTATTCTCCAAGGACCCTGCCCTCAGTATGTTCTATCTCGGGGAGCATGAGCTCCGCCTTATCGGGACCATGATGTACCGCCACGAGGACTACCTCACTGCGGTGGATATGGTGTCAAAGGGAGAGATTAATCTGGAGCCGCTGATTTCCAATCGTTTCCCCTTTGAACAGTACCTTGAGGCCTATCGTTTCATAGATGCGAACCGGGAGACCTCCATGAAGGTCATGATAGACCTCGAGCGGTAATGGAACCGGTGGTTGTCGGTATCGGGGAGATTGTCTGGGACATGCTCCCCGAAGGGAAGCGCCTCGGAGGCGCACCGCTGAACTTTGCCTTCTATGCAAAGGAGACCGGCGCAAGGGCATATGCCGTCAGCGCCATAGGGGACGATCCCCTCGGGAAGGAAACGGTCGAAGCCCTCGGAAAAACCGGGGTTGATTTTTCGGCGCTTCAGGTCAATTCCCTTCCGACCTCCCGGGTTAACGTAAAGCTTTCCGGGGACGGAATTCCACAGTACGAGATTGTGGAAAATGTGGCCTGGGATGCTCTGGAGTCCACTCCGGAAGCACTCTCGTTGGTAGGCGGGGCAAACGCCGTCTGCTGGGGCTCCCTTGCCCAGAGGAGTCCTGTTTCGAGGTCTTCAATCCTTTCGCTCCTTTCGGCCGCCCCGAAGTCCTGCCTCAAAGTTTTCGACATAAACCTACGGCAGCACTACTATTCCAGGGAGGTGGTCGAGCCCTCCCTCAAGGAGGCCGATATCTTGAAACTCAACGAAGACGAGCTTCCGGTCGTGCTTTCCCTGACAGGCGAAAAAGACATCCTCTCCCTTATCCGGCGCTACTCCCTGAAATACGTGGTTTATACCCTTGGAGCCGCCTACAGCGAGGTTTATGATGCTTCGGGAGTAATTTCCCATATCGACACCCCCAGGGTCGCCGTCCGCGATACAGTCGGGGCGGGAGACTCTTTTACGGCCGTTTTCGTTACGTCTTTACTGCATGGAAAAACCATCCCGGAGTGCCATGAGGCCGCGGTAAAGGTTTCCGCCGAGGTCTGTACCTTCGACGGGGCTATCCACCCTTTGAAATAAATGGAAGTAAGAGCGAAAAAATCCCTCGGCCAGCATTTCCTTACGGATCAGAGGATAGCGAGGTCAATAGTTGAGGCCCTTCCGGTGGAGCCGGACGGGAGCGTTAAGCATGTCCTCGAAGTCGGCCCTGGAACCGGGGTCCTGACGCGATATCTTCTGGAGCGGGAAGATGTGGATCTCCGCCTTATAGAAATCGACGGCGAGTCGGTAGAGTATCTCCTTACCCATTTTCCGGGGATGCAGGGGCGGCTTCTGCAGGGGGATTTTCTGAAACTGAAGATGGAAAAGATTTTCCCGGAGCGCTTTTCCGTTATCGGGAACTTCCCATACAATATTTCATCCCAGATTTTTTTCAGGATTCTCGATTACCGGGAGAGCATTCCGGAGGTGGTCTGCATGATCCAGAAGGAGGTGGCAATGAGGATAGCCGAAAAGCCCGGCTCGAAGACCTATGGCATCCTTTCGGTGCTGCTCCAGGCGTGGTACGACATAGAATACCTCTTTACCGTGGGCCCCGGCTGCTTCGCCCCTCCGCCCAAGGTCCAGTCGGCGGTAATCCGGCTTAAGCGGAATTCCAGGGAATCGCTCGGCTGTGATGAGCAGCTTTTCAAGACACTTGTAAAGACCTCCTTCGGCCAGAGGCGAAAGACGCTCCGGAACTCCCTGAAGCCCTTTATTCTCGCGTGCGGCGATTCTTCCCTTGCCGTAAATCCGGTTTTCGACCTCCGTCCGGAACGGCTTTCGGTAGAGGACTTTGTCTCCCTTACCCTTCTTCTGTCGGAGCGGAAATAGCATTTCTTAGGAATAATTGCTATTTTTGTGGATTGGGAAAAAGACAATTCATTATTCATATATGTACAGAAACAGAACCTGCGGAGAACTCCGCATAGAAAACGTCGGGCAGGAGGTAACCCTTGCCGGCTGGGTCCAGAAGGCCCGGAAACTGGGTGGCATGACATTTATCGACCTCAGGGACCGTTACGGTATTACCCAGCTGGTGGTTGAGGCGGATGCCCCGGCCGACCTCGTGGAAACGGCGACCTCCCTTGGCCGCGAATTCGTCATCCAGGCGAAGGGGACCGTCCTTGAGCGCCAGAACAAGAACCCGAAAATGGCGACCGGCGACATTGAAATAAAGGTTTCCGAAATAAACATCCTGAACAAGGCCGTCACTCCTCCCTTCACAATCGAGGAGGATACCGACGGCGGCGAGGATATCCGCGCGAAGTACCGTTATCTCGACCTTCGCCGTCCTCCGCTCAGGCGCGCCCTCGAACTTCGTCACCGCATCGCCCACGAGGTGAGGAACTATCTCGACGCCGAGAAGTTCATGGAAATAGAGACCCCTTATCTCATAAAGTCCACCCCGGAAGGGGCCCGCGACTTCGTCGTGCCGTCCCGCATGAATCCGGGCCAGTTCTATGCCCTTCCACAGTCCCCGCAGACCTTCAAGCAGCTTCTCATGGTGGCCGGCTACGACCGTTACTTCCAGATTGTCCGCTGCTTCCGCGACGAGGACCTCAGGGCGGACCGCCAGCCGGAGTTCACCCAGATTGACTGCGAGATGAGTTTCGTGGACCAGGAAGATGTCCTCACCACCTTCGAAGGCATGATGAGGGCCCTGTTCAAGAATGTCCTCGGGGTCGATATCCCTAACCCGCTCCCGAGAATGAGCTGGTTTGACGCGATGGACAATTACGGCTCCGACAAGCCGGATATCCGCTTCGGAATGACAATCCATGAGATTACCTCCGAGGCGAAGGGAAAGGGTTTCGGCGTCCTCGACGGGGCTTCCTATATCGGGGCTATCTCAGTTCCTGGCGGAGCTGACTATACCAGGAAGGAAATCGACGCCCTGACCGAGTGGGTGAAGCGCCCCCAGGTCGGTGCAAAAGGGCTTATTTACATAAAGGTCAACGCTGACGGGACATATAAATCTTCGATAGACAAGTTCTACGCTGAGGAAGACCTCCGGAAGATTGCCGAAAAGGCCGAAGCAAAGCCCGGAGAGATTGTTTTTGTCATGAGTGGAGACAACCGCAGGAAGGTCCAGACCATGCTCGGCGTCCTTCGTCTCGAGCTCGGCGGCCGCCTCGGTTTCCGCGATCCGAAGGTGTTTGCTCCTCTTTGGATAGTCGATTTCCCCCTCCTCGAGTGGGACGACGAAACAGCCCGTTTCTATGCCATGCACCATCCTTTCACCGCCCCTAAGCCGGAGCATGAAAAACTGTTCTACAGCGACCGGAAAGAGGATCTGGAAAAGGTTTGTGCGAATGCCTATGACTTCGTCCTGAACGGGAACGAACTCGGTGGTGGTTCTATCCGAATCCATAATGCGGACGTCCAGAAGAGGATGTTCGAGGTCCTTGGTATCAGCGCCGAGGAGGCCGAGTACAAGTTCGGTTTCATTATCAACGCTTTCAAGTACGGAGCCCCGCCCCACGGCGGCCTCGCCTTCGGTTTCGACCGCGTCTGCGCCCTCTTCGGCGGTAGCGATTCGATCCGGGATTACATTGCCTTCCCGAAGAACAACCAGGGCCGCGACGTCATGATCGATTCTCCTTCGATGATCGACCCCATCCAGCTGGATGAACTCGAGATAGCTCTCGCCCCGAAATCCTCCGACAACGCTCAGTAGTATGAAAAAACACGTTTCCCTCCTTCTCGGAGCGCTTTTGCTCCTTGCTACGGCCTCGTGCGCGAAGAAGTATGAGCCCGTCGGCATCCGGGTCATGTCCTTCAATATCCTCCAGTCGAAAGGCGAACCGGAGGGTCATGAGTGGGAGAACCGCAGGGAAGGAGTCATGGCCATGTTCAAGGACGTCCTTCCCGACGTCGCCTGCATCCAGGAAGCGCGGAGGAAACAGTGCGACGACCTTCAGGAGGCCTTCCCGGAGTACGCCCAGATCCGCTGCGCGAAGGACGGCGTCGTGAAGGAGGGGATGGAAGAGTCCCTTACGGAGGACAATTATAAGAACGGGGGCCAGAGGAACCTTATCATGTACCGCAGCGACCGCTTCGACCTTCTCGACTGCGGAAGGTACTGGTTCTCAAAGACTCCAGAAAAGTCCTCCCTCGGCTGGGACGGTCCCACCCCGAAGGTAACCCTCTGGGCAAAGCTCATGGACCGGAAGGCGAAAAAGGAAATCTTCGTTTTCTGCACCCATTTCTTCCCCGCCGGCGAGACCGGCCGGAAGCAGTGCGTCCGCATGACCCGTGACAAGATCTACGAGATTGCCGGCGACGAGGGAATCGTCTTCTTCTGCGGAGATTTCAATCTCGACGCCGAAGATCCCCGCCTCCTGCCGCTTGACAAGTATATCACCCGGACGAGCTTCTCCTCCCCGAAGGTGGACCCTTCGCCGACCTTCAACGGCTTCCGCGACGACCCTTCGACATGGACCCGCATCGACCATATCTACTATTGCCACATGGCGGCCCTCGAGTTCAAGGTCGCGAACGACATGGAGAAATACGGCGTCAAGTTCATCTCGGACCATTTCCCGGTCTATGCCGACTTCGAGTATTTCGTTCCCAGGAAGGAGCAGCACTACTATAAGCCCTCTTTAAAGGGTGAAAAGATCGCCTGCGTAAACGACTGGACCCCGGCGGACACCGTCATAAAGGGTTCGACCCAGGGTTTCGCCATCCATGGCGACGAGTGCGTCATCATCCGCGACAAGGGCGAGTGTGACATCTTCGACATGAAGGAAGGGAAGATGATCGGGCATTTCATGCAGCCCGGCGACACCTCCCACAACAACAACGCCAATTTCGGAAACGAGTATTTCAGTGAGAACTCCCGCTATCCGCTCTTCTATACCTCGGAGTGCCGCGGGCGCAAGCGCTGCTTCGTAAAGGACCTTGCGCTGGATGACGCCCCGATTGTCCAGATGTTCGAGTATGAGAATGAGGTTTACCGCTATTGCTTCGACTGGGACCTCGACGTCGAGAACGGATATGTATATACTTACGGCGGAGAACGCTTCGGGCGCCGCTGGGTAAAGAAATTCCGTCTTCCGAAGCTCTCCGACTCGGATGCCGAAGGGTATGTCCGCCTGACCGACGCGGATGTGCTGGACGAATTCACGATCGACGACATCGGCATTGCCCAGGGCGGCATCGCCCGGGGGAAATACCTCTATATCACCGCCGGAGCCCCTCCGAGAAAGTGCTATATCATGGTCGTCGATACCGAGACCCATGAGACCATAATAAAGCACGACATCTCCTACATCGGGATGGAGCCGGAGGGCGTGGATCTCGAAGGGGACTGGCTCTACGTGGTCTTCCACAAGGCAAAGCAGCCCCGGATGTCCGAAATCTGGAGATTTGACATAAAGGGATGAAGGCAAAAGGGGTCATAACGCTCGCTTTTCTCGCACTCATTTCCGGCTGCGGGAAGGATGGGCGCAGCGTCCCCGAGCCGAAAAAGGTTGAAATCGTGGATCCCGCCGAGCGGGAGGAAGGGACCTTGAGGGTGCTGTACTGGAATATCCAGAACGGCATGTGGTATGACCAGGACAACGAATTCCGCAATTTCCGGGAGTTTGTGAAGAAGTACGCCCCGGACGTCTGCGTCTGGTGCGAAGCCCAGAGCATCTATAAATCCGGGACTTCCAAGATGATGGCGGCGGGGGACCGCTATTTCCCGGACGGATGGCCCGAATTCTCAAAGTCCTATGGCCACGACTATACCGCCATCGGAGGGTACCGCCTCTATGCCGACGATTATTATCCTCAGGTCGTTACCTCGAAATATCCCATAGAGACCGTCCTGAAAATCACCGAAACGGACCCTTCGCTCATTCCGCTTCCCGAGGGCTTCGACCACACCAAGACCGGCACGAATTATTATCCTGTCGCCCACGGGGCGGCCCTCCAGAGAATCCGCGTCGGGGGAAAGTCCATCAATTTCGTCACCCTCCACCTGTGGCCCCATGCCTACAGCTACTATGCAAAGTATGTCAGCAAGGCGACCTCGTCGAGCTCCTCGAAGGGGGAGGGCAATATCCAGAGGGAAAAGGAGATTACCTATATCTGCCAGAAGACTTACCAGAATCCCGAATATGCTTCCGAGAAAGACTGGCTGATGATGGGAGACTTCAACACCAGGTCCCCTCTCGACAACTGGTACTATGGTTTTGACGAAAAGGATCCACGCTTGAGCAGCCACGACTATATCCTGAACAAGACGACATGGCAGGATATCATAGCCCTGAAGCATCCAGGGAAGTTTTTCATGACCAGGACCTGGGTCGCGGACGGTGATCCCCCGCGCTATGATTTCATGTACGCTTCGCCGTCGATGTACGCTCGGGTGGTGAAGGCGGAAGTCATTTACGACCTCTGGTGCGAAGTGAAGCACACGGGCATATCCAATTACTATACACCATCGGACCATTATCCGATCCTCGTTGATTTTAAGCTGTGACAGAGCAGGGATACATATATGCAATACGCTCCGGCGACAGGAAGGCCTTCGACGCTTTCTGCCGCGAAAGGTACGCGTCCCTGATCTCCTATGCCCGGCTTTTCGTGAAGGACGATTGGGCCGAGGATGTAGTCCAGGACGTACTTTTCGGCGTCTGGGAGCGCCGTAGCCGTCTAAGGGACGACGGGACTCTCTCCGGGTATCTCCTCCGCTCGGTCTATAACCGCTGCGTCAATTATCTTAAACGCCGCCATACGGCCCGGAGTTACTACGATGAGCGGATTCTCGAAATCATGACCGGATATTATGCTCCGGAATCGAACCCGGTCCTTCTCGGGCTCTTCCGCCAGGACCTCCGGGAGACTATTGAGAGCGCGATTTCGACCCTCTCCCCGAGGGTCCGGGAAGTCTTCTGCATGAGTTATCTCGAGGATATGTCCAATAAGGAAATCGCCGAGCGGCTCGGGCTTTCCACCTCGACGGTGGAAAACCACATGTACACTGCCCTGAAGCAGCTCCGGAGTATTCTCGCGGGGGTATAGCCCCTACCTGTTCCAATCTCCCCGGGTGAAATCCGGGACCTTTACCGGTGCGGAGCCGTTCTCAATTGAGATGCGGCTAAGTTCCGTAAGGCAGCTCCATTCAGCTGCGTCATAGACGTCCATGTCGAGGGGCAGGCCGTTCCGGAGGCAGTAAATGAGGCGGGAGTCCATGATAAAGTCCATGCCTCCGTGGCCGCCCACCTCCCGCGCCTTCTGTTCAATCTCACGGATATAAGAGGGTTTATACTCGTCCATAAGGGCGTCGTAGACTTCCTTCGGGACAAAGCGTTCCCCGTCCAGACGGTCATAGTCGAGCCCTTCCTGCTTCCGGGTGATGGCCTTTCCCTTGATGGCGAGCCCTTTGACGGGGTATTTGTTGGCGAATCCTTCCGTCCCGGTCGCCTGGTACATGCGGCTGTAGGGCCTTGCGGCGTAAACGTTGTGCTGGATTTCAATCTGTTTCCCCCTCTGGGTCCGGATCAGGGATACGGTATGGTCTCCGTTTGCAAAGTCCTCTGTACCAAGTTTTTCTGCGGCAAGCTTTTTCCCGTTGAAAGAGTCGGTGTCCATAGAAACTACATAGTCCATGAGGTCCTTCCTGTGGATGTCGAGAAGCTGGCAGACCGGGCCTATGCCGTGGGTGGGGTAGTTGTCCCCCCTGAACTGTGCATTGTAAAGGAGGCGCCAGTTGTCGGCGTATTCATCCCAGAAGGGGTCCAGATTGTGGATATAGGCCCCTTCGACATGGTAAATCTCCCCGAAGAGTCCGGCCTTTGCCATTTCCAGCACTGTCGCCTCGAAAAAGTCATAGACGCAGTTCTCCAGCATAATGCAGTGTTTCCGGGTCCTTTCGCAGGCATCGACAAGGGCCCAGCACTCCTTGATGCTCATGGCTGCGGGCACCTCAATGGCGACATGCTTACCGTGTTCCATGGCATACACGGCCATGGGGGTATGGTGTTTCCAGTCCGTGCAAATATATACAAGGTCAACATCAGACCTCTCGCAGAGAGCCTTCCAGCCGTCTTCGCCGTCATAGCCGGCGGCTTCCGGAAGTCCTTTCGAGGAGAGGAATACCTGCGCCTTCGAGACCCTGTCGGGGTAGAGGTCGCAGAGGGCAACTGTCTTTGTCCCTTCGATGAAACTGTACCGCCTCACGGCATCGTCCCCCCTCATGCCAAGTCCTATGAATCCGATGCGGACCGTGTCGATCGGGTCTGCCGCCAGTCCGATGGCGTGGACCTGTCCGGGAGCCCTCGCCGGGGTTTTGAGGGTTATGGTTCCGTCCTTTACGGTTGCGGGGAGGGAGGCGTCGATACGGGAGCTGCAGCCAACAAAAACAAGGGCTGCAAGTGCTGCGAGAAGGTATTTTGTAGTTTTCATATCCGGTTTTCGAGAGATGCGATACAAAAATATGAAAAAAAAGCGAATTCCCTTTGGGTGTTTTTCCTTTCATGCTTGTATTTATTATACATGGAAAATACACTGACACTTATTAACCGCTATCTCGAAGGAACGGCCACTGAGGAAGAAAAGCAGCAGCTGATGTCTTTTTTGGAGGAGTCGGAGGAAAACCGGCGCCTTTTCGCATCGCTTTCCGTGACCCTTTCCCGCCACCAGACAGACCGCCTTCCCGACTCCGAGGAGAGGGAGGACCGGATGCTTTCGCGTCTGAATGCGCGAATTGACGCTGCCGAGGGAAAGAAACGTTCCCGTCGTCCATTTATGTGGATAAGCGGTATTGCCGCCGCCGCGGCCATCGTAGTCGGCCTCGTCTTCTCCCGGCCGAAACCCCTGGAAGAGCCCGTGAAGGAAACCCTTCTTTCCAATAATACGGAAGTAGTCCGGCTATATACCCTCCCGGACGGATCGAAAATCTGCCTTAAGCCGGGATCATCGGTCCTTTATAACCTTTCAGAGCCGGAGGAGAGGACGATTACCCTCGACGGGGATGCCTATTTCAATATAGCCAGGGATACGCTCCGCCCGATGACGATCCGTACCAAGGACGTCTATCTCAGGGTCCTTGGAACCACCTTTACCGTAGCGTCAAAGAACGGATACCAGAATACGGAAATCGTCCTGGAAACAGGTTCGGTCCGCCTTTCGACGCCTTCCGGGGTCCCGCTCGTGCGCCTTTCCCCCGACCAGAGGGCGGTTTTCAGCAGCCGTACCTCCGACATCACGGTCGAGCCGGTCGCCGCATCTCCCTTCGTGGTCTCCAACTACAGTATCGTTTCGCTCTCCAATGCAACCGTGGCGGAGATTGTGTCTGAAATAGAAAAGACCTTCCCGGTGAGGGTTTCCGTTTCCGGAGAATCCGACCAGACCCGGTACGATTTCAACTTCCTCAAGAGCGACGGTCCGGACGACGTCGTCCACGTCCTGGAACTCCTGACCGGAGACCAGTGCTCGGTCGTCCGCAATAAATAATGCCAGACCCAGACATAACCATATAATAAACTAACTACTCACAGTATGAATCCTAAAAACTTGATCCGTATGATCGTTGTGGCGGGGGCCCTCCTCCTCTCTGGAGCTATCTCCAGTGCGGAGGAAATATCCTTGCTGCAACGCACTTACACGGTGAAAATGAATGAAAGAGGGGCAACAGTCCGTTCTTTCACCAACGCTTTTACGGAACAGACCGGTGTCGTCTTCTCGTACGAGTCATCTCTCGCCGGGAAGCGTCTCGGAGCTGTATCTCTCCAGGCGAAGGATGCATCCCTTGAAGACCTTCTTTCCGAGGCCTTCCGGGGGAAAGGCATCAGCTATGAGGTTGTCGGCAGCACCGTCGTCCTGACGGCCGCCGAGCCCCAGCAGCCCACTCCCGCCGCTGCGCCCCAGGACCGTGCCAGGAAGACGGTGAAGGGCCAGGTTGTGGACAATGCAGGCGAACCTCTTGCAGCTGCCGGAGTTATGGTCAAGGGCACCAACCGCGGTACCATGACCGACACGAACGGCAACTGGTCCATGGAAACCCGGGAAGGCGAAACCCTCGTTTTCTCCTTCATCGGTTTCACGGACGAGGAGGTCGTAGTAGGCCGCTCCTCTGTTATCAATGTGGCCCTTTCGATTGACCAGAACATCCTCGATGACGTCGTCGTAATCGGTTACGGTACCCAGTCCCGCAAGACTCTGACTACGGCCGTTGCCAAGGTGGACGGAAAGTCCATCGAAAGCGCCCCGGTATCCACCGTCGCGGACGCCCTCAAGGGAAAGGTCACCGGTCTCCACATCGTTTCCAACAACAACCTCCCGGGTGAAGCCCCTTCGATGATGATCCGAGGCGGTTCCTCCATCAACCGCTCCAATGCCCCTCTGACCCTTGTGGACGGCGTTGAGCGCGGCTTCGAGGATCTCAGCCCGAACGACATCGAGAGCATCTCCGTGCTTAAGGACGCCGCATCGACGGCTGTCTACGGAAGCCGGGCTTCCAACGGCGTCATCCTCGTGACGACGAAGAAGGGCGATGCCTTCAAGGCCCCCCAGGTAGTGTTCGAGGCCCAGGTCGGCGTTACCACACCTGCAAAGAAATGGAACATGGCGAATTCGACGCAGTTCCTCAATATGATCCGTCCTGCCGCCTACTATGGTCCGAACTCTACCCTGGTCCTTGACGGAGCGAACGGCCCCGGTGTCGGAAACACCACATCGACGGCGACCTATTCGACCCGTTATCTTGCTGACGGAGAGTCGGTTCCAGACGGATATCTCTCCATGCCGGATCCGATCAACCCCACCAAGACAATCATCTATACCAACCATGACTGGCAGAGCGACTGGTACGACACGGCCGGCTATTACAAGCAGTACGTCGGCATCAACGGCGGAAACAAGGCCATGAAGTACGCCGCTTCCATCAGCCACCTTACCGATGAAGGCATGGTTGCGATGAGCCGCTACGAGAACTTCACGATGCACGGGAACACTTCCTTCAAGATTACGAACAAGCTGACGGCGTCGACGACCTTCGATTTCTCCAGGAACCTTAAGAACCCGATGACCAGTGACTATTTCGCGGCCCTCGGACGCGGACTTATGATGTCCCCGACCCATATCGGGAAGTATGCGGACGGAACTTTTGCGACGGGCGGTACGAACAAGAACCAGCAGAGCGCCGAGTTCTATTCGACCTTCTATGACAGGGAGAATTCCCGCCAGAAGTTCATGGGCAACATGAACCTCAAGTGGGACATCACCCCCTGGCTGTCAGCGACTGCCCAGTATGCAATGTTCGACAACTACTACCGCGGCAGCTACTATGCCTACGGAGAGCGCAACGGGTCCATCAACTTCGTTTCCACGACCCGCTCGACCTCGGAATCCCGTACGGAGACCAACCGCCAGAACTTCCAGGCCTACCTGACCCTCAACAAGCAGATCGGGAAGGGCAAACTCGACGGGACGGCCGGCTATGACTGGTCCTACTGGACATACTATTCCCTGTCGACGAGCAATACCGGGGCCCTTGACGACAAGATCCCTTACCTGCAGTCCGGCGGTGACAACACTTCCGCGACGATGTCGATGTCCAACGCCGAGTATTCCACGGCCCTGATCTCCTATTTCGGACGTCTCGCCTACAACTATCTCGACCGTTATATCCTTGCGGGTACCATCCGGGCAGACGGTTCCTCGCTCTTCCTCGAGGAGAACCGCTGGGGATACTTCCCCTCTGTTTCTGGTGCCTGGGTAATCAGTGAAGAGCCCTTCTTCGCCCCGCTCCGGAATGAAATGAACCACCTCAAACTCCGCGTTTCATACGGTCAGACAGGTAACAACAACATAGCCCGTACGGCCCCTCTCGGCGCCTATGCGACGGGCTCCTATGCCGGCTACAACACGCTCCTCCCTTCTGTCATGCAGAATGCCGGACTCCGCTGGGAGACTACGACCCAGCTTGACGCCGGTATCGACGCCGGTTTCAAGAACGACCGTATCCGCGTCGTGCTTGACTACTACGACAAGGTGACCAGCGACCTTATCTACTCGATCACCCTTCCGGATACCGGCCAGTTCGGTTCCGTAACCTCGAATGTCGGAAGCGTCCGTTTCTATGGTTTCGAGGCGGAACTCCATACTGTCAATATCAGGAACCGCAACTTCGAATGGTCCACCGACATTACCTATTCCTTCAACCGGAACAAGGTCCTTTCCCTCCCGGAAGACTATGCCTATGAGATCATCGACATGGACGGAAATCCCACCGGCGAGATCGGTTACCGGATCGGCGGTACATCCACAGCCAACGGCTACCGCTACGGCGGAACCGCTGTCGGGGAGCCGCTCGGACGTATCTGGGGTTACAAGGTGGCGGGAATCCTCCAGACCGACGAGGAAGCCGCAGCCGCCCTCTATGACACCCAGTCCCACGGCTACCGCCGCTCTGACGGGATGTCCATCACCGGCCGCAAGGATGCGGGCGACTTCGAGTGGCTGAACCGTTACGGAACCGCCAAGACCGCGGATGGTCTCGAGCAGATTGATGCTACGGACCTGTTCCTCCTCGGCAATGTCGTTCCCCACTCCATCGGCGGTATCAACAACAGCTTTACATGGAAGCGCCTCACTATCAATGTCTATATGGACTTTGCCCTCGGCCACTCCATCTATAACTATATGAAGACCCGTATGGTCCAGAATACGCTCGGCTACTCCAACTCGAACTTCGACGTGGATCTCGCGGCATCCTGCTGGCGTTATCCCGGAGACAAGACGGATGTGGCCCGTTTCTTCCCGAACGACGCCGACTACGGCAACCGCAACTTCTCCCGCTGCTCCAGCTTCAATGTCGAAGACGCGAGTTACCTCTGTCTCCGCGACGTCTCGGTCTACTATGACCTTCCTGACAAGTGGGCGGCGAAGGCCGGCATGAAGAAAATCACCGTCGGCTTTACCGGAAACACCCTCCACTACTTCACAAGGGTCTCCGGAGCCATCAGCCCGGAAACCGGTATTGCTGCTGATGCTGACGGTACAGGACTGTATTCTTCGGTCCAGATGGGATCGTCGAATTCCAACATCATGCCTCCGGCAGCGAAGCTTCTCGCCAACCTCAAGATTACGTTCTAAAGCATAGGAGGAAAGAGAAATGAAAAGATATTTCAATTTTATAGTCCTTGTCTCGGCCGCCCTGCTCACTCTCAGCAGCTGCCACGACGATCTCGATATCGTCTATGACAACGCCCTTTCCGCCAGTAACATGTGGAAAGATCCTTCCGACCTCGAACAGTCCGTGCCCGGTATTTACAGGCGCATGAGGGGCTTTTTCGGTGCAGCGGAATGCAACGTCTTCTATCTTGGAGAAATCCGTTCCGGAGACAAGTACTGGGGCCCTTCCCTTGAATCGAAGGTCCAGGACAACTTCAAGATTGCCTGCCGTCACAACACCCTGAACCGGAGCAATACCATCAGCTGGTCTTCGCTCTATTCCGCCATCGACCAGGCGAATGCCGTCCTGAAGCACTCCTCGACCTGCGGGGCTTCAGAGGAAAGGGTCAAGTGGGCAAACGCCCAGGCCTATTTTGCAAGGGCGTTCTGCTACTTCTATGCGGCCAGGATCTGGGGAGAGGTTCCCCTTAACCTGAACCCGGTCGAGTCGACTTCCCAGCCGGAGTGCTATCCTTCCCAGGCGACGATTGCCGAGGTCTATGCCCAGGTCAAGAGTGATATCGAGGCGTGTGAAGCCCTCGGAGACGTTCTCGGCGGCGAAAAGTACTTCGGTACGAAGGACGCCCTCAACATGCTGAAGGCGGAATACGCCCTCTGGATGGCGCGCACCCAGGATACCGCGAACGCTTCGACCTATTATACCATGGCTTCGACAGCCCTTTCCGCAATCGGCATCTCTTCGGCTAAGCTTCTTGCCAATTATTCCAAGGTCTTCGACCGCACTAACAAGAAGAACAACGAAGTGGTTTTCGCCCTTAACAATATCGCTTCGGAAACCGGCGGATACCAGATCTATTTCTGCCAGCCGTCCAACCTGATTCTCGCCTCCGCCCGCTGCAACAACGGCGGCCCGGTTCCGATCAGTTCGACCCAGTGGTGGGCTTATCCCCAGTCGATGGTAGATGTCTTCAAAGCACAGCAGGCCCTCGGCGACTCGCGCGTCGCGACAAACCTCGGCTATGGCCCGTATGGGGCCGGAGACGCCCATGAAATCACCTGGTGCAACAAGCTCCTCGGTGACATGTCCTCCGCCCCGGTCATCCTCGACAACGACCTGCTCTACTACCGTTATGCACTTGCCGTCATGATGGATGCCGAGCTGAAGTACTACCAGAATGATTATTCGGGTGCCCTTGCTTCGCTTAACATTGTTGCCAAGCGTGCCTACGGGAAGGATAATTACTATACCGATACGACCCCTGCAGCCGTCCTCGATGCCATTGTGAACGAATACTGGTATGAGTTTGCGGCCGAAGGAGTCATCTGGTGGGCCCTTATCCGGACCGGGAAAATCTGGGAGGCCGTCCCGAACAGCGAGGATCCCGGAACCACCTTCAATGACATGAAGGCGAAGAACCCGAACATCCTCCTCTGGCCCATTGCCAACGCTTCCCTTAACAGGAATCCGAAACTCCACCAGATTGAAGGATGGTCATAAACCGTATGGATATGAAAAAGATTTTCAATATTATTTTCATGGCGGCCGCGCTTCTGGCCCTTGCCGCCTGCAATAAGGATGAGTATCCGGAGGGTGCTGACCTCACTTCCCTCAGGGTTGCCCTAACTCCGGATCCCGGCACGATTCCCGCCGCCGGAAAGACGTTTGAAGCAGTTGTCATAGTCGCCCAGGGCCCGAATACCAGCGTCGAATGGACTGCATCTGTCGATTTCGAGCCGGACTGGGTAACTCTTTCAGAAAAGGAAATTTCCTCCGATTTCGTCGGCACATACGGCGGGGACGACCGTACCGTTACCCAGAAGGGAATCAGCGTTACGGTAAGCCCCAATACGAGCGGAATCAAGAGGACGGCGACCCTTCGCTTCACGACGAAGGACGGCGGCTCGATTTCCTATGTCCTGAACCAAAACAGATAAAATGAAAAGTGTCAAGTTAATAGGAAAGTTTTTTCTCGCGGCGGTGCTGCTTTTGAGCTTCGCCGCCTGCGAGAAGGACCGCGACCTTCCCGACAACAGCAAATTCACGGGAAAGACAGATCCGGAAGGTCCGGAAACCCCCGGCGGAACGGATTTTACGATTGCAGATGCACCGTATAAAATCGTTGCCCACAGGGGAGGTTCTTCGGAGTGCGGGGCCCCGGACAATTGCAGGGCATCCCTCCGCTATGCCATGCAGCTCAAATGCTGCGGGTCCGAATGCGACATTTACTGGACAAAGGACAACAATGTCGTCATAGCCCATGCCGACGGGGAATGCAAGATCAACGGCTACCACCCCTGGGAAGCGACCCTGGAGCAGATCCGGAAGGGCGGAGTCCTGAAAAACGGGGAGACGGTGCCATGCCTTGAGGATTTCCTGGACATCGTGATGGTCGAAGGGAACTGCACGAAACTGGTACTGGACATCAAGAACATCACCTCGCCATCGACCCTGACGGACTATCCGATCAAGGCCGTCCAGCGTGCCTGCGAGATTATCAAGGCACACGGAGCGGAGCCCTGGTGCGAGTTTATCTGCACTGGAAACACGACGGTGGCAAGGAGTGCCGCGGCCTGCCAGGCGAGTTACGGCATTCCGGTCGGCTGGATGGGCAACCAGACCCCTGCAGTCCACAAGTCATATGGTTTCACCTGGGCCAACATGAACACGGCCAACTATATGACTCCGTATGGAAAAGGCGACAAGACCATCGATTCCTTCGTCGCTGCCGGAGTTGAACTCAGCGTTTTCAACGTTGACATGAAAGCCGGTGACGGCAATGCCGTTTACAGCGACGAGGCCGTGGCCTACTATGTCTCCCAGTACTCTAAATTGAAGTTCATCTGCACGAACTATCCTTCCTGGCTTATAAACAAGGTCAAGTAATTTTAATCACATAAACCCATGAAACTAAGAAACATTCTACTTGCCGCAGCGGCTGTTCTCGTCTTTGCTTCCTGCAACCACGACGAGCCGGTCGAGGCCGCAAAGGTATCCGTAGGTGAGACTACACTTGCGGTCGGTGCCGCCGGAGACACGAAGACGGTTACGGTTACTTCCAACTGTGACTGGACGGCATCAACCTCCACTTCCTGGGCGAAGGTATCCCCTTCTACAGGTACTTCTTCAACGCCTTCTGTCCGCGTTCTCATTGAACCGAATGAAACGGGCGCTTCCCGCGAGGCCGTCCTGACAATTGTCAGCACCGACGGCAGCGCCAAGGCGGAAGTCGCCATCAGCCAGAGCGGAGAAGTGAATAACGACAGCGAAATCCGTACTGCCGAGAACTTCCAGAACTTCCTTGCGAATGCAATCAACGCTACTGAAACCGACGAGTTCAAGGTTCTAGCCGATATCGACATGGGAGGTGCAGTCCTTACTCCTGCCGTATCCTTTGCCGGCGTCCTCGACGGCGGCGGCCACAAGATTTACAACTACGTGGTCGAATCCAGCCAGGCGAATGCCGGTCTTATCCTCATGCTTAACGGTGTCGTGAAAGACCTTGTCCTCGGCTCGAAGGACGGCAGCAAGTATGACGGCACTTCGGTCGTGCGCTATGCTGAAGGCGTTACGTCGACCGGCCATGTCGGCGGGCTTTGCGCCCAGCTCGGCGGCGTCGTCGAAGGTGTCAAGAACTTCTCCAAGATCGAGGTTACCGTAGCAAGCGCCGCCCTCTCGGGTATCGGCGGTATCTCGGGTATGACCGAGATGGCCTCCACAATTAAGGAATGCGAGAACTACGGCTCGATTGAGTTGGGAACCGCAAGTACCACCGGAGGGGAATTCTATGTCGGCGGTATTGTCGCCTATGTCAACAATGCGGAAGCCGTAATCGAAAAGTGCGCCAACAACGCAGCCATTACAATTCCGTTCGCCAACACCAAGGCCTCTTGCTTCGGCGGTATTGTCGGACGGGCCAACCTCGGCGCCCAGATTATCGAGTGCCAGAACAATGCCCCGATTTCGATCGCCGATCCTTCAACGGCGACGGCCGGTACCTACCTGATGATCGCAGGTATCGCCGGATCCCTGTATACCGGCGCCAGCGTCTACAGGAGCATCAACAAGGCGGATATTACCTCCAACCGTCTCCAGGTCAGCCGTATCGGCGGCATTGTCGGTACGCTGAATTCCGGCGGCGTTGTGGAAGGCAACACCAATGACGGCAATATCCTGACTGACCAGAGCGCCCCGAACGACAACTGGCAGGCAGCCGGCGGTATCGTCGGATTCGAAGAGAAGCAGGGAAGCATACTTAACACCATCCGCAACAACGTCAACAACGGTGACGTCACGATAAAGGTGGAGAACAATACGACCCATGCGAACAGGATCGGCGCAGGCGGTATCCTCGGAATGGGTGTCCTCGCCCTCGAGGTTGAAGGGAACACCAATAACGGAAAGGTTTCCGTGACCAACAAGGCCGCAGGTGATGCCTTTGCAGGCGGTATTACGGGCTGGCTCCGCGGCACATCCTCCCTCATGAAGGACAATGTGAACAAGGGTGCGGTTTCCTGCGCCACCTCCGACAACACCAAGGCGTATGCCGGTGGTGCGGCTGGTGCAATCAGCGAATCTGTCTATCTGGCTACCAATGCAAGTGCTACCGGAGACAAGAATGAAGGAGCCGTCACCTGCGCCAATGCTTCCGGCGCCGGCGCCCTTGTCGGATTCAACGGCGGTGCCCTGAAGTCCTGTGTCACAGGAGGTTCCGTCAATGGCACGGCGATCAGCGACTCCAACTTCGCAACCCTCGCCGTCGGTACCAACATCGGTACGGTCGATGACCTCAAGTCTCCTTCCGGATCCTCTGCATCCGTTCCGAAACTCGCCGTTTCCCCGAACGAGATCCGGGCTTCCGCCGATGCCGGAGAGAGCACTTTCACGGTTACCTCCAATATCGAGTGGAAGGTCGTTTCCGATGCTTCCTGGGCCGTCGTGACCCCTGCTTCAGGAAAGGAAGACGGTACTGTCACTGTCGCCTATGAGGCCAACCCCAGCTCGGAGGCCGAGCGTACAGCCGTCCTTACGGTCAGCGGAGAGGGCGTTTCCGGAGTAACGGTCACCCTTATCCAGGCAAAGCGCATGGACAATGCCCCGCACGCAATCACCTCTGCCGCGGACCTTGCTGACTTCGCTGCCGCGGCCCTTGTCGCCACGCCAGACTTCTCGCCTTGGCAGGATGCTTCCGGCGTAGTGAACATCACCGCAGATATCGACGCCAGCGCCCTTACCTGCTTCCCGATCAAGAGCATCCCGGCCAATCTGGTTATCGACGGTCAGAACCATACCATTACCCTTAACCTCACCTCGGACGGTCAGTATGTATCCATCTTCAATGAGTTCAACGGAACCCTGAAGAACCTGAAGACCGCCGGATCGGTTACTTCCACCTATGCCGGCGGCGGGGAATATACGACGGCCGCGATGATTTCGACACTCATCGGCGGTACGGTTGAGAACTGCGTCAACAGTGCCACAATCACCTCGAAGGGGGCTGGATCTCCGAATACGAAGTACAATTACCTCGCCGGCATCGCCGCGCTCTTCAAGGGCGACGGAGCTGTTATCCGCGGCTGCGTCAACAACGGTAAGATAACGGTCGAGAACAATACCTGCTCGGTGGTCGGCGGAATCGCCTCATACGGCCAGACCAACTCCAGTGCTCCTACCTTGACGATGGAAAACTGCGAGAACCATGGCGATATCGTCCTGAACCACTCCGGCGGTAACTGGAACTATATCGGAGGTGTTGTCGGCAAGATGGGCGCCTCGTCCAATCCGTTCAAGAAGTTTACCATCAAAAACTGCTCCAACGATGCGGACATTACGGTCACCAAGGCCCCGAAGATCCGCGGCGGCGGTGTCTTCGGCTCCTGTGGCGCTGCTTCGGACTACGAGATTTCCGGTAACGTGTTCTCCGGAACAATTACCGTGGACAGCGAAGAAGCTGTTGACCGCCTCTTCGGCGGAACCGGCCCGGGTTACTCCGAAGTCGGTGCTATCGGTACGATTTCCAACTGTACTTTCAGCGGCAAGATTATCGCTGCCAAGGATGGCGGAAACATCTATTTTGGCGGCATCTACGGAAACAACGGTTCCGCCTCGATCGTCATTGACGGCTGCAAGGCCACTGCCTCCAGCGTTGTCGACGGCGGTACCGCTCCGAAGTCAGTCGGCGTTATCGCCGCCCGTCCGAACCAGGCCGGCTTCACGGTGAAGAACTGCAAGATCGCCGGGCAGATTACCTCTGCTACTTTTGAGGTGGACGCAGCAGGCAAGACTATTATCACATATGGCGCCCTTATGACGCTGACCAAGGATAACATCGCCGACTGGATGTTCAAGGGTTCTGCCACTACGGTTGCGGTAACTCTCGAAAACAACGGTTTCAACGAATAGCGGTTTTTCCGCGAACCTAACCCTTTTTCCGGGGGCCGGCTTTTTTCCGCCGGCCTCCGGTTTTTTTTCTCCTTGGAAATAACTATATTTGTGAACTGCGTGAGCAAAACCTGAAAATACACACATAATTATGGATTCAAAAGAGAGAATCGCCGCCGCTCTGAAGGTGGCAACCGACACTAAGGTGTTCGAAATGGGACAGGGAATTCTTCCGATTGTGCCCGATGTATTCAAAAAGCTTTTCCCTGGCCGTAAGGCCGTCGTCGTAGCGGACATCAATACCTGGCCCGCTGCCGGAGAGAAAGTTTACGGCTACATGACCGCGGCCGGCATTCCGACGGAGAAGTACATCATCGACAAGGAGGAATTCCACGCCGAGTGGCGCTACATCGAGATGACGGACGCCATCCTGGACGGAGACCTCAAAAAGGCGAACTTTATCGAGAATGACCCGGAATATACTGAGACAGAGGCCTCCAAGACCTTCCGTCAGCCCTCTGAGGACCACTATATCGCCGTTTCCGTCGGCGCAGGAGTCATCAACGACTGCTGCAAGCTCGCTTCCCATCACCATGGCCAGGGCTACATCTGCGTAGCGACAGCCGCCTCTGTCGACGGCTTCTCCTCTTTCGGCGCCTCGATTACCTACCAGAACGCCAAGCAGACCTTCGAGTGCCCGGCCCCGACAGCCATCGTCGCCGATGTGGACGTGCTGGTAAACGCCCCCCGCTGGATGGTCGCTTCCGGTTATGCCGACCTCGCCGCCAAGATTCCCGCCGGAGCCGAGTGGATGATCGCCGACCTGATGGGTACTGAGCCCATCATCCCCGACGCCTGGAACGTCCTCTACCCGAACCTTCACCAGTATCTCAGCAATCCCGAGGGAATCGCCGCCCTGGATCCCCAGGCCGTCGCCGATATCTTCGAAGGTCTGACCATGAGCGGCTTCGCCATGCAGGCCGCCCGTTCCTCCCGTCCGGCCTCCTGCTGCGAGCACCTCTTCAGCCATATCCTCGACATGACCCACCACCGCTTCCACGGGAAACTCCAGTCCCATGGTATCCAGGTCGCGGTCGGCACCCTGACAATGTGCGCCATCTTCGATGAGATGTTCAAGTTCGACCTGACGAAACTTGACGTAGAGACCTGCGTAAAATGCTGGCCGACAATTGACGAGGAGCAGATGAGAGCTATCGAGATCTTCCGCTCCTTCCCAGCTCCGAAGCTCGGTTATACCGAAATCACGAAGAAATACAACGATGCTGCGACCGTCCGCGAACAGCTTACCAAGGTCAAGGAATGCTGGCCGGAGTTCAAGAAGAAGCTCCAGGGCCAGGTCTGGTCATTCGAAAAGATGAAAAAGTGCTTCGAGATTGTCGGCGCCCCGACCGATCCTTCCGACATCGGCGTGACCCGTCACCAGCTCCACGACATGTTCCCGAAGGTCCAGCTTATGCGCTGGCGTTTCAACGCCCTCGACCTTGCAAAGAGGGGCATGTATTACGATGAACTCGTGAATTCCATCTTCCTCCCCGGCCACGCCTGGGATATCAACGAAGAGCAGCCCTTCAAATAGCCCATGGAACCGAAGGTAAAACCTATTTTCCGTCTTAAGGGAAAGGACGGGAAAACGGACTGGTTCAAGTCCTGGCAGTGGCAGGTCATCATCTGTTCGATGATCGGCTATGCGATGTTCTACTTTGTAAGGAAGAACTTCTCCTTCGCGATTCCGCTTCTTCAGAATGCTTATCCGGGGCTCACCAAGGCCCACTTCGGAGCCATTCTTTCGGCGGGCGGCATTATCTATGGTATCTCCAAGCTCATCAACGGAGTCATCGGAGACCGGACCAATGCCCGCTGGCACCTGATTCTCGGGCTCGGGGTCTGCGTAGCCGTCAACTTCCTTTTCGGCTGGTCCGCCAAGCTGACGACCCTTGTTACCGGAGTCAGCGGGGGACCGGATTTCATCGGCGGCCTCGTGGCCATAATGTCTGTCCTCTATATCGTCAACCAGATCTTCCAGGGCTGCGGTTTTGCCCCGTGTAACCACTTGATGGTCAACTGGGTACCCCCGCATGAGCTAGCCACAAAGATGAGTATCTGGAATACCTCCCACTCGGTCGGCGCCTTCGTTGCGGCCGTGATTTGCGGCTACCTGACGAGCTGGCAGATGTGCTTCTGGGTTCCTGCGACGATTTCCCTTGTCGGTGTGTTCTTCATCTTCGTGACCCTTCGCGACACCCCGAAATCCGTCGGTCTTCCGGAGCTTCCGAAGGTCGAGGGAGAGCTTGACGAAGAGAAGGGCCGTGATAAGAAAGAGTGGCGGAAGTTCCTCGTAAAGAAGGTTTTCCTGAATCCGGTCGTCTGGATTCTCGCCCTTACGGACCTCTTTGTCTATGTCGTTCGTTTCGCGATTCTCGACTGGGGCCCCTCCATGCTTCAGGACATGGGTCTCAGCCAGGCACTCTCCGGATGGACAGTCGGTATCTTCGAAGTTGCGGGCTGCCTCGGCATGATTGCCGCCGGCTATGTCTCCGACAAACTGTTCAAGAGCCGCTCCCAGAGGGTCTGCGCCATTGAAATGGTCCTCGTGGCCCTCTGCCTCGTCGCCCTCCATTTCATCCAGGACATGCATTCTCCCGTGCTCTTCCTCGTCGTTCTCGCCCTCGCCGGCTTCTTCCTCTATGGCCCCCAGGCCCTTCTCGGTGTGATTGCTTCGAACGAAGTGTCGAAGAAGGCGGCTTCCTCCGCCGTCGGTATCATCGGTTTCATGAGCTACCTCTCGACCCTTATCACGGGTCTCCCGCTCGGCCTTTTCGCCGACAAGTTCGGCTGGCACCCGATTTTCATCCTGATGGCAGGAGTTTCCGTAATCGGCTTCCTCCTTATCGTTTCGCTTTGGAACCTTAAGGACAAGGCACGAAACACTGTAACCGAAGAATAATGAAAAGAGCGATATGTTTCCTTCTGGCAGCATGTGCCGTTCTGAGCGCATCGGCACAGAGCCAGACCGTTCGCGCCTTCTCCCACCGGGGTGGCCGCATGGAGTATGATGAGAATACGATGCCGGCCTTTATCGCCAGCCGCGACATGGGCTATTCCGGATATGAGACCGATATCCGGATGACAAAGGACGGAGTCCTAATCCTGACCCATGACAATACCCTTGACCGGACGACAAACGGCCATGGAAAGGTCGAGGAGAAGACCTGGGCGGAAATCAAGGCCCTGAAGACCAAGGGTGGCAACCGGATTATCACCCTCGACGAGTTCCTCGAGTTCCTGAAGGGCCAGAAGCACCTCTACGTAGAGTTCGAGATGAAGACAAAACCCGTCGAGAACTACTCCGAGGAGGACGGAACCCTCTACCGTTACTGCGACATGGTCTATGAAAAGGTCATGGCGAACAAACCCGCGGACGCCCAGTACCTCTTCACCTCCTCCGACGGCCGCCCGCTCCGTTATCTCCAGCAGAAGCATCCCGGAGTGGACCTGCTCCTGATTGTTTCGAAGCCGGTGAACGCGGAGACAATCTACCTCTGCAAGACCATGGGTATCCCGCGCATCGGGGCGAAGACCGAAGGGACCTCCCGCGAGGCCGTGAAGGCCGCCCATGATGCCGGGCTCATCGTCAGTCTCTGGCCGACCCACCGTATCGAGGACTTCATTCTCGGGGTTTATCTCGGAGCCGATTTCCTCTGCACGGACATTCCCGGCGAGACCATGAAGTTCATGGGCGAAAAGATGCCCTGGATTAACGTAGTTTATTAATTATGCCCGCCAAGGCAGCTATTCAGCGTTTCGGACGCTCCCTCAGTGCGATGGTGATGCCGAATATCGGCGCCTTCATCGCATGGGGTCTTATCACGGCCATGTTCATCTCCGGCGGATGGTTCCCGAACGAGAACCTTGCGAAGATGGTCTCGCCGATGCTGAAATACCTGCTACCGACCCTTATCGCCTTTACCGCCGGAAAGAATGTCGGCGGATACCGGGGCGGCGTTGCGGGAGCGGTCGCTGCAATGGGAGTCATCATCGGGACGGACACCCCGATGTTCCTCGGGGCCATGATCATGGGCCCGATCGCCGGCTGGTGCATAAAGAAATTCGATTCCCTCGTTAAAGGGAAGGTCGGCGCCGGCTTCGAAATGCTGGTGGACAACTTCTCCCTCGGAATTATCGCCATGATTCTCGCGATTGCGGGTTATCTCGTAATCGGGAATGTCGTGTCCACCCTTACCGGTTGGCTCAGCTCCGGGGTAAACTGGATGCTCCGAAAGGGGCTCAATCCGCTGCTTGCCGTCCTCGTTGATCCCGCGAAGGTGCTCTTTCTCAACAATGCCGTGAATCACGGAATCATGACCCCGCTCGGCATCCAGCAGGCGGCCGAAATCGGTCAGTCCATGCTCTTCCTCGTGGATCCGAATCCCGGTCCTGGACTCGGAATCCTTCTTTCGTGCTGGATTTTCGGAAAGGGCATGACAAAGCAGTCCGCCCCTGGCGCGGCTGTCATCCAGCTCTTCGGCGGCATCCATGAAATCTATTTCCCCTATGTCCTCGCCCGGCCGATTCTGCTTCTGGCGGTCATGGGAGGAAATATCTGCGCCCTGACGTTCTATACCCTGACCAGTTTTGGGCTCGTCGCTCCGGCCTCTCCGGGAAGTCTCATTTCGATTATAATCATGTCCCCGCGGGGGAGGACCCTGATAGGAATCCTCGGCGTTCTCATAGGGACGTTGGTGTCGTTCCTCCTTTCCATTCCCATGGTCAAGGCCCGGCCTGATTTCCAGGGCGAAGAGGAGGGGGGCGAAGCGGCTTCAGGCCCGGTATCCCTTCCGGAAACACTCTCCGGGATACGGAAAATCGTCTTTGCCTGCGATGCGGGCATGGGTTCGAGCGCCCTCGGGGCCACCCGTTTCAAGGCCCGGCTCATGAAGGCGAACCTGCCGGACATCCGCTGCAGCAACGCTCCCATTGACCGGATACCTGCAGATGCAGACCTGGTAGTCTGCCAGCATTCCCTCGCCTCAAGAATGGCCATAGACCCGGATTCCCCGGGACGGAAGGACCGTCTTCCGGAGATTGTCACTCTGACAAATTTCCTTTCGGACCCGGCCCTGGACGCCCTGCTTGAGCGGCTTAGTGCTCCTCTGGAGGAGCCGTCGTCGCTCGTGAAAAAGGTCCTTGCCGGCCTTCCTTCCGAGTCGAAGGAGGAGGCGATTCTCCGTGCCGGACGCCTTCTTGAAGAAAGCGGCTGCGTCGCCCCGGGATACGCCGAGGCGATGCTCGACAGGGAAAGGTCACTGACGACCTATATGGGGATGGGAGTTGCCATACCCCACGGCACGTCGGAGGCGAAAGAAAAGATCCTAAAGAGCGGAATTTCCGTCCTGCAGTACCCTGAGGGAGTGGTTTTCGGAGATGAAAAGGCGTACCTTGTAATAGGCATCGCAGGAGTCGGGAATGAACATCTCGATATCCTCGCCCACCTTTCCACGGCCCTCGAGAACGAGGAAACCCTTCAGAAACTATTTACCTCTGATGATCCGGAGTTTATCCGCGGAGAACTCGAATAGAAACCTGCTTATGATAAGAGAAAAAGTTACAGTCGAAGCGCCTAACGGCCTTCACGCCCGTCCGGTAACTGAGCTGGTCCAGCTTGTGAAATCTTTTTCCGGAACGGAAATCACCCTTTCCGCCGGAGACCGTACAGTCCGGGCAAACAGCATGCTTTCAATTCTTTCCCTCGGACTAAAACAGGGAACAGCGGTAGAAGTTGCCGCAGACGGCCCCGCCGAGGCCGAGGCCGTAGAAGCAATTGTATCCCTTATCCGGAGCGTAAAAGATTAGATGGAACGCCTCTCGACCCATATCTCCACCGGTGGCCTCGCCCGCGGAACCGCCCTCCTTTACCCGGACGCTCCCGCGGAGTCCTTTTCGGAATCTTCGGAATCCCCGCTTGAAACCTTTCGCAGCGCCCTTTCCGCGTCCAGCAGGGAGATTGAAGGGACAGTGGCGGAGGGAACCCTTTCTGAAATCCTTTCGGCCCACCTCGAGATGTTGTCAGACCCTCTGCTTACAGAGACGGTTGAGGCGGATATCCGTAAGGGGATGGGAGCAAGAGAGGCCGTGGAAGCTGCTTCAGAGGAGATTTCCTCGATGTTCGATGCGATTGATGACGAATATCTCCGCTCCAGGAAGGACGATGTGCGGGACGTCTGCCGGAGGATTATAAGGAATATGGCTTCCCCGGCCGCGGCTTCATCTTCCGATCCGGAGCAGGATGTAATTGTGGTTGCCGCCGAACTCTTCCCGTCTGACACCGTCCGTATGGATTTTTCGAGGGTCAGGGGTTTTGTCCTTGAAAAAGGGAGCGTGACGAGCCATGTCGCAATTCTCGCCCGGGGCTATGGAATCCCGGCCCTTTTCGGTATTCCTGTCGGGAATATCCATGACGGAGACCGCTTGCTCGTGGACGGAAACAGCGGAGAGCTCATAATTAACCCGGATGCCGGGACGGAAAGCCATTTTTCAGAAAAGTTGACATCCTTTTCGCCTTTTCCCGAGGCGGGAGAGGAGGGAGAATGTCCCGTAAAGGTCTATGCGAACGCCGGCAGCATCGCCGAGGTGAGGAAGGCCATGGAAAACGGCGCGGACGGCGTCGGGCTGTTCCGGAGCGAGTTCCTTTACATGAAAGGGAACGCCCTTCCGACGGAAGACGTACAATATGAAACTTACGCGGAAGCGGCCCGCCTCTGTGGAGAGAAACCGCTGACAATCAGAACGTTGGATATCGGAGGGGATAAAGCCCTGCCGTATTTGGAACTCCCGCGGGAGGACAATCCTTTCCTCGGTTTCCGGGCGATCCGGATTTCCCTGGCCCGGCCGGAGCTGTTCCGCCCCCAGATCCGTGCAATCCTGCGCTCTTCGGCCCATGGCAGGATAAGGATCCTTCTTCCCATGATTACCCGCGTAGAGGAGGTCCTTAAGGCGAAGGAAATCATATCCCTCTGCATGAAGGAGCTTGATGGGGAGCACCTTCCGTATGACCCCGAAGTGGAAATAGGGGTCATGGTCGAAACTCCCGCCTCTGTTCTTATCGCGGAAGAGCTCGCGAAAGAGGTGGACTTTTTCAGCGTCGGGACCAATGACCTGACCCAGTATGTAATGGTTGCAGACCGTGGAAATTCCTCTGTTGCAAGCTATTATGATGTAACTGATCCCGCTGTCATGAGGGCTCTGTCGATAATCGCCAATGCAGCCGCAAAGGAACATATCCCCGTTGGAATCTGCGGCGAGGCGGCTTCCGATGCGGCTCTTCAGCCGGACCTTCTCCGTATGGGATTCACCTCTCTAAGCGTTCCGTGCTCCATGGTCTCCCAAACGCGGCGTAATCTTATGACCATAAAGATATAACAAACTAAAAATCAATGATATCATGAAAAAAATCCTCCTTTCCCTCGCAGCAATTCTTGCAGCAGCGACCCTTTTCGGCCAGAACATGGGCTTTGTGTCCCTCCCGCTTTCGACCGACACTTTCAAGAACCGCCACATCACCGAGTTCGAGAAACACAACTACCAGGGTATGGACTGCTACAAGAAGTATATCGTCTCGCTGCAGCATACCGGAATTGCGACCGTGTGGAAATATGACGGCAAGGACGGTCTTGAGCGGCTTGGCGGCTTCGACCTTGCGACCCATGACCCGGTAAACCATTCCAACGTCGCCAGCTTCGGAGTCGAGAAGTTCTCAAAGCGGGACCGCCTGCCGGTTCTCTATATCAGCCAGTGCCATAAAAAGCCCTACCAGGGCCGTAAGGACGTCCTTTTCGTAGAGAGGATTGCAAAGGATTTCCAGAGCTCGGAGCTCGTTCAGACAATCTATTTCGAAGATACCTATAACCTCTTCGGATATGCCCTCCAGTGGGTTGTGGACCGCGAGAACAAGGCCCTTTACGGCTTCGGGAACACTACGAAGGACAAGGACCTCGAAAACAATAAGCACCGCATCGTGAAATTCCGTCTGCCGAAGCTGTCCGAAGGTCCTCAGGTCACCCTCACAGGCGCCGACATCCTTGAAAACTACGTGGTCGAAGACAACGGTCTTTCCTATGCTACCATCGGCCAGGGGCTCTGCATCTATAAGGGCAAGCTCCTTATGCCTACCGGTCTCGGAACCCCCGAGTACCCGAGCTACCTCTTCGTCTGGGACCTCAATAAAAAACGCCCCGTAGAGGTGCTGGACATGGGTCTTGGAACGACTGGAGAGCTCGAGGACTGCGCCCACTTCAAGAAAGACCGCTACCTTATCCAGGGCCAGGACGGGCTCTTCGAAATGATTTACAAGGGAAAGAAAAAATAAGATGGGCAAGTTTGTCATAGGTGTCGATTATGGCACGGATTCCGCGAGGGCAATCCTCGTGGATGCCTTTTCCGGGGAGATTCTCGCCGGAAAGACGGCCGCTTATCCCCGCTGGGCGGAAGGGAAGTTCTGCGATGCGGCCAAAGCTCAGTTCCGGCAGCATCCGAAAGACTATCTCGAAGTTCTTGAAACCATACTTAAAGGTGTAATCGGCGCCTGCCCGGAACCTGAAAATATCGTTTCCATTTCTATTGATACGACTGCATCGACCCCGTGTTTTGCGGACCGGACTCTGACCCCTCTCGCCCTTAAACCGGGCTTCGAGGAGGATCCTTCGGCGATGTTCATCCTCTGGAAGGACCATACTGCGATGGCCGAAAGCGTGGAAATAAATACCCTTTGCGACACTAAGGGCTATCCCTATACCTGCCATAGCGGCGGGGTATACTCGGCCGAAAACTATTGGTCCAAGGTGCTCCATATCGTCCGTACTGCACCGCAGGTTGCGGAAAACGCCTATTGCGCCATCGAGTGCTGCGACTGGATTTCCGCGGTCCTTTCGGGCTGCAACGACATGGAATCCTTCCGGCCCGGCCACTGCTGCCTCGGGGCGAAGTGGATGTGGGCCGAGGAGTGGGGCGGCTTCCCTCCGGAGAGTTTCTTCGATGAACTCGACCCGCGCCTTAATCGTCTCGCCCTCCCTAAGGAAAACTTCGGCTGTGACAAGCCCGCCGGGACGCTCTGTGCCGAGTGGGCGGCCAAGCTGGGCCTTCCGGAAACGGTCCGAATCGGAGTCGGCAATATCGACAGCTATTCCGGCGCGGTCGGCGGTGGCGTACGCTACAAGACCATAATCCTGAACCTCGGGACCTCGTCCTGCTACATGGCTGTAATGCCGAAGGAGATCTATGGCTCAAAGGTCCTGCCGGGCGTTTTTGCCCAGGTCGATGGGTCCATTCTTCCTGGTCAGGTCGGCTTTGAGGTCGGCCTGTCCGCCTTCGGGGATGTCTATGCCTGGGTCAAGAACTTCCTGAGCTGGCCGCTCAGGAAACTCGATCCGGAGAGGGCGGCGGAGATCGAAGGAACCATGATTGCAGACCTTTCGGAAGCCGCTGCGGCACTTCCGGAGCGGGAAGACGCCCCCCTCGCGACAGACTATCTCAACGGCCGCCGTTCGCCATTCGGGGACAACTCCCTGACCGGAACCCTCGAAGGACTCCGGCTTTCCACATCCGCACCTGAAGTCTTCCGCGCCTTTGTCGAGGCAACCTGCTTTGCAACGAAAGCGGTCATGGACCACCTCGAGAAGGGTGGGGTTGAAATCGGACGATATGTGGCAGTCGGCGGAGTGGCGCAGAAATCGCCTTTTGTCATGCAGATGCTTTCGGATGTCCTCGGCAAGGAAATAGAGGTTTCCTCGGCCAAGGATTCATGCGCCCTCGGGGCCGCGGTCCATGCGGCCGTCATCGCCGGACTCTATCCGAGCGTGGAGGCGGCCGAGGATGCCCTCTGCCCTCCGACCTCACGGAAGTATACTCCCGGGGAAAGCTCCGTCCTTAGCAAACGCTACGCCCGCTATCTGACCCTTGCCGGGCTGTAAAATATTGAACTCCTACAGAATTGTCCTTCGGAAGTTCAGCCGTGGGGGAGTCTGGATTTCAGAAATTCAGTGCAAGTCCAACGCCATTTGCGGTGGGACCGACAGTTACGGCCGTGGCATGGGGTTTCGGGCCGTAACGCTCGGCATAGTCGTCCAGCATCCAGTCGAGTTGCCGTCTGCCTTTTACCCACAAAGGGATACCTGCTCCCAGACTTCCGGCAAGTGCTGCGCCTCCAATAATGGCCGACCCGGCGCCACCCTCGTCAATCCCATATGCCAACAAAATCCCACTTAGAGGAGCGACGATAACCGAGAGGAACATTCCCCAGCCCTTGTTTGCCTTTGCCTTGCGATAACGGCTGCCATAGATTGAATATCCGACGACATCGTCAAAAGGCCTCCATACGTACATGTTGCGGTCAATGGTGATATTCTGACCGTCAGGATCCACATTTATCTGTTCACGGCTCTGTCTTTGCGGCCATCCGTTGTTCGTATTCTGCGCACCGGCACCCAATCCGAGCGCAAGGAACGCCAAAATCAATACTATCTTTTTCATTGTTTGCGCGTATTTATTGTTTGTGGTGTATTTGCAAGCATAAAGTGTGCCCGCGTGAAGCAAAAAAACGCCTCCGCCAGCATCCACAATACAAAGAAATAAGTTATCTTTGTGGACGCCAAGACACTAAGCAGAAAGTATGACTAAAACCTTTTTAAAACCGTCCACCAGAAAATGGGTAATCGTGGCGATGATGTTCCTCGCCATAATATGCAACTACCTTGACAGGCAGCTGCTGTCGATCCTGAAGCCGGAAATCCTCGAGCATTTCTCAATCGGCGACTTTGAGTATGCATGGATCGTGAACGTATTCCTCCTCTGCTATGCAATCATGTACCCGATTTCCGGAGTACTCGTGGACCGCTTCGGGCCGAAGAGGGTTATGCTGGGGGGAATCACAATCTGGTCCCTGGCGTGCATAGGAGCGGCATACGCGCCCAATGCGTGGATTTTCGCCGCCTGCCGCGGAGTCCTTGGGCTGGCTGAACCGACCATCTTCGCAGGACAGATCGTGGCCGTGACCCTGTGGTTTGAGAAAAAGCAGCGCGCGACGGCCAACTCCCTCTGTACCATCGGCGGCTCGCTGGGTGCTGTTGTAGCGCCGATTGTAATTGCGTGGCTGATGGGCCTTCTCGGCTACTGGCAGCATATTTTTGTGATTTCCGGCGCCTTCGGGCTCATAATCGCCTTCTTCTGGATATTCATTTACCAGACCCCGCCCCAGGAGGTTCTCGACAGGACTGTCAACCTCGACAAGGCGACCCCGACCGGAGAGCAGAAATCCTTTACCATGAAGGGGCTCTTCAAGACAAAGACACTCTGGGGAGGTATCCTCATCCGCCTTGTCAGCGACCCCGTGTGGTACTTCTGCTGCTTCTGGCTTCCCGGCTTCCTGCGCTCGATGGGCACCCACCAGGGACTGACCAACGAGCAGACCCTGAACATGATCCAGTGGATCGGCGGCATCCCCTTCCTTATCGGCGCTATCGGAGGAATCCTTACCTCCGCCTGGTCGGACAATATGATCAAAAAGGGCATGAGCGCCCTTGCGGCCCGCAAAAAGATGCTGACGGCGGTTGTAGTCATTGCTCCGCTCTGCATGCTGGTTCCATTCATCAATGCGGCGACAGGGCTCTCCTTTACCCTTAAAATCGCCCTTATAATTGCGATTTTCTCCCTGGTTGCAGTCCTCTGCCTCAGCTGGCTTTATACGATACCGGTCGTCTTTGCCGAAACCTTCCCGGTAAAGAACATCGCCTCGGTGATGGGGCTCTCGTGCGGGGCCGGCGCCCTCGGCTCGATGGTGTTCAACCAGTTTGTCGGATCCATTCCGGAAAGCGGCTGGACCATCCTTTTCATCATCATGGGTACCCTCCACCTGTTTGCGGCCCTGATTCTCCGGAAAATGGTACGCGTTGAAACTCCTTCCGAACAGTTATGAAAAAGATATTGTTTGCTGCGGCCCTCCTTATCGCCGCCATCGCCCCCGCCTCGGCGAAAAAAGAGGTGACCCACAAAATCATCACCGCCAATGTCCGTATCACGGGCCTGCCGGCCGATGACGTTGACGGAATCCGCTGGGAAGACCGCCGGGAGACCTGCAAGAAGGTCATTCTCGCAAGTAAACCCGACATTATCTGCCTCCAGGAACTGATTTACGACTCCTGGGACTATTTCAAGAAGGAGTTCAAGGGATATGAGGGTTATGGCTTCGAAGGGCCGGAAATGGATCCTTTTACGGAAGGTTACCACTTCATCGGGAAGAACGGTATTTTCTTCAAGAAATCACGCTACGAACTCGTCTCCGCCGGCTGTTTCTGGCTTTCCGAAGACCCGATAATCGCCGGCAGCGCCTCCTGGGAGACCGCGAGGGCGCGCCACTGCAACTGGCTCCGTCTGAAAGACAGGAAGACCGGAGAACAGTTCCGGGTTATTTCCATCCACCTCGACCATATCTCCGACGAGGCCCGTGGCAAACAGACTGAGTTGTTTGTCAGGGAGGCCGCCCAGTACCAGGATGATTTCCCCCAGATTCTCTGCGGCGACTTCAATTCCGGAATAAAGAATGTCCCGGTAAACCTTCTGAAGGAAGCCGGTTGGAAGGAGATGTGGGAAGCGATTCACGGCGAGGTTGAATACGGTTTCACGGCCCATGGTTTCAAGGCCGACACAAAGAAAAAGCCCGGTCGTAGAATAGACTTCATCTTCGCCAAGGGCCCCGTGGAATGCCTTAATTCAGAAGTTGTTACAGACCGTCCCAACGGGATTTATCCCTCGGACCATTATTTCGTAACGGCCGAGGTGAAATTCACCAAGTAAAAAAAGGGAAACAGTACTTTAGATCTTCCGGATCCGCTCCTCAAAAAGGTCCTTGGGTCCGGAAGATGCGTTTCTCATACGCGTCCGGTAACTGTAAACGGTAGGAGGGGCCATGCCGAGGAACTCTGCAATCTTGCCGCTTTCTGTCATCCCCAGGCGGATTACTGCGAGGATTCTCAGTTCGGTCCTGAAGGGGAGGGTCTTTTCGAAGCGGGCCTCTTCCTTCAGGAGTCCGTTTACCCCGTCGATAAAGTCCGGGAAGGCGTTCAGGAAGGCCTCGTCAAAGGCGCGGTAGAAGGGTTCCGCTTTTTTCCTGGAGCCGCTTGAGAGCGATTCCGCGGAAAGTTCCATTACCCGGAAGAGCAGCTGTTCCTTGATCCGGTTCGCTTCTGAGAGGGCCTTTCCGTCGTCATGGATTTTCGCGTCGGCATCGGCAAGGTCTTCCCTGAGCCGGCTCACCGTCTTGAAATGAGACCCCTGGAGGGTCATGATTTCCTTTTTCTGGCGTCGCGACTGCCGCAGCAGGTTAAAGGTCATAATCGCCAGTATGATCAGAATCAATCCGCTCCCGAGGAGCAGAATGGTGCGCCTTCGTTCCAGATTCCTCCTTGCCTTGGAAATCTTCTGGTAGGCCTTTCCGGAATTGAAGAAGCTGATATTGAACCGTCCTTCCATCGCGTCGAGGAAGTTTCTTTCGATATAGCGGTCCGCCCTCGCATAGTCCTTCTCCTCGTAGAGCAGCAGGGCGAGTTCATAAAGGGTGATGCAGTCTTTTCTGGCGGCTTTCAGCTCCACTTCGGCCGAGTCTGCGAGCTCGGCTATGGTCCTTTTCCCGCCAGGGGCGGATGAGGGCTCGCTGAAGAGGTCTTCCCGCGCACTTGCGGCCCTTGCCTTTAGGTCCTTTGTCACGGCGTGCTGCTCCATGACGGAAAGGTAGCGCGCCGAGGAGTCCAAGCTGAAGTGGCGGTAGGTGTTGAACAGCATCTCGGCGGAAGCGAAGGCGAGGGAATCCGTCCTGGCCCTTTTCAGGTTGTCCCTGAAGAGGGAAGCATGCTGTTCGAGGTTCCTCTCGTACCGGTCTTTCAGAAGGATGGCCGCGTCGAGACGGCGGAGCGCTTTTTCATCGGCGTTCCGGCATCCGGAGAGCAGCAGTCCTGCTGCAAAGATAAGGAGTACAAGCTTTTTCATCGTTTTGGAAGATGACTCCCTACAAAAGTACACATCCGGAGCCGAAAAACAAAATATTTCTATATTTCCCGCGAAATTTGAGAACTCAAGTTTTTATTCGTAAATTTGAAGTACAATCACACCCGTGGCGCGTAACTTATAGACACTTAACTATTTGCGCGTAACGACGTGCCCATTTTCAGTCACGTTGTTTTGCGCAAAGCTCTGGATATAACGCACTTGCGCGCCACGCCTTTTTTCGGAAATTATCCTGAATTGTTTGTTATACTAAACAAAAATTACTATTTTTGCATACGATAAATTACAAATATGAGTAAGGACACATTTGGAAAGATGATGCCTAGGGCTTTGACGCAGCAGTTGCAGCTTATGGGT
>JAFSSE010000015.1 GCA_017445755.1 Bacteroidales bacterium | reverse complement strand
TACTTGCTTTGTACTTTCCTTTCAGTCTTTTCAATGAGCGTAAAAAAATTTTGCTTCCCACTGGGCCGCAAAAAATCCCGTTCGCTCCAAACGGGACTGCAAAGGTACAAATCTTTTTTAACTCTCCAAAACTTTTTTGAAAAAAAACATTAAATTTGGCCATTCAACATTGTTCTGGAAATGGATTCGAAACGTTATCTCATTCTCTCATGCGGAATTATCTCCGCCGTACAGGCCTTCGGAAAAAATGAAGAAAAATTTAATGTACTCTTCATAAGCGCCGACGATATGAAGCCGCTCCTTGGCTGCTATGGCGATCCCATCGCAATAACCCCCTCCCTGGATGGCTTCGCAAAAGAGGCCACCTTATTCACGAGGGCATACTGCCAACAGCCCGTCAGCGGCCCCTCAAGGGCTTCTTTCCTTACCGGAAGGTATCCTGACCAGACCGGTGTCCTACGTCTTTCCGACTGGATAAGGGCGAAGGACCCGGATATCGTGACCCTTCCACAGGCCTTCAGGGAGGCGGGATACACGACGGCCGGTGTCGGGAAGGTTTTCCAGACGGACAGGAACAACCTGGACTCCCTCTCATGGACCATCCGGCCGAAGCTCTTCGACATGAGCAGGACGGACCAGTATCTCCTGGATGAGAATAAAACCGACTACAAGAGTGTTTCAAACGAGTTCACCTCCCTACCGGACTCCCTTTACTATGACGTTAAAATCAGGGAGGCGGCCAAAAAAACGCTAAGGGAACTCGCCGGAAGCGGGAAACCCTTCTTCCTGGCCGTCGGATTCCATAAACCCCACCTCCCCTTCAATGCTCCCGAGCGATACCGTGACATGTACAAGCTGGATCTCTTTGAAATCGATTCCACAATGACGGAGGGCGCTCCCGAAATCGCCTACCGCCCCAACAGGGAGCTGACGGAATATACCGACATTCCAGACCTCGGGCCCATTTCGCCGGAGCAGCAGAAACAGCTGAAAAGGGCCTATTATGCAGCCGCCTCCTTCACCGACGACAATATCGGGATTGTACTCGGTGAACTCCGTAAGCTCGGACTATGGGACAAAACCGTCATCGTCATTCTCGGAGACCATGGTTACCACCTCGGGGAGCAGCGTCTCTGGTGCAAATCGACCAATTTTGAACAGGCCTGCAGGGCTCCCCTCATTATCAAGCAACCCTTCCAGAAGAAAGGCAGGGTTGAAAAACGGGTCAGCGAGTTTGCCGGCATATTCCCGACTGTATGCGAGCTCTGCGGAATAGAGATTCCTTCCGGAGTAAGCGGACATAACCTCTTTAAGGTGAATTTGTTCCGTAGAAACTACGCCTTCTCTCAGATTCCCCATACAATAAAGCAGGAGGGAAAGAATGTAAAATATACCGGTTACTCCGTAAGGGACCGGAACTGGACCTATGTCGCCTGGTTCGACAAGAAAGGAAACTGCGCCTTCATTGAACTGTATAAAATGAAAGGACACCGGATCGAGACAAAGAATCTCGCCGGTGCCCATAAGCATGCGGAAAGGCGCCTTGAGCGCGCCCTCAGCCGCCATCTGGAGGAAATAGGCGTCCTCTAGCGGGCGTTCATCGCAATCCTCGCCTTGAGCTCCCAGGTACGGATACGGTCCTTATAAAGGTTGTTGGCATTGACCTTGTCGATATCCAGGGCCGCATCGGAATTGTGCTCCCAGCGGCGGCAGTTGTACATAACGTCATAAATGCGGCCAATCTGGTATTCGCGGCTGACGCGAAGGCCGACTGCATAGTCCTCCCCGTACTTTGTAGTAGGAAAATTCAGAGTCCTCAGAAGCGGGACATAGAAGCCCCTCGGAGCCCCGAGTCCGTTGATACGGAGGGCGTTGTTGCGGCCGTTCTCCGGAGTCCACTCCCGGTGGTCAATCTTTCCCGGAGGGAGAGGATTAAGCTGGAAATCAGTTAGTTGGTAAGTTCCAACCACCATCGCACACTTCTGCTCATAGAAGGCGTCCACGAACTTCTGGACAGTATTCTCGTCGCTGTACATGTCGTCCGAATCGAGCTGAAGGGCAAAGCGGCCGCACTTCGGATGATGGAGAGCGACGTTCCAGTTGCCACCGATAGCATGGTAAGTCTTGTCCTGGGCCACATAAACGAGCTTGGGGTCGCCAAGGAAACTCTTAATGACATCGACCGTACCGTCGTCGGAATTGTCGTCGACGACTATTACATTGTACGGGAAGGAGGTTTTCTGGTTCAGGGCAGAGCGGATCGCATCCCCGATTGACTGTACCCGGTTCTTGCAGGGAATTACCACCGAGGCCTCATATTCAAAGGTGCCGTCGTTATCGAAGGAAACCGGCTTGAAAACGGGCTCCAGATAGCCGCCAACTGCCTTCAGATGCTCTGTAACGGCCTTTTCCATCTCAATCTGGACTCCGCGGTTCTTCGGGTCCACATAGTCGAAGAGCTTTTCCCCGGACTTTCTGGTATCATTTTCAATTTCGTAGTAGAGATACTCGTTGATATGCTCCAGGGCGCCCTTCTGGGAAACTTTCAACCGGAGGTCATACAGGGCGGCGAATTCATAATTGACGTCCATCCTTTCGACCGCCTCCTTAAGGGAGGATGTCCTGTAAAGCAGGACCGAGCCGAAATCGAAATCGTCGCGAAGGGAACCCATCTGGTAATCAATCACTGGCGCAAAAGCGCGTACGCCGTCTTTCTCATTGAAATGATCGGCATAAACCATGGCCGCACCGGTATCGTCCGCGATAGCGAGCATACGGTCGAGGGCATAGAGCCCGAAACTGAGGTCAGTATGTTTGGTGTAAATCAGAGTATAGTCTGAGGACGCTTCACTGGCGATATAGCGGAGGGTCGGGGTCGCCTTCATGGATTCCCTGACCAGAACGACCTTCGAAATACTCTCTTCCCGGCCAAGGGATTCGAGGGTACGGGCCACCTGGATATCATCCTCATAGGGGATAAAACAGTCTATTCTTTTCATATTCTCAATATAGTTTTCGCAAAGTTAAAAAATAATCCGTATATTTAGCAGAATTATAGAAAATGTGTATTTACATGAAAGTCATCTCCACCATCGCAGCGGCCCTTCTCATTACAGCGGGCCTGGTGAGCGCCCAGGAAAACGCTTCCTGGCTTCGTCAGAATGAAATTTCCCCTGACGGCAAAACCCTCGCCTTCAGTTACAAAGGCGACATCTATACGGTCTCCTCAGACGGAGGAACCGCCCGTCAGCTCACCTCAAATACCGCCTATGACTCCGAGCCGAAATGGACTCCGGACGGGAATGCAATTGTATTCACCTCCTGGAGGGAAGACTCCAAGGATATCTATTCCATCCCGAAAGAAGGCGGACTTCCGAAACGGCTGACCTCCCTTCCCGGCAATGAAACCCCTCTCGTCATCCTCCCGGACGGCCGAATCTGGTTCACCTGGATGGACCAGGACCGCATCGGAGGCAACTATGACGGTTATCCCCAGAGCCGCGCGCCCCAGCTTTTCGAAACCAACCTGGAGGGAAAAGTCCCCGTCCTGGTGACCTCCATGACATTCTCCGCCATGAGCGTCAATAAGAATGGGACCATTCTATATGAAGACTACAAGGGATACGAAGATCCTCTCCGGAAGCACCATGTTTCGGCTGTGACGAGGGACCTCTGGACCTGCGTCCCGGCGGAAGGCAGGATCGACGGGAACGCCGTGTTCACAAAGGTCACGACCTTCGCCGGAGAAGACCGGAACCCGGTTTTTGCGGCCGACGGAAATACCTTCTATTTCCTCAGCGAGAGGGACGGAAAGACCTCCAACGTTTATCGGAGTTCGCTCTCCGATCCGGGAAAAGCCGTCCAGCTTACCTTCGCAGAAAAGGATCCGGTACGCTTCCTCTCCTCCTCCAATGACGGAACCCTCGCCTACTCTTTTAACGGAGCCCTCTATACACTTAAGGAAGGAGCAGAGCCGAAGAAACTGGATATCAAGGTTTTCCGCGACGCTTCCGAGAAAGAGACCATAAGGATGGACCTCAGGAACGCCTCTTCCATGGCAGTCTCCCCCGACGGCAAAGAGATTGCCCTCATCCTTCGAGGAGACGTCTATGTCACCTCCGTCGATTATGCCACAACCCGGCGGCTGACAAATACGCCGGAGCAGGAAAGGAACGTCGAATTCAGTTCTGACGGCCGTGAAATCTACTTCTCAGCTGAGCGCAACGGATGCTGGGGAATCCGGAAAATCGCCCTCACCGACAAGAAGGACAAACTCTTTACCTACGCCGCCTCTTTCGAGGAGACCGAGGTCAGCACTCCGGGTGAGACCTGCTTCCAGCCGGATGTCTCCCCTGACGGGAAGATGGTGGCATACTACCGCAACCGGACCGAGCTGGTTGTAAAGAACATTAAATCAGGGAAGGAAAAATCCCTGTTCAAAAACGTAAATTACTCATACTCAGACGGAGACCAGGGATTCGAATGGAGTCCCGATTCCCGCTATATCCTCTGCAACTGGCAGGAAAACGGCGGCTGGAACAACGAAGACATCGCCCTCATTGAAGTTGAGACCGGAAAGATCACGAACCTTACCGAAAGCGGCTACTCCGACGGGAACTTCCAGTGGGCGCTCGGGGGCCGGGCAATGGTCTGGGAATCCGACAAAAACGGCTATAGGAGCCACGGCAGCTGGGGTTCAGAAGGTGATATCTATATCATGTTCTTCGAGGGTAAGGCCATGAATAACTTCGCCCTGAGTAAGGAAGAGGAGGAAATCGCGAAACTCCTTTCCGGAGACGACAAGAAAAAGGACGCCGACAAGGAGAAAAAGGATACCGCGTCAAAGAAGAAACCCGAAAAGATCGAGTTGGAACTCGGTCCTCGGGAGAGCCGCATCCGCCGCCTGACCCCCCATTCCAACATGATAGGTTCCTTCTACCTTACCCCCGACGGGAAGAAACTCTACTACACCCAGCGTCTCGAGAGATCCTATGACCTCTGCGTCAGGGATATCCAGAAGGGTGACATCAAGGTCGCAAAGAAAGGGGTTTACGGAGGAATAGTGCCCTCGGCCGACGGAAAGTACATTTTCCTGTTCAGCGGCCAGGGAATCACAAGGATCTCTACGGCAAGCGAAAAAGCGGATCCGGTCGTTTTCTCGGGCGAATTCGAACACAAGCCGGCGGCAGAGAGGGCCTATATCTTTGAACACTGCTGGAAACAGGTCAAGGAAAAGTTCTACAGGGAAGACCTCCATGGCATTGACTGGAATTATTACCATGACAACTACGCCTCCTTCCTCCCCTATATCGACAACAACTTCGACTTCCAGGATTTACTCTCCGAAATGCTCGGCGAACTCAACGGTTCCCATACCGGAGCTCGCTATTACCCGACCAGCCGCCGGAACCTCGGCTATCTCGGAGTCATTTACGACGAGACCTGGCAGGGCGACGGGCTGAAAATCCGGGAGGTTCTCCCGGGCGGTGTACTGAACAACGCCGATGCCGAAATTGCCGCTGGAGATGTTATAACGGCGATTGAGGGCCATGAAATCAAGGCGGGAGACAATGCTTATGCACTTCTCTCGGAAAGGGTCGGAAAGCAGACCCTTTTGAAAATCAAGACCGGCAAGAAGGATAAGACCCTCTTTGTCAAGCCGTCCCGAAGCGATGCCGACATCCTATACAAGAGATGGGTACGCATCCGTGAGGAGAAGGTCAAGGAACTCTCCGGCGGCCGGGTCGGCTATGTCCACATTGAAGGGATGGACTCCCCCAGCTTCCGCGAGCTTTATTCCAAGGCACTCGGAAAATACCGCACCTGTGAAGCCCTTATCGTCGATACACGCCACAACGGCGGTGGCTGGCTCCATGACGACCTCGTGACCTTCCTCGGCGGCAAGGAATACTGCCTTTTCACCCCCAGGGGCCAGTATATCGGACATGAGCCCTTCAACAAATGGACAAAACCCTCCTGTGTACTTATCGGAGAGGACAACTACTCCGATGCCTGCGGCTTCCCCTTCGCCTACCGTGCCCTCGGTATAGGCAAACTGATCGGAGCCCCGGTTCCCGGGACCATGACCGCAGTCTGGTGGGAGCGTCAGGTTGACCCGACCCTCGTCTTCGGCATCCCCCAGGTCGGAAACTGGAGCGTAAAGGATGGACGTTATATTGAGAACTTCCAGGTTGAACCGGATATCGAAGTCTATAACGATCCGGCATCAGTTTTGAGAGGAGAAGACAGGCAGCTCGAGGCAGCTGTGGCCGAAATGTTAAAACAATTGGACAATGCACAGTAAAATAGTTATAATTCCGACTTACAACGAGAAAGAGAATATTGAAGCCATTACCCGGAAGGTCTTCTCCCTCGCCGGCGGTTTCCACATTCTCGTAATCGACGACGGCTCTCCCGACGGAACGGCAGACATCGTAAAATCCCTCCAAAAAGACTTTCCGGACCGGCTTTTCCTTATCGAGAGAGAGGGAAAACTCGGACTTGGGACCGCGTATCTGACCGGCTTCCGCTGGTCAATTGACCACGGATACGACTACATCTTCGAGATGGATGCGGATTTCTCACACAATCCCGACGACCTTATCCGGCTCTATGAGGCCTGTGCGACCGACGGTGCGGACTTCTCTATCGGGTCCCGCTACTGCCACGGAGTCAGTGTCGTAGACTGGCCGATCGGAAGAATTGTAATGTCCTATTTTGCCTCCGTTTATGTCCGTGGGGTACTCAACCTGAAAATTTACGATACGACCGCCGGCTTTGTCTGCTATTCCAGGAAGGTTCTGGAGACGATAGACCTCGACGACGTGAGGATGAAGGGTTACGGCTTCCAGATTGAAATGAAATACACCGCCTACCGACTCGGATTCAAGGTAAAGGAGGTCCCCATAATTTTCATCAACCGCCAGCTGGGGACGTCGAAAATGAGTGGAGGTATCTTCGGAGAGGCCTTCTGGGGCGTCCTGAAGCTGAAATTCAGAAAATTCAAGAGAAAGAATTAACCCTTTTTCCGTCCTGCATACTGGGTCAGAAGAAGACCTGCGATTGCGACCGCTATGCCACACCACTGCATCGCGGTCATTTTTTCAGACCCAAGGATAATTCCCGCAATGGCGGTAACCACCGGAATCATCGCCTGGAATATGCTGGACTTCGCTACGCCCAGCTCCTTAATGGAAGTAACCCAAAGAGAGAAGGACAAGCTGGAACAAAGGATGGCGAGGCAGAGAATCGGGCGCCAGACACTCCAGCTGAGATAAAGTCCGGGTGAAAAGCCACCCAGTCCGCGGGTCAGGAATATCGGGAAAAGGTACGCTGTCCCAATTACGAACTGGTACATCACGATAATCAGCGGATCATACTGGAAGGACAGCTTCTTTGTAACCGTGGCATGACCGACTTCGGCGAAAACTGCGATGCAAAGCAGTATGGCGCCGAGAATGAACTTGTCCCCTACCTTGTCCGCAGAGATCGTCACGAGCACAAGCCCGACAAGGCAGATGGCTATTCCGATGAAATTGACCGCCTTGAGTTTCTCCTTGAAAAAGAAGATTCCGGCCGCAGTGGCGACAATCGGAGTGGAGGCAATGATAAGGGCGCTGTATGTCGGGGATTCGGTCAGACCGATTCCATAGGTTTCACAGATGAAATATACAAAGGGCTCAAAGAAAGCCAGAAGGGCGAATTTCGGCACATCCCGGCGACGGACAGCAAGGTTCTTCCCGATAGAGAGGTTAAAAACCGCGAGGATTATTCCCGCCGACATTGTCCGGACAAAAACGAAATACTCGACCCGGATTCCCTGCCCCAGCAGCTGGTCGCACCAGATATAGGAAAGTCCCCACAGCGTAATGGCAATGAGGGAATAAAAATAAACCTTGTACTTATTCTTAGCCATGCTGCAAAAATACGGATTTATTTTAGAAGGCGTAGCGAGATACGGTTTCTCTCCGTATCGACACTTATTACTGAAACCCGGATTTTCTGATGGAGTTTCAGTACCCTGGAAGGCACTGCCATCCCCTTGACGCCCATCTGGGAAGCATGAATCAGACCGTTGTCATGGAGTCCAATATCCACAAAAGCCCCGAAAGCGGTCAGATTGGTAACTATCCCGGGAAGTTCCATACCGGGCTTAAGGTCCTCAATATCATGGACATCGTCCGAGAATGAGAATTCCTCGGCGGTATCCCTCGGATCAAGTCCGGGCCTCTGAAGTTCCTTCAGGATATCCCGTACGGTGGGAAGGCCGAAACGGTCGTCTGCATAGTCCTCGGGACGGATCTTCCCGCAGAGTTCAGCGTTCCCTACAAGGTCCCTGACCGAGACGCCGAGGTCGGCGGCCATCCTGTCCACGACCGGATACGCCTCCGGATGGACGGCACTGCAGTCCAGTGGGTTATTACCGCCGCGGATACGAAGGAATCCTGCGCACTGCTCGAAGGCCTTGGCCCCAAGGCGCGGAACATCCTTAAGCTGGTTCCGGTCGGTGAAGGCGCCATGGACCTTTCTCCACTCCACAATCGCTCCGGCAAGGGCCGGCCCTATTCCGGAAACATATCTTAGTAGGTAAGGACTTGAGGTATTGAGGTTTACGCCGACACAATTCACGCACGATGAAACCGTATTGTCGAGCTGCTCCCGGAGAAGGCCCTGATCGACGTCGTGCTGATACTGCCCGATACCGAGAGAACGCGGATCAATCTTCACGAGTTCCGCAAGGGGGTCCATAAGGCGGCGTCCGATTGATACGGCTCCGCGGACAGTAACGTCGTACTCGGGGAACTCCTCCCTCGCTATATCCGAGGCCGAATAGACCGACGCCCCGTCTTCGCTAACTGAAAATACGCGGACAGAATCCGGAAGCCCAACCTTCCGGACAAACTCTTCGGTCTCCCGTCCTGCCGTCCCATTCCCTATCGCAATCGCCTCTATATCAAATTCTTCCACCATGGACATAATTGCGGTAATCGCCTGGATTTTCTTTGCAACCGGAGGATGGGGAAAGATTGTCTCATAGTGGAGAAGATTTCCCTGGGCATCGAGGCAGACGACCTTGCAGCCGGTTCTGAAACCGGGGTCCAGGGCCATCACCCTCTTTCCCCCGAGAGGGGCGGCAAGAAGAAGCTGGCGAAGGTTCTCCCCGAAGATGCGGACGGACTCAATGTCGGCCTTTTCCTTCGCTTCCCGGAGCACTTCACCCGTAATGGAGGATTCCAGAAGACGCTTGTAGGAGTCTTCCGCGGCTTCACGGACAATCGCTCCGGAAGCTGCAGGCGGGAAGCCTACTGAGCGGCCATAATCGTCATATATTTTACGTGCACAACGCTCCGGATCGGCATCAATGGACAATTTCAGCCACCCTTCCTTCTCCGCACGGAGAAGGGCGAGGAGGTTATGGGCCGGAATACTCCGAACGGGCATCGAAAAATTGAAATAAGAACGATACTTCGATGCCTCCGGAGCGCTTTCTCCCTGCTTTGTAACCTTCGAAAGGACCCTCCGGGTGCGGAATACTCCGCGAAGATTCTCTCGGATTGTCGCAGTTTCCCCGAGGCGCTCGGCGATAATGTCCCTGGCTCCCGAAATGGCCTCCTCGACAGATGCGACTTCTCCCTTTACATACTTTTCCGCCTCGCGGGAGGGATTGGCCGTCTTTCCGGACCAGATCGCATCTGCAAGCGGCTCCAGCCCCTTTGTCACAGCAACCGTCGCCCGGGTTTTACGTTTAGGACGATACGGCAGATACAGATCCTCAAGCTCCGTCGGGGAAACGCTCCCCTCAATCCTGGAACGGAGTTCAGGAGTCAGTTTCCCCTGCTCCTGGACAGTTGAAAGAATCGACGCCTTTCTCTTTTCCATCGCGTCGAAAACATCACACCAATGCTTTACCTCGGCGACAGAGACATCGTCCAATCCGCCGGTTCGTTCCTTGCGGTAACGGCTGATGAAAGGAATTGTACAACCATCCGCGAGAAGGGCGGAACAATTTTCAACCTGCCAGGGTTTTACCTGCAGAAGAGAGGAAATGTAATTGATATAGATTTCTTTCATGATCTGTCAATCCTGGGAGAAGTCCCGAAGTTCCTCCCTGTAGGCGTTAAAAATCTTGGACTTTGAGACGAAACCGAGATAAACCCTGTCCGCTGTCACGACAGGCAGGTTCCATGCACCTGTGGTCTCGAATTTTCGCATGACCTCTTCCATCCCCTCATTCTCGTAAACATACGCAGGGGCTGAACAGACATAATTGAAGACATGGCGCTTGTCGTAAAGGGACGAATCGAACATGTCCTTCCGGATATCCTCAAGGGAAACATAGCCCTGGAAACGGCCCTTCGAATCGAGGACCGGGAAAATGTTCCTTTTGGACTGTGAGACCGCATCTATGAGTTCTCTCATCGGAGCGTCAATCCTGACCGGAATAAAATCATTCTCGACAAGGTTTCCGACCTTCAGGAGGGTCAGAACCGCCTGGTCTGAATCATGGGTCAGAAGTTCCCCGGTCTGGGCAATCCGCTTGGTATAAATCGAATACTTCTCAAACAGGCGGGTGAAGCCATATGAGATCGCGGATGTCACCAGAAGGGGCAGCAGAAGGTCATAACCTCCGGTAATCTCCGCAATCAGGAAGACCGCCGTCATGGGCGCCTGCATGACCCCGGCCATGAGTCCGGCCATGCCGACAAGGACAAAATTCGCCGTCGGAATTGCTCCGGGGCTGATAAGGTTCACCGTCGAGGCCATGACAAAGCCGGCTATGGCACCGACGAAAAGCGTCGGTCCGAAGGTTCCGCCGACACCGCCACCGGCGTTGGTGAAGGTCATGGCAAAGACTTTAAGGAGCAGGATAAGGGAGAAGAAAACGGGCACAGACCACTTCCGGTGCATGAAAAATGACAGGACCGTACGGCCTTCGAAAGAGAGGTCCCCCCCGTTCAGGAGCGGATCCAGGGATGAATATCCTTCGCCAAGAAGGGGCGGGAAAAGGAAAATCAGGATGCCAAGGGCCAATGCACATATCGCCCAGCGAAGACAGGGACTCCCGACCTTTGAAAGATGGTCCTCCATAGAGAGGGTCACCCGGAGAAAATACAGAGAGCAAAGCCCGCAGAACACTCCGAGGACAAGGTAGAACGGGATATTCCGCATCGCAAAGCTTGCGAGGGTGCACGGGAACATCGGATTCTGGCCGAGACAGATATATGAAACCAGGGTTGCCGACACCGTAGAAAGCAGCAGCGGCAGGATTGACGACATCGAGATGTTGAAAAGGAGGATTTCAAGGGTGAAGAGCACCCCGGCCAGAGGGGCATTGAAAATACCCGCGACAGCGCCGGCCGCGCCGCAGCCGAGAAGAATCGTTATGTTCCTGTAGGACAGTCCCATATACCTGCCGAGGTTCGATCCGATGGCGGCTCCGGTATAGACAATCGGGGCCTCGGCACCGACGGATCCGCCAAAGCCAATTGTAAGGGCGCTGGTAACGAGGGATGACCAGATATTGTGGGAGTCAATCCTGGACTCATTCTTCGAGACTGCGACGAGGACACGTGTAACCCCGTGGCCGATATTGGACTTGATTACATATTTCAGAAGCAGGAGGGACAGGAGCATCCCCGCTCCGGGGAAAATGAGCCAGAGCCACAGATGGCCTGAAGCGATGGAAGAAAGACCCTGCTGGATTCCATGGATGGCAAGTTTCAAAAGGACAGCGGCAAGGCCGCAGCAGAGCCCGACGACAACGGCGAGAAACGGAAGAATATTCTTCTCCGGCACCTTACGCAAAAGGGCCCTGGACGGGCCCCAAAGATATTTTACGGCGCTGCGTTTCGGCATAGGTCCCAATTAGTCCCCGGAATCGTCCGAGCCGTCCGAATAGTCGGAAATATTGTCGTCGGGAAGAGTATCGCCTCCTGTGTCGACCGAATCGGCACTTCCGGTTACGGACTCGTTGTTTGCATCCTCCTCACCTTCGAGCCAGCGCTCAAGGTCTTCCATATCATCTTCCTTCACGTTTATTTTGACAAGATAGATTGCGTCCGGAATCTCCAGAGTAACTGCATAGAAAGAAGTCCCGTCGGGCTTCGGATACTTCACCAGGTCGTTGAGATAGTCGTTATAACCCTTCGGGTACTTCTCCAGGAAGACCTTTTTGAGTTCCTCGGACATCTTTTCGTAGCTGACTACGTGTCTTTTTCTAGTATCTGTCATAAAATCGGAATTCTGTTTAATTGTGCTGCAATATTAAGACAATTTTTTGAATCCGGAAAATAAAAGCAGTTTTTTTATGTAAAAATATCCAATATGCCTCGAATTTACTCTCGAAAGCCAGTCTACATGCGTTCCGGAAGCTCGATTCCGAGGATTGCCATGGCCTTTCTCAGGACACGCGAGAGCACATCTATCAGCTCAAGGCGGTACCTGAGCATCAGAGGGTCCTCCTCACGAAGGATGGGGGTGTCGTGGTAATACTGGTTGAACTCCTTCGCAAGATCATAGGAATAGTTCGCCATGATTGCAGGCGAAAGGGCCGAAACGGCCTCAGAAACCTTCTGGGGGAAGATTCCGAGCAGTTTTACAAGTCGGACCTCCTTCGCTGAAGGGACGGTTTCCGGACGGATATCCGAGACCCCGTAGGACAGATTCTGAGCGGAGGCCTTCCGGAGAATCGACCGGATCCTGGCATGGGTATATTGGATAAAGGGACCGGTATTGCCATTGAAATCGATGGATTCCTTCGGGTTAAAGAGCATGGTCTTCTTCGGATCCACCTTGATAATGAAGTATTTAAGAGCACCGAGCCCTATCATATGATAAAGCTTCTCCTTCTCCTCTGCGCTTACGTCAGTCAGTTTCCCGCTCTCCTCCGAGGTCGCCTTCGCTTCCTCATACATCTTGGCAATCAGGTCATCCGCGTCCACGACAGTTCCTTCGCGGGATTTCATCTTCCCTTCCGGAAGCTCTACCATACCGTATGAAAGATGGTAAATCTGGTCAGACCACGCGAAACCAAGCTTTTTCAGGATCAGCTTCAGGACCTGGAAATGATAATCCTGCTCATTGCCGACGACATAGACATGGGAGTCGAGGCGATACTCGGAAAAGCGCCGTTCCGCTGTTCCAAGATCCTGGGTTATATAAACCGAGGTCCCGTCACCGCGGAGCACCAGCTTCCGGTCGAGTCCGTCAGCGGTCAGGTCGCACCAAACGGATCCGTCCGGCTCTTTCTCAAAGACCCCGCTTTCAAGCCCCTTTTTCACCAGTTCCTTACCGAGAAGGTAGGTCTCAGACTCCCGGTCAACCTTGTCGAAAGAGATGCCGAGGGCGCTGTAGGTCTCATCAAAGCCCTTGAAGACCCAGCTGTTCATCATGTTCCAGAGGTCACGGACTTCCTTGTCCCCGTTCTCCCATTTGACGAGCATTTCATGGGCCTCGACAAGGGAGGGGGCCTTCTTTTTGGCTTCCTCTTCGTCCATTCCCCCGTCCATGAGTTCCTTCACCTCCTGCTTATAAAGCTTATCGAAGGCGACATAGCAGTCACCTACCAGATGGTCGCCCTTAACTCCTTCGCTTTCAGGGGTTTTCCCGTTGAAGCACTTTTTCCATGCGAGCATGGATTTGCAGATATGGACCCCACGGTCATTGACCAGGGTCGCCTTGATGACATTGTTGCCACCGGCCTTCAGAAGACGGGAAACCGAGTCCCCAAGGAGATTGTTACGGATATGCCCGAGGTGAAGCGGCTTGTTGGTATTTGGAGAAGAGAACTCCACCATTACGTTCTTCCCCGTCGAAGGCAGCTGGCCGAAATCCGGGTCGGAAGCGATTGAAGCGAGGGATTCGTTCCAGTAAACGGACGAGAATGAAAGATTCAGGAAACCCTTTACCGAATTGTAGGCGGAAATCTCCGGAACATTTGCAACCAGCCAGGCGCCAAGTGCCTCACCGGTCGCTTCCGGAGCTGCATGAGAAATTCTGAGAAGCGGAAAAACCACGAGGGTATAGTCCCCCGTGAATTCCTTTCGTGTAACCCCAACCTGGAAGGTATCGGGCGCGAGTTCAGCGCCATAGACGGCCGCTACGGCCGCAGCAGCTTTCTGCTGGAGAAACTGTTCCGGGCTCATCCGAGATAGTCCTTCAGAAGTTTACTCCGGGACGGACTCTTAAGGCGGCGGATTGCCTTCTCCTTAATCTGGCGGACACGCTCGCGGGTAAGGCCGAAACGCTCCCCGATCTCTTCGAGGGTCATTTCCTGGCAGCCGATTCCGAAGAAGGACTTCACTATTTCGCGTTCGCGGTCGGTAAGGGTCGAAAGGGCACGCTCTATCTCAGTATTGAGGGATTCGTTTACAAGACCCCTGTCGGCGCTCGGAGAATCATCATTGGGAAGCACGTCCAGAAGTGAATTGTCCTCGCCTTCGACGAACGGGGCGTCAACGGACACATGGCGCCCGGAGACCCTGAGAGTATCGGAAATCTTGTCCTTGGGGACATCAATCATCTCGGAGAGCTCCTCGCTCGATGGCTGACGCTCATTCTCCTGCTCGAACTTCGAGAGGGCCTTGTTGATTTTATTGAGGGAACCGACCTGGTTCAAGGGGAGACGCACGATACGGGACTGCTCTGCAAGGGCCTGTAGAATCGACTGGCGAATCCACCAAACCGCATATGAGAT